>NZ_JAPIYN010000002.1:0-347108 GCF_035617725.1 Mycobacterium sp. 94-17
CACCGACTCTATGAGCCAGACATCAGGTGATCAGGATCCAACCACCGCAACAAGCGGCAACATCACCCTGACACTGAGCCGACTCTAAGGCACGGCGCCGGGTTCCAGCAGGGTCCTCATCTGCGCCGCGAAACGGTGGACCCGGAGGTGGACATTACCGGGACACCATGGGACCATTTACGAGACGATTTTTCTCGTAAATACAAGTTCCCGTTCTGTTCGCCGAAGGTTGCCGCCAGCGAGTTCGCTCTAGAAAGCGGCGAGCCGGCGCCGGATGTGGACAGTCGGGGAGCGGAGGTGCTGTTGATGCGCAACGTGTGCGTCATCACCGGCGGCGCAGGTGGCATCGGGCTTGCCGCAGCCAAGATCGTCGGACGCGACCGCCCAGTCGTTATCAGCGACATCAACCAGAACGCTCTTGACGCGGCCGCAGCCGAACTCGAGGCTGCCGGTGTCCCATGCAAGACAGTGGTGTGTGACGTCACAGAGCGCACATCGACCGCCGAATTAGTTGACGCTGCATCAGAATTCGGCATCGTGACGTCGCTCATTCACACCGCCGGCGTCAGCCCGAGTATGGGCTCCCCCGAACACATCGTCCGGATCAACGCCCTGGGCACCGTCCATGTCAACGAGGCCTTCTACCCGCTCGCGCATGACGGCTTCGCGACGGTCAACGTCGCGTCCATGGCCGCGCACATGTTCCCGCGCATCTTGATACCCAAGCGACAGTTCAAGACCGCCTTGCGCGACGATGACGTCTTCATGAAAAAAATGACGTCCGCGTGCAATGTCGTTCCGGCCAAGGCCAGGCCAGGCCTGGCGTACTCGATCAGCAAAAACTTCGTGACGTGGTACTGCGCCTCCCAAGCAGCCAGATTTGGCAGCCGCGGCGCCCGAATCCTGTCGGTCTCCCCGGGCACCATCGACACCGCGATGGGCCGTCTCGAAGAACAAACCGGATCAAGCGCCATCGCGCAGTGCGGTGCGCTCAAGCGCATCGGCCGGCCGGAGGAGGTCGCAGAACTGCTGGCATTCTGCGCGAGCGACAAAGCCAGCTATATCACCGGCATCGACATCCCCTGTGACGGTGGAGTTCTGGCTGTGATCGGTCTCAAAGATATGATTGCGGTGGCCCGTGTCACGTGAACGTGGTGGTGACAGCAACACCCCCAACCGGGCGATAGTGGTGATCGCAATCGGCCTCGCGCACTTCGTAGTTCCCGGAGCCTTCGACCCGATCAATCGGCTGGGCTTCCCGGCTCGCCCACGCACGTTCACCTTCATCAACGGTGCCATCGAAACCCTGATCGGAGTGCTGATGGCGATCCCACGGACCAAGAAAGCATCGACCATGGTGTCGGCCGGTTACGGCATCCACCTGGTTGCCAACATCATTCGAAGTCAGCGGCACGGCGTGTGATGGTTGGCCGAACCGCATCGAAAGGCTATTAGTGTCGATCCGCGAGAAAGCGCAAGCCGGGGTCGGGGCCGTCAAGCCGTTCGGTGACGCCGTCCGGATGAACGTCGCCGCGGCGATCCGGGTCCGCCGACGCGGTTATGACGGCTGGACCGGTGCGGTCAACACCGACTACGACCCGCAAGATCCAGCTACCGCCGCACAACCTTTCGACGCTTATCGCGCACTGCACCGGGGTGGGCGGGTACATTACAACCCCCGCCGGGCCACCTGGATCCTCAGTCGCCTCGACGACATACGGGCCGCGCTACGCGACACCGACACGGTCACCAGTACCGAAGGCGTTACCCGGCTGAGGTTTTCGGCACCCCTTGCCGTCCTGACCGACGGCGACGAACATACTCGGCTCCGGAAGCAGGTCCAGCCCGGGTTCAGCAGGGGCGCCATGGGAGCGTGGCGCCTCGTGGTCGAGAAGTTGGCCGAAGAACTGGTGGCCCGGGTCGTGGCCGAGCCCAGGTGCGATGTCGTGCAGCAGTTGGCGATACCGATGCCGATCCGCCTCATCGCTGAGATCCTCGGGGTACCCCCAGGGGATGTGGGCGATTTTCGGCGCTGGTCGGAAAACGCCGTGGGCATGATGGAATTACGCGCGACACCGGCGGGTCTGGCCGGAGCCGTGAAGTCCATGAACGCCATGGCCGCGTTACAACGCTATTTCACAAGACAATTTGCTGCAGGGGGGCTGAAAGGCTCGGGCACCGTGTTGGGCCGGCTGCTCGAGCACAACACCGACGGCAGCCTCACCGATCGCCAACTGCTGTTGATCGCGATTCACTTGCTGATCGCCGGCAACGAGACCACCACCAACCTGCTCGGCGGGATGTTCGACACGCTCGCGCGTCACCCCGAGCAATACGCGCTGATCCGCGCAAATCCCGATCTCATTCCCATGGCGGTCGAAGAGCAACTGCGAATTACGACGCCCATCCAGAACCTCTACCGCTACACCATCGCTGACTACCAGGTCGGCGATGTCACCATTCCCGCTGGATCACGCATCCTGCTCTCGTTCGGGGCGGGCAACCGCGACCCGTCGGTCTTCGACGATCCCGACGAATATCGGGCCGACCGTGACCCGCGTGCCCACCTGGCATTCGGGTACGGCGCGCACATGTGTCTAGGGGCGCCGTTGGCGCGCATGGAGGCTCACGCGGTGTTGCGGGAGTTGACGACCCACGTTGCGCGGATCGAACCTCTCGGTCCGACAACGTGGTCCACCCACAGTTCGCTGCGTGGACCGACACGACTGCCGGTCCGTCTGACACCGGCTTGATCGCCGATCCGCCTGGGTGTCAGCGGGATTCGACGACCTCCCTGATTCGTTCGAGGGTGGTGGTCATGTCTCGGATATTGCGCCTGCGGCGCAACTCGCCGAAGACGAACTGCACAAATCGCGGCATGCGAAAGTCCTTCACCCAGAACGACTCGGTGACATTGGTGCCCGAGGCCGTCGGTGTGAACCGGTAATGCCAGTTGTTCACCGCCGTGTTGCCGACCATCACCTGGAAGCCGAATTCACGGCCAGGCTCGCACGCGGTGATCCGACACGTCGTCCAGTAGATCGGGCCGATCTCGTTGCGTTTCACGTGACCGCGAAACCGCACGCCGACTGCCGGGCCGGTCGCTCCGTCGAGCCACTCAGCCTCAAACGTCTCCGGGGAGAAGCGACCGGTATTGCGGATATCGGCCACCAACCACCAGATGTCGTCGGGTGCCGCGTCCATGTGCACCGTCACCGACTCGCGCATCAGCTCGGCGCCCCCGCCGGCTGTCGCCGTGTCACGCTCATGGCCTGGGCCGCCCCGACCGGATTGCATCGACGGTCCACGGCGGCAGAATCGGTGCGCGCGTGAGGAAGTGGTCGTGCTGGCCCAGCGCCCGCAGCAACACCTGGATGCGTAGCGTGCAGCATCCGATGCGGACCGTTGCGAAGTTCTCGTACCAGTCGAGATTGTTCAGGCGCCGACCGATCATGTCTTGATAGCGGTCGATGACGTGGCTTCGGCTGTCGAATCCGGGAAGCTCCGGATCGGCGTCGATGCCATGTACCGCCAGCATCTGGCGCCGGGTCGCCAGCCACCAGCCGAAGTCGGCTTCGGCGGGACACAGGCACGCCTGTTCCCAGTCCAGCACGCCGACGATGTTGCCCTGGTCGTCGAAGATCATGTTCGACATGCGGGCATCGCCCCAGCACAGCGCCGGCTCGGCCTCGTCGTTCGGCAGATTGCCTGCCAGCCAGTCGAACGCGTCGAGCATCAAGTCGGGGACGTCATTGTCGGTGCCCCACAGGGCGTATTCGCGCCACCAGGTGACCTCGGCGGCGGTCCCGGTACCGGTGGGGCGTTGCAGCCACGGCGCCCGGTCTGGCGGAACGCGTTGCAGCGCAGCAAGAGTAGACAAGAATCCATCGTGCGCACGGCGCTGAACATCCACGGTGGCGTCGTGCAGCCAGCCCTTTCGCGCATAGGTCATATCGCCGGGTATGTGGCCAAGAATGCGGGGCATCACCAGAAATTTGGAACCGATCCATCCGGTGTCGGGTTCGTAGTGCAGGGGGGAGGGCGTCGTGACGCCGTAACCGCGCACCAGGTCTTGGGTGCGGGTTTGTCCTTCGAGGTCGTAGTCGGCGAACAGGCCGCCGCCGGCCGGTGGGATGCGCACGATGTACTCATGTGTGCCCTGGGCGGTGGACACCGAGGCCAGCAGGCTCTCGCTCGACCAGCCGCCGGAGGCGTTGGCGACCGTGAGTGACACCGTGGCCGGCTGATCGAACTTGCCAGAGAACCAGCGTCCGAGTTGCCGCTGGGTGGCAGCGAAGTCGCGCTGGGCAAGGGTCAATCCGGCCATGCCCAACTTTTACATAGCATAGGAGGCATGTAAAGCTGTGCGTTTTTACGGCGGTCCGATGGAATGTGACAGCTGGGAGCGGCGAGCTCGGAGGCGCGCGCTGGGGTTCGGCACCACACGCTTGCTCTGTTCGACGTCCATCGGCGCCCGCGCACCTTTACATCCTGGGTAGTAAATGTCACACTGGGGCTCGGCTACTGCCAGACGTGGGCGGGTGTCCAAGCGACGATCTTGCGCCGGCGCCTGCGGTGGGCAACGTGCAAGCGAGTGGTCGGCGCCGGCGGCCGCCAATCTGCGACCGATATCACCGAACAACCCAAGACACTGTTGGAGTCCAACGAGGGGAGTAGCTTAATGAGTCCGACCGACACCACCGCTCCCAATTCGGCCGTGCACTTCGATCCATTTTCCGACGATTTTTTCAACGGGCCATTTGAAACGTACCGACGGCTACGCAACGAGGCACCCGTCTATCACCAGGAGCAGTACGGCTTTTGGGCGCTGTCGCGCTACGAAGACGTCGCCCCGGCGATGAAGGACCATGAGACGTACTCGTCGGCGAAAGGTGTCAGTCTCGACCATTTCACTAATCCGGAGCAGCTGGAAAACCTGCCGGACCTGATCATCATGATGGACCCGCCCGACCACACCCGGATGCGGAAACTGGTCAATAAGGTGTTCACACCTCGTGCAATTGCGGCCATGGAACCGATGATCCGCACCACGATAAGGCAATTCGCCGAGCGCCTCGATCAGCACAACTTCGATGCGGTCGCCGAGTTCTCCGCACTGTTTCCCGTGGAAGTCATCAGCGAGATGCTCGGTGTTCCCCCGGGCGACCGTCAGCAACTCCGACTCTGGCTCGACAAAACGCTGGAACGCAAGCCCGGCGAGTTCCGCACCTCAGCCGAAGGCATGCAAGCCGCGATCGAATCGGGCATTTATTATCTCGATCTCGTACAGAAGCGGCGCGCTCACCCGCAGGACGACATGATCAGTCAGCTCACCCAGGTCGAGGTCGAGCGTCAGGGAGACGAGTCCGCCGGCTTGACCGATATCGAAATCGTCGGGTTTCTTTCGCTTCTCGGTGGTGCTGGCGCCGAAACGGTCACCAAGGCGATTGGCAACGCTGTGGTCAACTTCGCCGCCAACCCCGATCAGTGGAAGATGCTGCGCGAGGACCGCAGCAAAATCCCCGCGGCGTTTGAAGAAGTGCTGCGCTACGAGGGTCCGTCCCAGTACAACATCCGCTACAGCATGCGTGACGTCACCTTGCACGGCACTACGATTCCTCATCACAGCCCGGTGATGCTGATCAACGGTTCGGCCACCCGTGACGAGCGCCAGTTCCGCGACCCCGATCGGTTCGACATCACGCGTAAGCCTTCCGGCCACAATCTGGGTTTCGGCTACGGAGTCCACAGCTGCCTGGGCGCGGCACTGGCGCGGATGGAAGGGCGCGTTGCACTCGACATCATGGCCGACAAAATGGCTGAGTTCGACGTCGACGCATCGTCGTTGCGCCGGGTGAACATGACCAACGTGATGGGCTACTCCCACGTCCCGGTCCACGTGATCACATGAGACTGCGAGAACGCTGAGCATGCGTACCGCAATCACCGAGATGTTCGGCATCGACTTCCCGCTGTTCGCGTTCAGTCACTGCCGCGACGTCGTTGCCGCGGTGACCAACGCAGGCGGCATGGGAGTGTTGGGCGCCGCTGCGCACACCCCGGAACATCTCGAACAGCAGCTGGCGTGGATCGACGCCAGCGTCGACGGTAAGCCGTACGGGGTCGACATCGTCATGCCGGCGTCCTACACGGGACGCGGTGAAGTCAGTGCCGAGAACCCGCGCGATGACTTCGTCAGAATGATTCCCGATGCGCACAAGCGATTCGTCAACGATCTCTTGGCCATTCACGGGGTGGCGCCGATCGAGAGCTTCGACGCCTCCGTCGACGCGACCGGACTCAGCCACGAGGGCGCCAACCGTCATCTGGAAGTCGCATTCGACCACCCGATTGCATTGCTGGTCAATGCGTTAGGACCGATGCCCAGCCACGTATGTCAAGCCGCACACCAGCGTGGCATCAAGACCGCCGCACTAGTCGGCAGTGTCGAACATGCCCGCCGTCAGGTCAGCGCAGGCGTGGATTTCATTGTCGCGCAGGGTACTGAGGCGGGCGGGCATTGCGGCGAGATCACCACCATGGTGCTAGTTCCCGACGTGGTCGACGCGGTCGGGGCGGTTCCGGTGCTGGCCGCCGGTGGCATCGGCAGTGGCCGGCAGGTCGCCGCGGCGCTCGCGCTTGGCGCGGCGGGCGTGTGGACGGGGTCGATCTGGCTGACGACCGCCGAAAGCGACACCGCGCCCGTGGTCAAGGAGAATCTCCTGGCGGCAGCGGCGACCGACGCGGTACGGTCACGCGCGATCACCGGTAAGCCATGCCGACAATTGCGTACCGCGTGGACTGAGGCATTCGACAGTCCCGATTCCCCAGGCGCGTTGCCAATGCCGTTGCAAAGCATGCTTTTTGCGCCGGCCAACGACCGAATTCACGCCGCCAACGCCCGTGCGCTCGCCGGTGAAGCCGTCGGCCAAGTCGTCGGGAGAATGTACACACAGCGGCGCGCCGCCGACGTCTACGTCGATCTCATCCGCGAAGCCCTCGACACTGTCGAGGGTTTGGAAAGCGCGTTTCACTCATGAAATTGATTCTGTGTCTTGAAAACACAGCAGACATCCCCGGCAGGGGAGGGGCTGGTGAGTAAAGATCTCAACTCAACCGAGGTCGGCCGGTGGGACGAGCAAGTCGCCAAGAGGCTGGCGCATTCGGTGGGAAGACCGGTTCGGGCCTACTTCCGTTCGCAGGTCCACGGATTCGAGCATTTTCCGACCACCGGCCGGGCGTTGGTGGTTTCCAACCACTCCGGTGGCATGTTCACACCTGACATCTTGTTGTTCGCCCCAGCTTTCTACGAGCATTTCGGTTATGACCGTTCCGTCTACACCCTGGCCCACGACACGGTGTTCATCGGACCATTCAACGAGTGGCTTCCCCGAGCCGGGGTGATACACGCAACCAGGGGCAACGCCGCGGCGGCACTAGAGGCCGGGGGCGTGGTTTTGGTTTTCCCCGGCGGCGACCACGATTCATACCGCCCGACGTCAGCATCGACGACAATCGATTTCAACGGTCGCACGGGCTACGTGGCGACCGCTGTGCAGGCTGGCGCGCCGATTGTGCCGATGGTGTCGATTGGCGGCCAAGAGACGCAACTCTTCTTGACTCGCGGCCGCTGGCTGGCGAACCGACTGGGCCTGCACCGCGCGAGAATGCAAGCTCTGCCCATTACGTTCGGCTTTCCGTTCGGGCTGAGCATGTTCATCCCGCCCAACCTTCCGCTGCCGAGCAAGATCGTCAGCCGAGTACTTCCCCCCATCGACATTGCCGCTCAATTCGGAGACGATCCCGATGTGGCCGAAGTGGACGCACATGTCCGATCGGTGATGCAGATCGCGCTGCATGAACTTGCCCGGCAGCGCCGGTTTCCCATTGTGGGATGACAGCCCCGAGCCTCCCATGCTGTGCCGTGGCGAGTTGATTCCGTCCCCTTTCGAGCGACAGCGGGACGACATGGTGGTCCGGCGAGAAGGGTGGCCTTGCGAAAGCGGCCGGGTCGGCACAGCGGTTCCGAGGTTTACATATAGATCGCTATATGTAACAATCTGACCTGCTGCTGTGAGCGGTATGAGTGCGAGTGAGTTCGCGTCCAAGGAGGCACATGTCCGAGACCGTGCTGGTCACGGGTGCCTTCGGTCTCGTCGGCACCGCCACGGTTAAAGAACTGGCCGCGCGTGGGCACCAAGTGGTGGCCACCGATCTCGGCTCGCCCGCGAACCGCAAGGCCGCGGCGAAGCTACCGCCTGGCGCGCAGAGTCGTTGGGCCGATCTGACTGACTCCGATCAGGTATCGGAACTCCTGACAGCGACGGCTCCGGCGTCGATCGTTCACCTTGCCGGTGTCATTCCACCGCAGATTTACCGCAGCCCCTCACTGGCCCGTAGGGTCAACGTCACCGCAACCGCCACTCTGGTTGACGCGGCTGAAAAGCTCTCCACCTCAACACGATTCGTTCTGGCCTCGAGCAACGCCGTGTACGGGTCACGTAATCCCCACCGCCACCTCGATCGGCTGTCGGCGGACACTCCGGAACGGCCCGTCGATCTCTACGGTGGCCACAAGCTGGAAGCCGAAAAACGAGTTCGTGCCGCGGCGCTCGACTGGGTGGTGCTCCGGCTCGGCGGTGTCTTCAGCCCCGACCCATGGGCAATGCCGTTCAGCGCCGACGCCCTATTCTTCGAGAGCGCGGTGCCCGCGGACGGACGTATGCACGCCGTCGATGTACGCGACGTTGCGTCCGCCTTCGCCGCCTCGTGCGAAGCGGATGTCGTCGGCAGCGTGCTGTTGATCGGCGGTGACGACTCGCATCTGCTCCGCTACGGCGACGTCGGACCGGACCTCACCGCAGCGCTCGGCCTGGGCGACGTCCTGCCGCACGGCCGCCCCGGTAATCCCGACAGCGACGACGACTGGTTCGTGACCGACTGGATGGATACCGCGCCCGCGCAACGAGCGCTGTCATTCCAGCAACACACCTGGCCGCAGCTGCTCGAAGACATGGGTGCAGCAGCGGGCTGGTTGCGCCACACCTTGGGCTGTGTCGGGCCGTTGGCCAGATTCGTGTTGCACAGGCAGGCGGCCTATCGCGACCGACCCGGGCCCTACGCCGACCCGTGGGCTGCATTCCGGGCGCGGTTCGGAGACCCCGGACTAGACCGTGGCTCGGGATCGCAGTGATGCCGGACCCTCAAATGTTCCCGTCGCTAAGATCAGACCTTTGCCGGGCGAGCGCCTCGCGCCGCCGATCGCCGGCATCGACGACCACGGCGGCGCCTTCGTTCAGGAAGTAGATCGGTTGATGTCTACCACGGTTGGTGACGGGCCGGGCACAGTCGCGGAAATGGTTCGAGCGCGCGAATCCAGCGATGAGGTAGGCCTGATTTATGGTGACCAGACGTGGACGTGGCGCCAGGTCGTCACTGAGGCCGCCTGTCGCGCCGAGTGGCTGTGCGACAGGCTCGATCCCGCTCGCCCACCACACGTAGGCGTGCTGCTGCCGAACGTGCCCGAGTATGTCTTCCAGATTTTCGGTGCCGCCTTGGCCGGTGCATGCATAGTCGGGCTCAACGCGACTCGCCCGAGCGCGGAGTTGGCCCGCGACATCGACCACACGGACTGCCAGTTTGTCATCGCGAACGGCGCATACGCCGCCCTGGTGAACGATCCGCTGCTGGTCGAGGACGAGCCGTGGGCACCACACGCCGGAGCAGCGCTGCCGGACACCGACCCGCCGCGGTCGGCGCTGATGTGCCTGCTGTTCACCTCGGGCTCCACCTCCGCCCCCAAAGCAGTGCTGCGCAGCCAGGGCCGGACTGCGGACGCGGCGAGAATGGGTCTTCGTCCCAAAGACACCGTGTATTGCCCGATGTCGTTGTGTCATGGAAATGCGCTGTCGTCCACGCTGTTTCCCGCGCTCGCCGGTGGAGCCCGTGTGTTGTTGCGCGACCGATTCTCGGCGACGGCATGGCTGCCCGATGTACGGCGACATGACGTGACGTTCACGGCCACCGTCGGACGAGCACTTGGTTACATATTGGCGACACCGCCTACGCAGCACGACCGCGACCATCGATTGCGTTTTGTACTGGCTCCTGAAGCGTCGCCGCGTGACATGTCCGACTTCGTTAATCGCTTTGGCGTCAAGGTGATTTCGGGGTATGGGTCCAGCGAGGGCGGCATCATGCTGATGCCAGCGCAGAAACCGGGTTCACTCGGCGTCGCCCGGGACGGCGATGACATCGCTGTCGTCGACGCGTCAGGTGGGCAATGTCCGACAGCTCAGTTCGGTCCGGACGGCCAGCTCCTCAACTCTGAGCACGCGATCGGCGAGTTGGTGCGGCGCAATCCCGCCGGAGCATTCGAAGGCTACTGGAAAAATCCCGAAGCCGAGGGCGAACGATTGCGGGGTGGCTGGTTCTGGTCGGGAGACCTTGCCTACCGAGACGGCGACGGGGTGTTCTGGTTTGCAGGCCGAGTCGGCGACTGGTTGCGGGTCGACTCGGAGAACTTTGCGGCCTCACCCGTTGAACGGATACTTGTCCGCTACGACGATGTAGCCGCGGTGGCGGTGGTCGGAGTTCCCGATCCGCTGGCGGGCGACCAGGTGATGGCTGTCATGGAGTTTGCGCAGGGACGCGAGTTCGATGCCGATGACTTCGTGAAATTCCTGGATGCACAACGTGATATGGGATCGAAGTGGGCGCCCAGATTTGTCCGTTTCTCGCGGGGGCTTCCGATCATCGGCAACTCGAAGGTCAACAAGCGGCAGCTTCGCCGCGAGGCGTGGGTCTGTGCGGACCCGGTGTGGTGGCGGCCGCCGCGCACCCACACCTATACGTTGATGACGGAAATGGATCGTGAGATCCTTCGCCGAGAATTCTTGTCGCACGGCCGCATCGGCGCGCATCCCGATCCCGCGGTGTAATCGTCATAAGTACGTCGTCCCGACGAAATGAGGAGGCCTGGTGCCGGTACATTACGAGCTTGGAGCGCGCCCCGGTGCCGAGCATGTCGCGCTGATCACTCTTGATCGGCCGGAAGCCAAGAATGCGTGCGACCTCGAGCACTTTCATCAACTGGCGCAGGCGTGGAAACGCTTCGATGGCGATGACGCCGCGTGGGTGGCGATCTTCACCGGCGTACAGCGGTCGTTTATGTCCGGCGCGGATCTCAAGACTTATGTTCCCGAAATCACCGCATTGTCGAAGAAGATCCAGGCCGGTGAGGCGACGACGGTAGACGGCTATTCGTTGTCCGACGGCACCGATGCGGTGTTGCGCGGCAGCAAGATCGACAAGCCGATCATCGCCGCGATCAACGGGCCCTGCGTGGCCGGCGGGATGGAGATGCTGGGTGGCGTCGACATTCGGGTCGCCAGCGAGCACGCCACCTTCGGTGTTCTCGAGCCGGCGCGAGGATTGTTCGCCGGTGGCGGCACCACCGTGCGCCTGCCCCGCCAGGTTCCGTACGCGCATGCCATGGAGTTTCTCCTGTGCGCCGACCGCGTCGATGCGCAGAAGGCTTTTGACATGGGCTTGCTCAACGCGGTCGTTTCCGAGGATGCGTTGCTGGACACCGCATTCGACTACGCGGCGCGGATCACCAAAAACGCGCCCCTTGCGGTGCGGGCGACCAAGCGCAGCGTCATCGAGGGACTCAAACTCAACATGCGTGAGGCCTATCGCAACGAAGCAGCCATCTCGAAAGAGATATTCGGCACCGAAGACGCCAAGGAGGGGCCCCGGGCGTTCGCGGAGAAGCGAGCGCCGCGATGGTCGGGTCGCTAGAAGCCAGGCGTTTATTCGTTGACGATGACCGTCCGGACGCCGCGGCCGGCGGTCAAGTCCGCGAATGCCTCGTTGACGTCCTCGAGTGGGACGCGCCGGGTCAAGAGGTGCTGGAGCGGCAACTTGCCCGTGCGCCACAGGTCGAGCAGCAGAGGGAAGTCGCGCCCCGGCACGACGGACCCGTACTGACACCCGACCAGCGATTTGGCATCCATGAACAGCCGATACGGCGACAGTGAGAGACTGTCCTCCGGCATCGCCGCTCCGACGACGCAGGTGGTCCCGCCCCGGCGGGTGGCCCGAATTGCCGTGTCGATCACCGCACTTCGGCCGACCGCTTCAAACACCGTGTCCGCGCCCCGGCGTCCAGTCAGGCCCTTGACCTGGATCGCCACATCGCCGTCGCCGGGATCCACCACCTCGGTCGCGCCCAAGGCAGTGGCCAATTCCCGCCTCTGCCGCACCGGATCCACGGCGATGACTGTTGCCGCGCCGCGCACCACCGATGCCATCAGCGCCGCGAGACCGACGCCGCCCAGCCCGATGACCGCGACGGAGCTCCCGTGCTCGACAGGAGCGGTATTGAAGGCCGCGCCCGCGCCGGTGGCGACACCGCACCCGACAAGCGAGGCGATGTCGAGCGGAATGTCTTTGGGAATCGGAATAACCGCGCGGCCAAGGCAATTGGATGCGGTGGCGAAGCTGGACACCCCCATTGACGTAAACAAAGCGGTGCCGGTGTGATCACACGCATACGGCATCGAATAGCTGTCGGCGATGGCGTTGCGGCACAGGTGTACTTCGCCCCGAGAGCAGAACCAGCAGTGTCCGCAGGCAGCCGTCCAGGCAATCACCACATGGTCGCCAGGCTCGACGTGGTGCACCTCTGCGCCCACCTCCTCGATGACGCCGGCACCTTCGTGACCGAGGACGCATGGTGTCCCCGCCGGCAGGGCACCGGTCGCTTGCGAGAGATCTGAATGGCAGACCCCGCTGGCTGCGATCCGGACTCGCACCTGGTTCGCGGCGATCGGCGCCAGGACGATGTCCTCGATCCCCAGGGGCCTGCCGATCTCTCGCAGCACCGCCGCGCGTTCACCCACTATGGCCTCCCGAACTTGCGAAGTGACTTTCTATCAGCGTTCGAATATATTCGAACACTGGTAGAAACGGCTAGGAGGTAGCTGCCAACAATGCCCGGAACCGCTGCAGCACCACGCCGCGCCTACGGTGAGCTCGACCGCGAACGAGTCGTCGCCGGCCTGCTCACCCTCGCACGGCGCGTCGGGGTGCAGCGTGTCACGATGCGCGAACTCGCCAACGAACTGGGCGCGGCGGCTCCCTCGGTGTACTACCACGTGCCCGGAAAACGCGCCGCGCTGAACCTGCTCGCCGAGGCCGTGCTCGCCGACATCCCGGAACCGAGACCGGGCCGTTGGGATGAACGAATCGTCGAGTTGTACGTGTCGTCGCGCGCGGTGCTGCGGACGGTGCCCGGTATCGCGGCGGTACTGCAGACCAACGGCGACGGCGCGTCGGCTCGCAGGCTCGACCAGTCGAGCCGCTCACTGGTCGCCCGAGCCGGCCTGGCCGCGGCGGATGCGGACGCCTCGCACATGGTGTTGTACACGTACCTGCTCGGGTCGGTCAGTCTCGAGGAGACCCGTCCGATCACGGTCAAGCGGCCCACCGAACGACAGGCGGCGGCGCGGTTTCGCGCCGGTCTCGACGTGATCGTGGCAGGGATCCACGCGCTGGTCGGTGCGACGTGAGCGGCCGTGGACCCAGACTGATCCGCTCGCTGGTGGCCGAACAACACGGAAGCGCGTCCGATCGCGATGCTGCCACTGTCTTGGATCCCGACACCTACATCCACGGGGCGCCTTTCGCCGAGCTGGCACGGCTGCGAGCGAGCGCCCCCGCGCACCCGGTGTCGTTGCCCGGGTTGCCGCGGGCGTGGCTGCTGACCAAACACGCCGACGTAGTGCGCGTGAGCCGGGACACCGAGACGTTCAGCAGCGCAACGGGCAACACGCTGGTGGAAGTGGAGGCAGGGCCCTCGTCGGCGATGCTGCCAGGTATCGATCCGCCTCGACATGTGCGTTGCCGCAAGCTGATCAACCAAGGTTTCACCGCCCGCAACGTCGCTCGCCTGGAGTCCGGCATGCGCAGGGTTGCGCGCCGAATAGTCGGCGACATCACCGAAAAAGGTGAATTCGACGCCGTCACCGACATCGCGGCGGAGATGTCGCTGCAGGTGATCGCCGAGGTCTTGGGAGTACCAGCTGAGGACCGCATGGACGTCTTTCGATGGAGTAACGCTATCGGCAGCCTCGGCATCGAGGATCCGGATTACGCGCCGACACCGGATGCGCTGACTGAAGCAGCGACCGAGATGTTCCGCTACTGCGGCGAATTGGTCGAGAATAGGCGCGCCCATGGTCTTACCGATGACATCCTGTCGGCGTTGCTGGCCGCGGAGCTGGACGGGGAGAAGCTCAGCGGCGACCAACTCAACGAGTTCTTTCTGTTGCTGGCGATCGCCGGTAATGAGACGACGCGAAACACGATCAGCCACGGCATCATTGCGTTGTCCGAGAATCCAGAGCAGCGGGCACTGCTGGCACGAGATCGAGCAGCGATCGGCAAGGCCGTCGAGGAATTGCTGCGCTGGGCCACCCCGGTGATGCACTTCCGCCGGACGGTGACCCGCGACGTAGAGATCGCCGGTCGATCCATTCCAAAGGGGGATTGGGTTCTTATGCACTACCTGTCGGCCAACCGCGACGAGGATGTCTTCGCGCGTCCCGGCGAGTTCGACATCCGGCGCACGGACCTCGGTCATGTCGCGTTCGGCGGCGGGGGAACGCACTTCTGCCTGGGCGCGCAACTGGCGCGGCTCGAGCTCAGGGTGTTGCTGGAGGAGCTGTATTCAGGCTTGCCCGGGCTGGCGGTAGCCGGCGAACCCGTTCGGTTGCGTTCGTCGTTCTTTCACGGCATAAAACAGCTGCCCTGCACGACGGGATCGGTCGCGTGAGCTCTCGTCCGGACCCGAGGCAACTGTGCATTATCGGCGCCTCCCAGCACACGGTCCGTGATGCCGCTGCGCCCCAACCCCTGGCCAGCTGGGCTGAGCGCGCCCGCGAAGCCATCAGCGGTATCGCGGGAGATGTTCTGCGGCAGCTGGATTCGCTGCAGGTGGTGTATTGCCAGAGCTGGCCGTACGACGATCCGGTGGCGCGGCTGGCCGAGGCGCTCGGTGCCTCGCCGCGCCACCGCCACTATTCCGGGATCGGCGGTACCACGCCACAGGATCTTGTGTGCAGAACCGCGGAGGCGATGCACCGCGGGGAGATCGACCTTGCCATGGTGTGCAGCGCGGAAGCGCTGGCGACCACGCGGGCGGCCAAGAAACGCGGTGAGCGATTGCCGTGGAGCCACCGGAAGTCGACGCCGTTCCCGTGGGAGCCACCGCACGCCTCCGAACTCGCGCACGAAGTGTTCCAAGCCTGGGAAACGTTCCCGCTGTGGGACACCGCGCGACGGGCGCGGCTCGGCACGCCACTCGTCGACGACGCCGCCGAAGCCGCTACCCTGATGTCGGCCATGAGCGCCATCGCTGCGGCCAACCCGCACGCCTGGCGTCCGCGTGCGCTGGATCCTGCGACGATCGGGACGCCCACGCCCGAGAACCGTTATGTGGGATGGCCTTACACCAAGCACGAGGTCGCGGTGATGGACGTCGACATGTCGGCGGCATTGCTGCTGGCGACCGCCGAGAAGGCCGACGCCCTGGGGGTGGACGACGGGCAGCGGCTGTATCTGACCGGATGGGCCCACGCCGATGACCCGGCCAGCATTGCCGCACGCACCGATATGTCCCGCTCGGCGGCGATGGCGGTCGCCGGTGAAGGTGCGCTCGGTAGCGCCGGCGTCGGCCTCGACGACATCGACGTGTTCGAGCTCTACTCGTGCTTTCCCTCTTCGGTCCGGTTCGCCTGCGACGCTTTGGATCTGGCGATTGACGATCCGCGCGGGCTCACTGTGACCGGCGGACTTCCCTACGCAGGCGGGCCCGCCAGCGGCTACCTGACGCACGCGATCGCGAGCGCATACGATCGGCTGCAGCGGAATCCCGGACGTGCGCTGGTGACCGGGGTCGGCATGCACATGGCCAAGCACTGTGCGGCCGTGTGGTCGTCCACTCCCGACACCGGCCTGCGGACGGCACCGGCAGATCCGGGTGAGGTGCAGGCGTCCGCCGATCAACGCCAGTCGCTACAGCCGCTGCTGACGGCATGGGCAGGCCCGGCGACGGTGGCCGCCTACACGGTGGCACACGGCCGCGACGGGAGCCCGCAGCAAGGTCTTGTCGTGCTCGACACCGACGACGGACGTGCGCTGGCACGCATCCACCAGCCAGAGCTGTTGGTTGACGCGGAATCTCGCGAACTCGTCGGCCAGGCGGTGCGGGTGACCACCGATGGCAAGCGCAACGAGGCGACCTGGTGACCGCGCGACAGACTTGGCGCCCTCCGCGCCGACCGCGCAGGTTTTCTGCGACGTCGACGCTGCGGATTCAGGGAACCAAGTGTTTACGTCTGAGGTGAGGTTTGTAATACAGTCTGAAGTCGAGCCGTCGGGCGGCTCGGAGAGGACGATCGCGTGACCGACGTTGCGCCGTTGACATTCGGCGACATGGACGACCACTCCCGTCCGTTGGCAATCCTGGTTCATGGATTTCCCGATACGCCTTACACGTGGCGGTATGCGGGCCCCCGGCTCGCCGATCACGGATACCGCGTCGTCGCGCCGTGGTTACCGGGTTACACCGGCCCGCTGGACACTCCGGTTAGCGCCGGTACCTATGTGCGCGCAATCCTGCAGGTGCGCACCGACTTTGCAGGTGATGAACGCACCCTGCTGGTCGGCCATGACTGGGGGGCCAACGCCGGCTACGGCGCCGTGGCGACCGCGCCTGGCGACTTCCGGAAATTCGTCGCGCTAGCTGTGCCGCCCACCGCAGCCCTCGGAAATGGAATCTTTGAATACCACCAGCTCAAGCGTTCGTTCTACATTTGGTTCATCCAACAGGTCGGGCTGGCGGAAATGGCGCTGGTGCAGCCGGGTTTCTGGGAGGCGCTGTGGGCGGACTGGTCGCCGGGATACAACGCGAGCGATGATATCGCCGAGCTCAGGCGGCACGTGACGGTGGATAACATCTCGGCCGTAATCAGCCCCTATCGCGCATCGTTCAACCCAGATTTCACCGATCCGTCGGCCGAAGCCGAAACGGCGGCCACGATGAGTCCGCCGCCTGTCGCGACGTTGTGCCTGCACGGCGCCCGCGATGGAGCGGTCGGGGCGGATTTGCTCGCCGACGTCGCCCCGCACCTGCCTGCGAGCGGATCGGCGTTCAAGCTGGTCGACGGTGTCGGGCACTTCCTGCATCTCGAGGATCCCGACGGGATCTGGCTGCGGATAAAAGAATGGCTGGACGGCTAGCTGCTAGCTGGCGGCCGTCGAGTTGCGGCGCGTCAGACGGCGGCGGCCCGGCTCCAAGCCGGCCGCGTGGCGTAATTCGGCGAGGAATCGATCCGGACTACCTCCGCCCAGCACGTAGTGGCTCATCGCGATGCGGACGACAGCTCCCGCAGCGATATCGCTGTGTTCCCCGGGGATGATCTTGGCAATCGATCGATGCAGTGTGGGCATGGTGCGCCGCATCTGGTGCAGGACATGTTCGGGTTCGACTTCGGCCAGTGAGTGCAATGAATACGACGTTTGGAAGTCCACGATGAATACCAATGCGGCCTCAAGTCGGTCAGCCCCACTGAGACCGGCGATCGCCGCGGTAATCCCCGCGTCGAAATTGTCTTGCTCGTAGAGCCCAAAAGCTTCGAGAAGCCCCTCCTTGGAGCCGAAGTAACGGTAGAGGGTGGGCCGGGAGACGTCCGCCTCCGCCGCGACCTCCGAGAGCTGCAGACGGCGGCGTCCACTGCGCGCGAGGACAACGAAAGTCGCGTCCAGGATCCGTGTCCGAATTGACTGACCGGGATCGATCGACACCTTGTCAGCCCTCCTCTAGTTGTTTACATCTGACGGCTCAAATGTCACACTAAACGAGTGTATGCCACACACCCCTGTCAATGCACGGGTGACACCGCCGTCGAGGATAAGTGACGACGCGTTGGCGGTCTGCGCAGCGCATCAGGATAACGGCGGCGGACAACGTCGTCCCGGAGGTAACCACCGATGACCAAACTCGTGATCCGCAAGATACCGTGGGAGTTTGACGAAACCATCCCGTTCCTGTGGCAACCGGCGCATCCGAACTTCAGTATGTTCTGCGACGTTTTCACTTTCATTGCGGTGCCGTTCGAAAAGTACATCATCGCCGCGCTGCGTCAGGCTCAAGACCGCCTCGCCGAGGATGCCGGCGTCGCGGCAGAAGCGGAAGCCTTCCTCCGGCAAGAAGCGCAGCACGCCGCGGCGCACCGCAAACACATGAAGGCGCTCATTGCGAAATATCCTGGCCTAGAACAATGCCATGCCGACGCCACCAGCACCTACGAGCGCCTGATCGCGCAGCACCCGGTGGAGTTTCACGCCGCCTATGTCGCAAACCTCGAGGCGACCTTCACGCCTTTGTTCAAGGTGATCCTGGACAATCGGGAGACGTTGTTCGGCGGAGGCGACCCACGGGTTGCGTCGTTGATGGCGTGGCACTTCGTGGAGGAGATCGAGCACCGCAGTTCGGGGCTGATCCTCAACAACCACATCAATCGCGATCCATGGTATCGCGTGAAACTCATGCGCCAAACTTTCAAGCATGTCGGGGAGATGACCGACGCGATCGCGAAGCGGATAGACGAGGTGGTGCCTTTCGAGGACCGTAGAGTCTCCGCGACCGAGTTGCTGTCGGGAGGTCTTGTGAGTCGAGAATTGAAGGCACGGTTCAGCTTTGGGCGGCGGCAGAGGCGTGATTCCAATCTGCCAACGCTTTTCGATAACATTCCGGCGAAAGACCTGGCAAAGATGGCCTGGCGGTTGATGCTTTCGCAGACCCCCGGCCACGACCCGGCGGACCAACCCTTGCCGGCATGGGCGGATGTCTGGATGCGGTCCTACGACGAAGGTACGGATATGCGGACATTTTTCGGCTCGGCCGCCTCCACCGGAGATGCCTCGGCTACCGACGGTGCGCGTTGAGCCGGCGATAACGGGAGCCACTCCGATTAACCGGGACAACCTCTGAGCGAGAAATCGCCTGGTGACTCACTACGCTATTGCGCCTCGCGCACAAGCCCGACGAGAGGACATTGACGGTGTTGTCGACGAACTACGGTTCGCTGGTTGCAGAAGACGAGTTGTTGACACACCAAGTAGTCGACACTTTTGCCTCGGTGGCACAGTCGGATCCGTCGTGGACAGAAAAGATCTGGACCATGGCACACGCGCGTGACAACAGCCTGCAGGTTGTCCTCGGCGTCGGCAAATACACCAACCGCGGCGTGTTCGACGGCGCGGCCGGCGTCTGTCGGGGCAATGAGCAGTGGACCGTTCGGGCAGGGCGGCGGTTGTCGTCGGACCCGTCGGGCACGGACGTGGGACCCGTTCACTATGAGGTCGTGGAACCGCTCAAGTCGGTTCGGCTGACGCTGGATCCCAGCGAGCACGCACCCATCGCGTTCGACGTGCTGCTTGAGGGCGAGTTCCCACCGTCTCTGGAAGACCCGTGGCCAGATCGCAGTCCCGACGGCTACCGCGTCACGCATAATGTCTTGCGGTACCACCAGATCGGGGTGGCGTCGGGCTGGGTAGAGGTGGGCGGCGAGCGCACCGAGTTCGGCGTCGACGAATGGATGTCGATCAGGGACCATTCCTGGGGCCTGCGCCCAGGTGTCGGCAAGCCCATCCCCGGGCTGCCGCGACGGCCGCAGCACAAGATCGAGCAGATGTACATGACCTGGTCGCCGATGATGCTGACCCGTCCAGACGGCTCCAAATACTCGTTGTTCCTGTTTTACCAAGAAGAACGTGGTCCTGGATTCACCCAGATCCGGTCGCAGGCCGAGCAGCAGAACCGGGATGGCAGCTCATTCCGCTTTCTGTCAGCAGAGCAGGATCTGTACTTCGAGGACGCCAACCGCCAGTTCACCCACGGGACCATCGTGCTGACCGAGAACGACGGCACCAAACGCCCGCTGAAGCTCACGGCCGCGGGTCCGACCGGCTTCTATCTGGGCACGGCGGGGTATTACGGCTGGGATGACTGGGTGTATGGACAGTGGGTCGGCGATCTGAGAGTCGAGGGCAACCACGTCATCGACACCGACGCCCCGGAAAGCGCGCGCAAGTTGCACCAGCTTCGTGATCTCCTTGTCCGAGTGGAGGATCCGGTCGGTGGCGGTGTTGGGCTGGGTAACATCGAGACCTTTGCCATGGGTGCCTTCCCGGACAAGGGACTCACCGCGGAGAACTCATTCCTGTGACCAACTAGTCGTCGCTAACACGGACAGCGGACCCGATGGCAGCTTCGCGCTGCTGAACCATTGCCGAGCGGTTCACCTTGGTGGCGGCGCTGCGAGGTATCTCGCCGACGAACTCGACCGTCTTGGGTGCCTTGTACGAGGCGAGCTTGGCCTTGGCGAATTCGATCACCGAGTCCGGCGTCGGGGGGTGGGCGACGTCGCGCGGCTGGACCACCGCATGAACACGCCGGCCCCAGCGGTCGTCGGAGAGACCGATCACGACGACGTCGACGATATCGTCGTGATCGAGCAACGCTGACTCCACTTCGGCGGGAAAGACATTCGCGCCTCCGGTGACTATCATGTCGGTGCGCCGGTCAGCTATGTAGAGGTAGCCGTCTGCATCCAGGTGGCCCAGGTCTCCTGCCGACGTGAAACCATCCCGTGTCGTCGGCAGCGGTTGTGCCCCACCAAGATAGCGGTAGCCACCCGTCATCGGTGCGCGAAGGCAGATCTCGCCGACCTGCCCCGGAGGCACCGGCGTGCCGTCGGCGTTGGCGATCCTTATCTCGGTGTCGCGGAACCCGCGACCGACGCTGCCCGGATGCTGCAGCCACTCGTCCCCGCGAATCGCGGTCAGGCCCAGGTTCTCGGTCATGCCGTAGGCCATGACGATCTGCTCGGGGCTCAGCAGTTCGAACCAGCGCCGCAGCAGTGCTTCGGGCATCACGGCGGCCCCCTGCAGGATCCAGTCGATGCTGGACAAGTCTCGCTGGTCGACGTCGTCGAGGTCGGCGATGCGCGAAAGCATCGTCGGGGTTGCGGTGAAGTTTGTCACCCGGTGTCGTTCGATGCTGGTGAGCATCCTTGGTGCGCTGAACTTTTCGAGGAGGACCAGGCGATCACCGCCCAGCAGGTAATTCAGGGTGAGGAAACCGTTGGTGTGGTAGAGCGGTGCGGGAACGAGGATGGTCTGCGGCTGGGTCACCGGACGCCATTGAGCCATGAACGGCTCGCTGAGTTGCGGGGTCCAACGGGTGGGTGCGGCGTTGAGGATGACTTTTGGCAGCCCGGTGGATCCACTGCTACAGATGCCGTTGGTGGCCGGTGACACGTGAATGTCGACGGGCTCGTCGGGTAGGCGCTGGGCCGCCCGGGTGTACTCAGCGGTGACCTCCTCGGTGAGTATCAGGGCGGGCCGGATGACCTCGAGGAGCCGTGCCCGCTCCCACTCCGGTAGATCCCAACGCATTGGCACGGGGATGGCGCCCAACTTCCAGCTGGCCAGTGTGGCCAGCACGAGTTCGGGAGAGTTCGGGACGGCCAGCGCCACCATGTCGCCTGCAGTGAGTCCGCGTTGGCTGAAAAGTCGGGCCCACTGATTGGCCCCGCGCTCGAGCGCATGCCAGGTGAGGGTGGTCTCGGTGTCGTCGATATGGACCACGACGATGGCGACGGCGTCTGGTGTGTTTTGGGCGCGGATCAAGACCTGTTCGCCGTAGGGCACACCCGCCTCGGGCATCGGGGGTTGCCGGGTCGGCAGGGATGCGGGTTCAGGCATGTCTGGGGCCTATCCTCACTTGTCGATTGGACACATCTTCGGTAGGGCCGCGCTGCGCCGGCGCACTCCAATCAAGGTCGAGAGCGACCTGCTGTGGCGGCTGGGCGACCTGTTCACCGGTGATCGCTTGGTGCACCATTGAATTCAGGGATGGCGCCGTTAGAGCGTCGCGGAGGCTGAGTTGATCCGATGTCGATCCGATCTTCATTCGAAAACCCTTTTTCAACAAAAAATAGCAACTTACCCGGTCTGGTCAGCCGGCGCGTGGGCATGGTCGTACGGCTCAGCTCTGCGCGGCGCGTCGCCGCACTTCGCTCGGTACGACGGGTGGCCGAGCCCACGGTCCGCGGGTGACGGCGTGGAGGCGTATTTCAGGCAGGGCAACGGACGGGACAACGGTATCGAGCCATGCCACGGCGTCCGCGACGTCAAGGGCGCTGACCGCATTCATTTCAAACGGAACGTCTTGGAGCATGTCGGTTTCCACCGGGCCAGGGGTGACGATGTGGACCGCGATGCCGTCGCGATCTACTTCCAGGGCCAGCGCCCGGGCGAAGGCGTTCATGCCGGCCTTGGACGCCGAGTATGCCGTTCTGCCCGGCATCGGCTCGTGGGATGCCGACGACGATACGAACACAAAGCGCGAACCAGGCACCATTAATGGCAGGGCGGCCGAAGTAACCACGAAGCAGGAATCCAGGTTGGCCGCCAGCGTGGCGCGCCACTGTTCAAGGCTTTGCTTGCGGGCGTAAGTGCCGCCCAAGACGCCGGCGGCGTGGACCACGAGATCGATGCGGCCGACGTCCCTCGTCACCGCCGAGAAGCTCTCGGGATCGCCGACGTCTGCCACGACATAACGCGCACCGACCTCGGCAGCTGCCGCGCGCAGCGCCTCCTCCCGGCGGGCGCACAACACGACGTCGTAACCTCGCTCGGCGAGCGCGCGCGCACACGCCTTACCAATGCCGCCGCTGCCGCCAGTGATGATGGCGTTTCTCATGTCTTCCCTTCTGCCGATCCGATGCCGCGGGCGGGTCGCAATCAGACCGGTGTCGTCTCGCTGAGGTTGTCGGGCACGCCGGCGTAGCGGCGCGACGACGTGAAGCACGACGCGGGGTGTTGTACATCGCCGAGTTTCGATCACCTCGGTGACCGCTCGCTGCGTCTTGAGCACCGCCTTGCATCCGCGCATCGACGGGTGTCGTCCGGCGGCGTAGCGCAGCTCGGCCGATTGTGATTCCTGATCGGGTCGGCGTCGGGGGCGCTCATGGAGGCGGTCCATTCCAGGTCGTGCGGGCCGGCCGCTGCAAACAGCGCCATGCTCCGAAGCAGATCTGCTTTATTGCTATGATAGCATAAATAAGGTTTTTGCCGTGCTATTCGAGCAATGGGGAAGGCTGGTGTGATGAGAGAAGCCGTGTCCCGCTTTCCCTTCGCGGCATACCCGAAAGGCTGGTTCCAGGTCGCCTACAGTCGAGATGTCGCCTCGGGCGAGGTCGCGGAACTTCACTATTTCGGACGCAAACTGATGTGCTATCGGGGACAGTCGGGCAAAGCGTATGTCCTCGACGCCTACTGTCCACACCTGGGCGCCGACATCGGGGTCGGGGGCACAGTCGCGGATGACTGCATTCAATGTCCTTTCCACGGATGGAAATTCGACGGAGACGGGACCAATGTCGAGATTCCGTACACCAAACGCCCGAACCGGGTCGCCCGATTGCGGGCCTGGCCGACCGTCGAGCAGGCAGGCATTATCTTCGTCTGGCACAGCCCAGAAGGCACCGAGCCGGAATGGGAGATTCCGAAGATTCCCGAGGCCCACGACACCGCCTTCACGTTCTTCGCTCCCGAAGACGCGCGCTGGCGGTTCCGCTCGCATCCGCAAGAGGTGTTCGAAAACGTGGTCGACATAGCTCATTTCGCCACGGTCCACGGTGTCTCCGCGTTCGGCAAACTCGACGTCGAACGCCAGGGACACACCTTCAAGGCCGTTGCCGAAGTAAACTTCGAGACGCCCCGGGGGCCGGTATCAGGCGCGGTAGATTCGGAACTGTTCGGGTTGGGCATCGACGTGGTGCGTCACCGGGGTCTCGGCAAGTCGTGCACGCTGCTGACAGTAACTCCGATCGACGGGGAACACGTCGATGCGCGGTACACGTTCTTCGTCGCCATTGATGCCGAGACCGGCGAGATGACCCGAATGGGACGCGGTTTCGTGCGGGACTTTTGCAAACAGATCACTCAGGACATTCCGATTTGGGAGAGCAAGATCTATCGTGACCGGCCCGCCCTGGCGCTGGGTGAGTCAGCGATCACGGAGTTTCGGGCGTGGGCCGAACAGTCATACAGCGTGGCCGGCAGCGCGTGACCGGGCGGAAAGTCGGGTGCTGATGCAGATACCATCGTTCGACCGTGTGTTCATCGGCGGCCGCTGGCAAAAACCAAGCGGTGCGCGGATTGACGTCATCTCCCCGCACACCGGGGACGTCATCGCTTGCGCGGCCGCGGGTTCGGCGCAGGATATCGATCTCGCCGTCGGCGCGGCACGCCAGGCCTTTGACGACGGACCGTGGCCGCGGTTGGCACCCGAACAGCGCATTGCCAAAGTGCTTGAGCTGGCTGATATCTACGCCAAAAGAGTAGACGACATGGCCGACTTGATCACCGCGCAGATGGGTTCTCCGGCCAGCTTCAGTCGACTCGGACAAGCGGCCGGTCCCGCGACAATGATGCATCTGTCGGTGGACGTCGCGCGCGCCTTCCCATGGGTGGAGAGTCGCGACGGCATCCTTGGTGAGGTTCGTCTGCGCCGCGCGCCGGTGGGTGTGGTCGGCATCGTCATCCCATGGAACGTGCCGCAGTGCCTGCTGATGCCCAAGCTCATTCCCGCGCTGCTCGCCGGCTGCACGGTGGTGGTCAAGCCGGCGCCGGAGACGCCCCTGGATTCACTCTGGGTCGCAGAGATGATCGAGGAGGCCGGTTTTCCCGACGGCGTCGTGTCCGTGATCCCAGGCGGCCCGGAGGTCGGCGAAGCGCTGGTCACGCACCGCGGAGTCGACAAGGTTGCGTTCACCGGCAACTCGGCGACCGGCCGTCGCATCGCATCACTGTGCGGCGAGCAGCTCAAGCGCTACAGCCTCGAGTTGGGTGGAAAATCGGCCGCGATCGTGCTCGATGATGCCGACATCAGCCGGACGGTAACGGGCCTCAAGATGGCCAGCTTGATGAACAATGGTCAGGCCTGCGTGGCGCAGACACGAATCCTGGTCAACCACAGCATGTACGACGATTTCGTCGAGTCGATGGCGGAAATGATGGCGGGGCTGCAGGTGGGTGATCCCACCGACCCCAGCACGGACATCGGACCCTTGGTCTCGCGCCGTCAGCAGCAGCGGGTGCTCTCCTACATCCAAAACGGAATCCACGCGGGCGGACGCGTGGTCGTCGGAGGACCCGAGACGCCGCGGGAACGCGGGTGGTACGTGTCGCCGACGCTGTTCGCCGATGTCGACAACGACATGGCAATTGCCCGCGAAGAAATCTTCGGGCCCGTGGTGTGCGTCATCGGCTATGACGACGAAGCCGATGCGGTGCGCATCGCCAACGACAGCGACTTCGGGCTCGCCGGTTCGGTCTGGACCCGCGATGTCGCCCACGGCCTGGACATTGCAGCCCGGGTACGCACCGGCACTTACGGCATCAACATGTACATGCTCGACATCAGCACCCCCTTCGGCGGATTCAAACAGTCCGGGGTGGGACGCGAGTTCGGCAGGGAAGGCCTCGACGAGTACGTCGAGATTCAAAGTATCGTCAGCGCAGATACTCTGCCCGTATTGGAGGCGATGGATGGGCATCACTGACACCCGACGGAACCCGGAACTTCCATGACCGTCCACCATGCCGCGATCGTCACGTCGAATCTCGCTCGCTCTCTGCGGTTCTGGCGTGACGGCCTGGGCCTGGCCGAACTGATGGATCACACGTTCACCGGAGATTGGCCGACGCTGTTCGACGCGACGACAGACGTGCTGCGGTCGGTCTTCTTGGGGGACCCGAGATCGCGTGACGCGGGCGTGGTGGAACTCGTCGTATTCGAGGATGCCGAAGTAGTGGAGGATCCAATGAAAGCAGGTTCGGCTCCGAGAACAGGGTTTTTCCTGCTGTCGTTGCAGCGTGAGGTGGAGCCCACACTCGCGAACCTCGCAACCCTCGGGTTCAACGACGGAGTGCGCCGGATCGCCGTCCGCGCGCCCGCCGGCAAAACAGTGCAGATGGCGGTTATCACCGCTCCCGACGGTGTGCGGGTCGAACTCGTCGGGGCGCCCGCGTGACCGCGATCGTCACCGGCGGCGGCTCGGGCATCGGGGCGGCCGTTGTGTGCAGACTCCGCGATGCGGGCGAGCCCGTGGTGTCCTGGGATCTCCGTGGCGGCGATATCTGTTGCGACATCAGCGATCCGGATGCGGTCACGGCGGCGACCGAGCACACGATCGCAGAGCATGGCGTGCCCGACAAGTTGGTGGCGTGTGCCGGGGTGGGAGCGACCGGGATGTTGCTGGAACAGTCGCCTTCGGACTGGCAGCGCATTCTCGGCATCAATCTGACCGGCACCTGGCTGACAATGCGTGCCGTGGCTCAAGCCATGGTGGGCGCCTCCGTCGAGGGTTCGATCGTGGCGGTTTCCAGCATCAGCGGCACAGTCGCCGACCGCGACATGGGCGCCTACTGCGTATCGAAGGCCGGTGTCGACATGTTGGTGCGAGTGGCGGCAGCCGAGTGGGGGACTTACGGCATCCGGGTCAACGCGGTTGGTCCGGGGGTCACGCGGACACCCATGCTGGCCAAACCCGAACAACTCCCCGGGTGGGTCGAGGGCCTGACCGAGCGGACGGCGCTGGGCCGGCTCGGCGAGGCTGACGACGTGGCCGAGGCAGTGGTGGCGGTTCTCGGCATGCGATGGGTCACGGGACAGACGGTGTTGGCCGACGGCGGCCTGGCGCTACACAGTCCTATCGACGCGTTCGGGCAGGTGCAACGCGTGACATCGGGTCATCCTAAGGCGTAGCCCGCCGGGCTACAGACGGTAAATGCGCTCGGCATTGGCCGCGAACAATTTATCGTGGTCCAAGTCGTCGAGCCCGGCGGTGACGCAGGAGTAGCTGGCGTAGAGATCGTCGAAGCTACCGTGTAATCCGTCGACCGGGAAGTTGCTGGCGAACATGCAGCGGTCGACGCCGAAGGCCTCGATGGCGTACTCGAGCCACGGAGCCAGCGCATCGGCGGCCACGGACTTGAGCGGCATGGCCAGGCCGGACAGCTTGCACACAACGTTGTCACCGAGGTCGGCGAGCGCATCGATTCCGTTGCGCCACAAGGCACGCTCTTCGTCGCCGGAGCTTCTGGGCCAGCCGGCATGCTCGACGACCACCACCAGGTCACCGTGATCGTGCAGTGTCCGGGCGGCCGCGACCAACTGGTCCGGGTGGGTCATCATCTCGAATACCAAGTCGCGTTCCTGCAGGGCCCGCAGCACCTCCGCGGACGGTAGCGGTCCGTCGAAGGCGCCCATCGGCCGCACGCCCCGAAAACGGGTCGCCGCCATCTGCCGTTCGATCAGCGAGACCGCCTCGGACGTCGAGTCAGTGGGTGTCAGGCCTCCAATGATCGCGTCGGGCTGGCCGTCGGCATCGGCGCGTTCATCGAGTTCGAGAGTCTCCGCGATCGAGTACTGTCCGGTGGCAGCGGCGACGTTGACCATTTTTTCGACGTTCCAACCATCGCTCTCAGCTAGGTAGGTGGCTACGTCGAATCGGCGCGACATCGCGGACACGTCGCCCATGTTCAGCTGGTCTCCATCCGCCGAAAGGTATGGGTACCAGTCGATCCGGGCCGGGTCCCACAAGTGAACATGGGCGTCGATGATGCGACCGGGCTTCGATGTCATCGCGATTGCACAATCTCTCGCAAAGTGGCGTCGAACCAGCGCGGCACTTCCGGTCCGCCGTAGCTGATGCTGCCAAGCGGTCGCGGGTGGCTGCGCAGACCGAACCATCCGTCACCCGCGACCAGTTCAGCCCCTGTGAGGCCGCCCGCTTTTGTGCTGCACACGAGGTGAGCAACGAGTTCGGTTGGCGGATCACTGCTTTCGGCGCTGATGGCAAAGGGCAGCACCAGATCACGAGTAGCCTTGCGGCCGGCGCGGGCCAGTTGCGCCGCGGCTTGTGCCCGGCTTCGGCCACCGGCGGTGGTGGCCGCGGTGACGGTCACCAGGCGCGTGCAGCGGTTAGTCGCTGCGGCGAGGTTGGCGACCGCCCGGACCCAAGTAGCGTCGGCGCATATCTGCTCACTGATGCCATCGTGTTCGCCGAGAATGCGCTCCCACTCCTCGGCCGGTCCCGCCGCTTCCGGCGATTCCGCGAGGGCGATCACCACCGCGTCGAGAGTATCGATGTTCGTCAATTCTGCGGGGTTCGTGATCTGATGTGTTGTCACTCCACGCGAATGCAGAGCGGCGGCGAACGCCGCCGCCACGTCGGCGTCGTCGGCGATGACGGCGCACGACCGGGCGGCGGGA
This sequence comes from Mycobacterium sp. 94-17, assembly GCF_035617725.1. Taxonomy (NCBI): domain Bacteria; kingdom Bacillati; phylum Actinomycetota; class Actinomycetes; order Mycobacteriales; family Mycobacteriaceae; genus Mycobacterium; species Mycobacterium sp. 94-17. The sequence continues at coordinate 28,418 of NZ_JAPIYN010000002.1, forward strand.
TCCGGGAGTTCTTCGGCGAGTGGCATGTCAAACGTCGAACCGAAGCGGGCGTTGCTACCGCCGCCGCTGACCTGGCTGACTTCGGCGTTCGCCAAAGCAATACGCGTCGCGGCCTCTATCACGTGCGTCTGCGATGGCACATCGTCGCTGCGCACCACTTCGATGAGTCGGGGCTCATCGATGACAGCGACCTCTGACCCGCCCACAAACAAAACCCGCCCGACGCAGGCCATGAAGGTGTCGGAAACCAGATGCGCGCCCAGCGGTCCCAAGTCCTCGGGCGCGGGCATGGAACCCAGCGACAGCCCGCCCGTGGCTGAGTCGGTTGCGCTCTTGGCACGGCTGAGCGCTGCAGCGACCATCCGCGTCGCGGCGATCGGTGAAATGGCGTTGATGACCACCCCGGCCGGGGCGTGGCGGCTCAACTGCCAAGTCAGCGCTGCGACAGCGCGTTTGGCGCAGCCGTAGGCGCCGGCATCAGCCGATCGCCACCCCGAACCGGAGGTAACCCCGAGGATGTGACCTCGCCCGCGCGCTGCCATCAGCGGCAAGGCCGCATTGAGAACGTTGCGGTAACCGTCGAGATGCACCGACAACACACTTCGCCAGTCCTCGTCTGTTCCGGTGGCGAAACCGGTCGGCCGCGTGATGCCGGCGACATTGATCACGGCGTCCACACCGCCGAATTCGCGGTCGAGATCTTCGAAGAGTTGCAGCAGCCCCGAGGCGTCAGTGACCGACACCGCGGACGCACGCGCCGCACCGCCGGCGGCGGTGATGCGGCCGGCGGTCGTTTCCTCGGGCAGCGGCAGTCGCTCGGCGCCGTCAACGGAGACAAGCGGGTCAACGGTGACGACGTAAATGCCTGTGTTGCCTAAAGATTCGGCGATCGCCGCACCGATTCCGCCGCCTCCTCCCGTCACGACGGCTACGCGCTGCCGGTCGTCGTTCACCGCAAGTCCAAACCGTTCAGATCGCCGGCCGCCAACCATTTCTCGAGCAGTTCGCGGTACGCGAAGTAGTCGCCGAAACCCCGGCCGAAGTTGGTGTCGCGCGCTCTTAGCCCGCCGGGATCGCCTTCGTTGTTCAGGCGCGACGGTGTGCACGCCGCCATGACAGCGCTCGGGTCGACGTAAGTGTCGACAATCTGTTGGATCCAGTCGGCTTCGGCGTCGGCATTGACGTCGAACGCGGTGGTGCCCTTTTGAGTGAGCAGGTGTACCGCCCCGGCGATGAATTCGGCTCCCTGGACTGCGATCTGGGTGTAGTTGACGGTGACGACGGCTTGTTGCCCAGGTGCCGGCATCACGAACATGTTGGGAAAACCGTGGCTCATCATGCCGAATAGGCTGGCTGCGCCGTCAGCCCACTTCTGCGCGAGGGTAATTCCACCTCTGCCGACGATCTCGTGACCCGCACGGCGCTGCAGCGGCGTGAGCTCACCTTCGAAGCCGGTGGCGTAGACGATGGAGTCGACCGAGTACTGTTGCCCGCCGACCTCTGGGCCCTGCTCGGTAATCCGCTCGATGCCTGCCGGGCAGTCGATGAGTGTGACGTTGGGCCGGTTGAAGGCGTCGTAATACTCGTCGTGAAAGCACGGTCGCTTACACAGATAGCGGTAATACGGCTTGAGTGCGGACGCAACATCAGGGTTGGTCACGAGTTGGTCGATTCGCTCTCGGTGCTGCTCCATGATCCCGAAGTCGAGTTCCTCGGCTTCCCGGATGTATTCCTCAACGCTGGCACCCGGGCGGCGAGGCGGGTTTTGGACCGCGGCGTAGTGGTGGGTCCAGCCATCGTCGGTGAGGTCGTCGTCGACCGGCCGGCCCAACATGATCGATTGGAAGTTGTCCATCCGGGCTTTCTGCCAACCCGGCCCCAGGCTGTCCGCGAAAAGCGGGTCGGTGGGTCGATTGCCTCGAACTCCGATCGCCGATGGGGTGCGTTGAAAGACGTAGACGCGCTTGGCTGCCTCCGCGAGCGGCGGCAGACACTGCAAGCCACTGGCGCCCGTTCCGACCAGTGCCACGACCTTGTCACGCAAATTGGTCAGTCGTGTTCCGGGGCCGCCACCTGTATAGCCGTAGTTCCATCGCGCGGTGTGAAAGGCCGGCCCCTCGAAACTGTCCATCCCCGGGATCGCCGGCAACTTCATCAAATTGAGGATCCCCACCGCAAGCACGTAGTAACGGCAGTTGAGCTTGTCACCCTGGTCGGTGTGGACGGTCCACCGGTTGGTGTCGTCATCCCACACCGCACGGGTTACCCCGGTGTGGAACAGCGCCCCGGACACCAAGTCGAAACGGTCGGCGATCGCTTCAAGGTGTTTGCGGATCTCCTCGCCGAAGGCGTAGCGGCGAGTCGGTACGTAGTCGAGTTCCTCGAGCATCGGAAGGTATTGGTAGGACTCGACATCGCACATCACACCGGGATAGCGGTTCCAATACCACGTGCCCCCGATGCCGCCGGCGTGGTCGACGATCCGGATGCGCTCGACGCCCGCCTTGCGCAGGTGGGCGCCGGCGAGCAGACCGGCGATGCCACCACCGACGATCACCACGTCAGGGTCGTCGATAACAGGATCACGCGGTGTGTAAGGCGCGAAGGGGTCGACTCGATACCCGGCAAGGTACTCGTCGCTGGTCAGATCGCGGAGGGCGGTGCGGCCGGGAACAAGACGTTTATCGCGCTCAGCAAGGTATTTCGCGTGCACGACTTCGGGATCGAAGGCCATGGCACTCCCTTCCGGATACATCATGGCCAATGTTACAAAGTCGCCGCTGAATGTCACGTATCGAGTCTTGCAAGAGGGGCATGGGGCAGGCTTCCCAGGTGGTCATCGAGTGAGCGGACATTTGAACAGAGGCTCGACTTAGCCCGAGCCTCCGGCGCTGCTTCCCAGCCATGACCCGCATGTTCGAGGCATGCAGTTCGGATGTCGACGCGTCCGAGTTCGATCAACGAGCAGCAGCATCGTCGGCAGCGATGGGCTCGAAGTCGGCTCCGCTATCAAGCCGATACCACGGTGTACAACCCCGGAACACCTCGGTGTGTACGGCGGTGGGGGAAAGCCCCGCCGCGCGCAGAGCTTGCGCTTTGAACGCTTGTGCCGCGTGACCGATCCGATGTTGCACGGTGTCGAGGGGTCGCGAACACTCAACCGGTCCGTCGCCCCAGACGGCGATCTCGGTATCCTGTCGATTCAGCAGCATGTCAATCAGGGCGGCGAGCTTGTCTGGTAGGTGTGCGACGGGTGCCCGAAACGCGAGCGTTGCCGGCAGGGGCTTCGGCAGCACCAGATCCGCGTCGGGCTCATACGGTTCCACTGCGACTCCGAGGATTCGCAGCGGAGTCGCGTCGCGGTCAGCAGGGATCAGCGCCGACGCATGCCACCCCGCTCGCACCCGATCGCTGATCCAACCGCCCGCACACCGCGCCGCGTCAGCCGGATCATCGGTGATGACGGTGACCGTATAACGAATCTGGGGCGCGACCGATCGCAGCATTGGGCTGCGCGGACTGATGTTGGTCCGGGCGGGGGCAGCGACGTGCGACTGAGCATGGTCACGCATTCCGGCCGATGTCAACGAGAGGCGTCCCGCTTGTTGCGAGGCCGTCCGGGGGGATGGGCGATCCAACCGCACTACGCCACCTCCAAAGGATATGCACTGGCCGGACTGCGTGCCTGGCTTCTGTCATACCCTTCTGTCATACCATAGCGTGACACGGAAGAGTCCAAATGTAACGGCACCACTGCACGTGCGGGCTGCACTTGCGGGCTGGTGTAGACGACGGGACATCGCTCACCGAGGTGCAGCGGCACGGCCGAATTTCGGTACGAGATCCCGCAGATAGCAGTCGACTACCACTCGGAACCTGGCGTGACTGCAAATCGTCGTCCCCAGGCTGGCACTAGGCGGACGGAACCATTGGGCCGCTGCGACTGGCGCGTCGTGTTACATTTGCGAGGACAAACGTCAGTCGTGCCGCGGTTGCAACTGGCCCGGGCGGCGCCCCCGGACCGACGGGGGTTTGATAGCCAACGGAGAACCTATCGGCGCTTAGGGTCCGCGTCGGAAGCCATCGTCTCGCTCTAGTGAACAACGGAGCCATCGGCGCCGACTTTGATCGGCATCATCAACAGCACGGTTTGAGAGGTTCAAATGTCGGTCGAGTCAACAGTTTTCAATCACGTCGGACTCTGCGTCAGCGACTGTGAAAAATCGCGCCGGTTCTACGAGGAACTGCTCGGCTTCCAATTTTGGTGGGCCATCGATCCACCCGAGGACGCCACCGCCAAGCTGCTACAGCTGGACGCCCCGATTGGCCTGCACGCCGCGTACCTCGTGCGAGATGGTCTGGTTCTTGAGCTGCTCGCTTACTCCGAGCGGCAGACGCGGGCCGGCGGCAGACGTGAAATGGATCATACTGGTCTCACTCATCTTTCGTTCTCCGTCTCGGATCTGGCCGCGATTCTGGAGAGGGTCGAGGAACTGGGGGGATCGATTGTGCGCGAGACGGCAAGCGCCCAGTCGGCCATGATCCGCGATCCCGACGGCCAACTGCTGGAACTGTTGGCCGACGGTTGGTTGGCGGTTCTGCCGCCACGGCCGTGAAGTTCGAAACCTATGGCGTGCACCCAGAAGGAGACGATCAGGCCTCCCGTTTGACCGAGTGAGGGCTCATGGGAAATTGCGGCGCCGCGATCGCTTATACGGCAACAATGCCGCGCGGTGTTCCGCTGATGAACCCAAGTTTTGCCCGAAGCGGAGTTGCCACGCTGATCGCTTCGGGTAGTTCCCTACGGGTAGCGTCTCTCTCGTGAGTCGCGCGGAACTGGATAAGGATCCCCGGGATGTCGCGTCGATGTTCGACGGTGTCGCACGCCGGTACGACCTGACCAACACCGTTCTGTCGATGGGTCAGGATCGGTACTGGCGCAAAGCCACCCGGTCGGCGCTCGCCGTCGGGCCGGGGGACAAGGTGTTGGACCTCGCGGCGGGCACTGCCGTGTCCACCGTGGAGCTTAAGAAGTCGGGGGCGTGGTGTGTGGCCACCGACTTCTCGGTCGGCATGCTGGCGGCGGGCGCCGCGCGCGACGTTCCGAAGGTCGCCGGTGATGCCACCAGGCTGCCGTTCGGCGACGACGCATTCGATGCCGTGACAATCAGTTTCGGGCTGCGCAACGTCGTCGACCCCCAGGCCGGGTTGCGCGAGATGGCCCGCGTCACGCGGCCCGGCGGCCGGTTGGTGGTATGCGAGTTCTCCACGCCCAGCAATGCGCTGTTCGCCACGGTCTACAAGGAGTACTTGATGCGGGCGCTGCCGCGGGTGGCGCGGACGGTGTCCAGCAATCCCGACGCGTACGTCTACCTCGCGGAATCGATCAGGGCGTGGCCCGCTCAGGCGGAGCTGGCGCGGCAGATCACCGAGGCCGGATGGTCCGGGGTGCGCTGGCGCAACCTGACCGGCGGCATCGTCGCCTTACACGCCGGCTACAAGCCCGTATAGCTAGCGGCCGGCCGACTGGACCACGCCGACCTGGTCCGGGCAGTAGTGGTCGACCGCGGCGCCGAGGAACTGCAGCGACTGTCCCTCCGTGGTGCCCCGCGGCAGATTGCGCTGGATGAACGTCGCGGACTGGTGGGCGTCGTGGTCCACGCCGCGACCCAGCCGGTCGCAGGTGATCTTGCCCAGCCACGCCAACTGGTCCTGCGGCTGGTAAATGCCGAAGCCGTTGACGGTGTTCTTGAACGGCGCGTCGTAGTCGCTCGGGGGCGACGGCGTCCGCGGGGTGGGGTACGGCGCCGTCGGCGGCGGATCCGCCTGCGCCGGTGCGGAGAGCTGGGCCGGCACCGCCAGCGCGGCGAATGCGACGGCGGCGGCGGCTCCGATAGTAGCCAGGCTCGTTCCCTTCATTAGCGGGACTATACACGTCCCGCTACCGGCGCGCGGACGAAACCCGATGGCCGATTTCAGGCCCCGCAGCCGCAGCCGGGGCCCGCCCACCAGCGGCGATGTGGGCACCGGTCAGTGGAACGGCGTTCGGCGGTCGAGCAGCCGTGACAGCCGCCCGCCGCCCCGCCACGCGCGCGCCACCCAGTCCGCGTCGTCGTCGGTGACCAGATTGGCCATCACCCGCACGGCGATGGTCATCAACGTCGACGAGCGCATCGCGAGCGGTCCGGTCGACGGCAGAAAGCGCTGAAACGTCAGCAGCAGCGCCAGCCTGCGCGCCACCGAGAAGCCCCGGCCGTAGTGCTGCAGCAGCAGCGACGGCCACACCTGCGACAGGTCGGGACACTCCAGCAGCGCCGCGGCCAGCCGTCCGGTCTCGAGCCCGTAGTCGATGCCCTCGCCGTTGAGTGGGTTCACACACGCCGCGGCGTCGCCGATCAGCATCCAGTTGGCGCCGGCCACCCCGGACACGGCGCCGCCCATCGGCAGCAGGGCCGAGGCCACCGCCCGCGGCCGGCCGGTGAAGCCCCATTCGTCGCGGCGCAGGTCGGTGTAGTAGTCGATCAGCGGCCGCAGCGCCAGCTCGGCGGGTCGTTTGGACGTCGACAACGCCCCGACGCCGATGTTCACCTCGCCGTTGCCGAGGGGGAAGATCCAGCCGTAGCCGGGCAGCACTTTGTCCTTGGAGCCGTCGGGGGAACGCAGTTCCAGGTGGGACGTCAGCCAGGGATCGTCGGCCCGCGCCGTGCGCAGGTAGCCGCGGGCGGCGACGCCGTACACGGTCTCCTGATGCCAGCGCCGGCCCAGCTTGCGGCCCATCGGCGAACGGGCACCGTCGGCGACGATCAACTGTCGGCAGCCCACCTCGGTGCCGTCGGCCAAGGTCACCGACGTCACCCGGCCCGATGAATCATGTTGGGCGGCAACGGCCTTGGTTCCGAGCAGCATCCGCGCCCCGGAATCTTCGGCGACTTTGCGGACCCGGTCGTCCAGCTCGAAACGGGCCACCGCGCTGCCGGTCGACGGGAACGACGGGCCGGGCCAGTCGACTTCCACCTCGCCGCCGAAGCCGCTCATCCGCAACCCGCGATGCCGGATGCGGGTGTCCAGCCAGTCGCGCAGCCCGAGCCGTTCCAGCTCGGCGACCGCGCGCGGGGTCAGCCCGTCACCGCAGGCCTTGTCGCGGGGGAAGCTCGCCGAATCGATCACCAGCACGTCATTGCCCGCGCGTGCGGCCCAGGCCGCCGCCGCCGAACCGGCGGGTCCTGCGCCCACGACCACCACCTGGGCGCGGGTCACTGCCGTGTTCATGCACACCAGTATGTTTGGTCCCGTGAGTACTCCGGTGACGGTGGTGGCGGGCGTCGACTTCGGCGACCCCGCTTTCGCGGCGACCGTACGGGATGGGGTGGGGCGCATCGAGCAGCTCATGGACACCGAACTGGGCAGCGCCGACGACATCATGACCGAGTCGCTGACGCACCTGTTCAAGGCCGGCGGCAAGCGGTTCCGGCCGCTGTTCGCCGTGCTGTCGGCGCAGATCGGGCCCAACCCGGACAGCGCGGAGGTGACCATCGCCGGTGCCGTCATCGAGCTGGTGCACCTGGCCACGCTGTACCACGACGACGTGATGGACGAGGCCGAGGTTCGCCGCGGCACGCCCACCGCCAACGTGCGCTGGAGCAACAACGTCGCGATCCTGGCGGGGGACTACCTGTTCGCCACGGCCTCGCGGTTGGTCTCCCGGCTCGGGCCGGAGGCGGTGCGGCTGATCGCCGAGACGTTCGCCCAGTTGGTGACGGGTCAGATGCGCGAGACGCGCGGATTCGTCGAGGGATCCGACCCGATCGAGCACTACCTGAAGGTGGTGTACGAGAAGACCGCGTGCCTGATCGCCGCGGCGGGCCGGTTCGGTGCAATGTTCTCCGGCGCCGACGCCGACCAGGTGGAGCGCCTGAGCCGGCTGGGCGGCATCGTAGGCACCGCGTTCCAGATCTCCGACGACATCATCGACATCGACAGTGACTCCCACGAGTCCGGCAAGCTGCCCGGCACCGACGTGCGTGAGGGCGTGCACACCCTGCCGATGGTTTACGCGCTGCGCGAGCCCGGTCCGGAGGCTGCGCGGCTGCGCGAGTTGCTGGTGGGACCCATCGAAGACGACGACGCGGTGGCCGAGGCGCTGACGCTGCTGCGGGCGTCGCCGGGCATGGACAAGGCCAAACAGTCGCTGCAGGAGTACGCGGAGCAGGCCCGCGCGGAGCTGGCCCTGCTGCCGGACGTGCCGGGCCGCCATGCGCTGCAGACGCTGGTCGACTACACGATCAGCCGGCACGGCTAGCGTCGCCGCAACGGTTTGCGGAACCAAGAGGGCCTTCTCGGGCGTTCAATGAGCTGTAATCGGCAATAACGCACGCCCCCGAGTGTTCCGAGGAGGACACCGATGACCTGGCATCCGCATCACAACACGTTCAAGACGTTCGCGTTGCTGGTTGGCATGTCCGCGTTGATCGTGTTCGTCGGCTCTTTGTTCGGCAGGACCGCGATGTTTTTGGCGGTGCTGTTCGCCATCGGCATGAACGTCTACACGTACTACAACAGCGACAAGCTGGCGCTGCGGGCGATGCACGCGCAACCGGTCTCGGAGGTGCAGGCGCCGGCGATCTATCGGATCGTGCGCGAGCTGGCCACCGCCGCGCACCAGCCGATGCCCCGGCTGTACATCAGCGACACCAATGCGCCCAACGCGTTCGCCACGGGCCGCAACCCGCGCAACGCCGCGGTCTGCTGTACCACCGGCATCCTGGACATCCTCACCGAGCGTGAGTTGCGCGCCGTGCTGGGCCACGAGCTGTCCCACGTCTACAACCGCGACATCCTGATCTCGTGCATCGCGGGCGCGCTGGCGTCGGTGATCACCGCGCTGGCCAACATGGCCATGTTCGCGGGCATGTTCGGCGGTAACGACCGCGACGGCGAGAATCCCTTTGCGCTGCTGCTGGTTTCGTTGCTGGGCCCCATCGCCGCCACGGTGGTGCGGTTGGCGGTGTCGCGGTCACGCGAATACCAGGCGGACGAATCGGGTGCGGTGCTGACGGGCGACCCGCTGGCGCTGGCATCGGCACTGCGCAAGATTTCCGGCGGCGTCCAGGCGGCACCGCTGCCGCCGGAGCCCAAGCTGGCCAGCCAGGCGCACCTGATGATCGCCAACCCGTTCCGGGCGGGCGAGCGGATCGGCGCGCTGTTTTCGACGCACCCGCCGATGGAGGACCGTATCCGGCGGCTGGAGGAAATGGCCGGCCGTTAGGCGACTGTTGTGGGGACGCTCTCGTGGGGCGCCCTTGTGGGGCGCTCTGTCCGGGCCATCAGCGACTGCTGAAAAGCGATAGCGCATGCGCTATCGCTTTCGGTGCAGTCACATTGGTCTCCAGAGCCGCCGCGTTCGAGAGCGATCGGATCAGGCCGCGGCTTCGGGCCTTTCGGCATCGACCAGCGGTTCGTGCCTGTCGCGCTGACCCGCCTCGATCACGCCCTCGATACGCACCGTCCCACCCCTCGCCTCGTGCTGGTGCTGCCAGTCGGTGATCGTCTGGTGGGCGGCGTGATCGAGGTAATGGACGGCAATGGCCACCGTCACCGTCGCCCCCTGCGGAACCGAGGCCAGTACTCGGGTCAGCCTGGGCAGCGCCAGGAAGGTGCACGCGGCGCCCTCGATACCCACCCGCCATTCATCGTCCACCTGCGTGGCTTCGATTTTGGCCCGGATCACCCGCCAGCCGGTCAGCGCGATGGCCAGCGCGAGCCCGATCATGACGCCGTGCAGCAGGTTGAGGAAGACGACGCTAACTGCCGTGACCACGTACACCGCGAGGTCACCGTGCTTCATCGCAGTTTCGATGTGAGCCGGTTTGAGCAGCTGAACCCCGATGACGATGAGCAGCCCGGCGAGGGCGGCGGTGGGGATCTCCTCGACCAGCCCGGCGAACGGGATGGTGAACAACAGGATCCAGACCCCGTGCATTATCGCCGAGGCGCGGGATCTGGCCCCCGCCATGACATTTGTCGAGCTGCGAACGATCACCCCGGTGACCGGGAGCCCACCGACGGCGCCCGACACGATGTTGGCGGCCCCCTGCCCCACCAGTTCGCGGTTGAAGTCGGTGCGGGGCCCGTTGTGCATCCGGTCGACCGACACCGCCGACAACAGGCTCTCGACGCTGGCGATGAGCGCCACCGTGATCACACCGATCGCGATCGCGCCCCAGTTGCCGTGGGGCAGCTCGGGCAACCGCAGCGCGTCCAGCGGTGAGCCCTCGAGGTCGATCCGGCGCACGCGGAATCCGAACACCACCGAGATCACCGTCACCGCCAAGATGGCGACCAGGGGGCCCGGAACGCGGCGCACCTGGGCCGGAACCCAGCGCCAGGCCACCAGGATGACGATCACCAGTACCCCCAGGATCACCCCGGGGCGGTGCGCGCCGACGATCTGGCCGGGCAGTCCGATGAGGTTATTCCAGGCCGTGCTCTTGGATTTTCCGCCCAGCAGCACGTGCGCCTGCTGCAGCGCGATCGTGATACCGATACCGGCCAGCATCGCGTGCACGACGACCGGTGAGATCGCCAGGGCGGCGCGTGCGACACGGCTGAGCCCCAGCAGCACCTGCACCGCTCCGGCGGCAACGGTGATCAAGCAGGTGACGCCCCAGCCGAAATCGGAAACCAGGTCTGCGACAACCACTGTCAGCCCGGCAGCGGGTCCACTGACCTGCAGCGGGGATCCGCCCAGCGCGCCGACGAGGATTCCGCCGACGATCGCGGCGATGAGGCCGGCGAGCACCGGGGCGCCCGACGCGATGGCGATGCCCAGCGACAAGGGGAGTGCGACCAGGAAAACCACGAGTGAGGCCGGCAGGTCGTGCCGGATGACGCTGCGCAACCGATCGATACGGGGTTCGTGCCCTTGTGCCCGGGTCTTCTCACCCGGTCCCTCAACGTTATGCATCGGTCGCGTCCCTCGGTAGGTGTTAGCGGGGGTGTCCCGATATCCGCCCCATCGTGCGCTCATTACCTCTTCGTAACGCGCTGGCGTACAGCCGATTACAACCGACCCGGCTCGCAGGATCGCACCAGAAATCCTGGCCGCCTGGATCGACGGTATTTTGCTGGCAAAAAGCGGTCAAGCCGACGGGCGGGGCCCATAGAGAACGCAAAGATTTGAATTACCGGCCCCAAATGGCCAGTTCAGAAGCCGGAGCCGTACACCTCGTGGCCGGGCGTCTCGGCGATCAGGCCGCGATAGGCCTCCTCGACGGACGAGCCGTGGTTGATCACAGCGTCGACCTCTCGGGCTATCGGCATGGTCAGGCCGAATTCGTCGGCGAACTCCATGATCACGCTGGCCGCCTTGACGCCCTCGGCGACCTGGTTCATCGAGGCGATGATCTCGTCGATCGGCTTGCCCGCGCCCAGTTGTTCCCCGACGTGCCGGTTGCGGCTGCGCTGGCTGGTACACGTGACGATCAGGTCGCCCAGGCCCGCCAGCCCGGGGAAGGTGTCGGGATTGCCGCCCAGGGCGACGCCCAGCTTGGTCATCTCGCGCAGCGCCCGGGCGATCACCAGCGCGCGGGTGTTCTCCCCGATGCCCAGCGAGTAGCCCATCCCGACGGAGATGGCGTAGACGTTCTTCAACGCCCCGGCCATCTCCACCCCGATGACGTCATCGGTGGTGTACACGCGGAAGCGCCGCGTGCGGAACAGGCCCGAGAGCCGGGTCGCCAGATGCTGGTCGGGCATCGCCAGCACCGCCGCCGCGGCGTAGCCCTCGCCGACCTCGCGCGCGATGTTCGGCCCGGCCAGGATGCCGGCGGGGTGGCCGGGCAGTGTCTCCTCGATGATCTGCGACATCCGCATGTTGGTGCCCTGCTCGAGGCCCTTGACCAGCGACACCACCGGCACCCATGGCCGCAACTCCTTGGCCAGCTTGCTCAGCACCCCCCGGAAGCCGTGCGAGGGAACGCCCATGACGACGACGTCCGCCGAATTCGCCGCCTCGGCGAAGTCGGTGGTGGCGCGCAGGGTGTCGCTCAGCACGACGTCGTTGCCGAGATAGCGGCTGTTGCGGTGGTTGTCGTTGATGTCGGAGGCGGTCGCCTCGGAGCGCACCCACTGCAGCGTCGGGCCGCGACGCGCGCAGATGGAGGCCACGGTGGTGCCCCAGGAACCGCCACCGAGGACAACGACACGGGGTTCGCGCTTCTCAGATGCCATGGCGATCAGCGTATTGCGGACACCTGCGATTTTGTAGCAGTTCACCGAGCCGGATCTGGGTGTCACACCGCGTGCCCCCCGGCGTCGTGGATGCGGCTTTCCATACCGAATTCATATTTAGCCCCGACGACATTTGTGTTCGATTAGCCGGCAACGGCAATTATTGCCGCGCGCGGTCAAAGTGCATGACGAATTCATAACCTTCGCGCGGGATCAATCGCCGTGGACTGAACAAGCCGTCCCGGCCCACTCGGATTGTCGAGCGCACCCGCCGCCCCGGCGCGAAAAGCCAACCGCCTCAATGCTGTTGATGACCTGCTCGCTCGGCGTCCCGGCGAATAGGCACCCCGAAACGGAACGCGGCTAAAAATCAGCATGAGTGTTGCCGAAATGCCGAGATCAGGGGCCGTTCGAATGAATCGACGACGCCGAATTCGCCAAACCTCGTTTAGCGTTTCGCGGCATCCGAACACATGATTTGCTGAAAGGGAAAACGCGATGTCTTTCGTAACTGTTCATCCGGACAAGCTGTCCGCGACGGCGAGCAATCTGCAGTCGATCACCCTGGCGCTCAGGGTCGGCAATGCCGCCGCGGCCATCCCGACGACGGCCGTCGTGCCGGCCGCCGCCGACGAGGTGTCCGCGTTGACGGCGGCACAGTTCGCCGCCCACGCGGCGCGGTTTCAGGCGCTGGCCGCCCGGGCCCTCGCGGTGCACGAGCTGCTGGCGGCCACCCTGGCGCAGAGCGCGGGCAGCTACGCGGCCACCGAGGTGGCGAACGCCACGGCGTCGGCGCTCTAGAACGGCGACGCGGGTGGACTACGCGCTGTTGCCGCCGGAGATCAACTCGGGGCGCCTGTATGCGGGCCCGGGCGCGGGCTCGTTGCTGGCCGCCGCCGCGGGCTGGGACGAGCTGGCGGCGGAGCTGCACGGCAGCGCTTCCTCTTTTCGGTCCGTGATCTCCGCACTGACCGGTGGACCCTGGTTGGGTCCGTCGGCACTTGCTCTGGCCGCGGCCGCCACCCCGTGTGTGGCGTGGCTGCAATCCAGCGCCGGCAACGCCGAACTGGCCTGTAGTCAGGCGACGATGGCCGCGGCGGCATACGAGACGGCGTTCGCGCTGACGGTGCCCCCGCCGGAGATCGCGGCCAACCGTGCGCTGCTGGCCGCGCTGATTGCGTCAAATGTGTTGGGGCAGAACACGGCTGCCATTGCCACCGTCGAGGCGACGTACTTCGAGATGTGGGCGCAGGACGCGGCGGCCATGTATGGCTACGCGGGGTCCTCGGCATCGGCGACGCGATTGGCCGACTTCGACGAGGTGCGGGACGTGACCAACCCCGGCGCGCAGGGCGAGCAGGACGCCGCGGTGGCCAAAGCCGTTGGCAACTCGGGCACCCGAGACGCGGCGGCGACCCCTGAGGCTTCGGAGAACCTGCGGACCCTGGCTCAGCCCACCCCCGGCGACCTCAAGCCGATCGACGAATGGATCGCGGAGAACACCCCCTTGGACGACATGGCCTCGATGTACTCGAAATACGTTGTGCCGTATGTCTCGTCCGGCCAGGTCAGCGTCCAGACGGCGCAGTCCTTCGGGCAGATCAGCAACGGGATCACGGCCATGAGCACATTCGGAAGGTCCCTGGCGCCCGCGGCGTCGTCGGCGGCCCAGGCGGCGGGAAACGGCGCCAAGGCGCTGGGTGCGGCGGGAGCCGGTCTGGGCAACGCCGCGCCGGTGGCCGCGGGTGTCGGGCGTGCTATCCCTTTGGGTGCGCTGTCCGTGCCGCCCGGCTGGGCTCCGGTCACCGCCGTCACCAACCCGGGGGTCGCGACACTGACGAGCGCGACGGCCGCCGTACCGCCCGGCGCGGACGGGCTGCACCCGGTGCCGATGACGCCGTTCGGCCCGATGGCCGGGCAGGCGGGCTGGCGCAACATGCCGGCCTACGGGTTCAAACCGTCGGTGATGGCCCGACCGCCGGCGGCGGGCTAACCGGCCAGCGACGCCCGGTCATCGACCCGACCGAACACCATCGCCTCCTCGACGCGGTCGAACCGGTAGTCGAGGGCGTCGGCCAGATAGTTCTGGCGCACATTCCACGGGCGCTTGGTGCCCGACTTGGGCAGCGCGTGCACCGAGCGCAGCACGTAGCCGGCGTTGATGTCCCACGATGGTTTCTCGGCCATCGGCTCGTCGCCGCGATGCGGGGCGGCGTGGGTGTAGCCGTGCGAGGCCATGTGCGCCACCAGTTTTGCCGTTGCCCGGGCGGTGATGTCGGCGCGCAGCGTCCACGACGCGTTGGTGTAGCCCACGCACCAGAACAGGTTCGGCACGTCCTCGAGCATGTGCGCCTTGTAGACGAACCGGTCGCTGGGCTTGATCTCGTTGCCGTCCAGGCTGATCGCGGCCCCACCCAGCGCCTGCAGCTGCAGGCCGGTGGCGGTGACGATGATGTCGGCGTCGAGGTGCCCGCCGGATTGCAGCGCGATACCCGCGGCGTCGAAATGGTCGATGTGATCGGTGACCACCTCGGCGCCTCCCGCGGCGATGGCGTCATACAGATCGGCATCGGGGATCAGGCACATCCGCTGGTCCCACGGGTTGTAACGCGGCTTGAAGTGGGTGTCGACGTCGTAGCCGGGGGGCAGGCTGTTGATCGCCTTGCGCCGCAACAGCGACCGCACCAGCCCCGGCGCCTTGCGGGACAAGGCGAAGAACACCGCCTCGGTCAGGGCGTTGTACATGCGAATGACGAGATGAGCGGGCTTGCGGGGCAACAGTTTTCGCGCGATGGCGGCGACGTTGCCGTACTTGGACGCCGAGATGAGATAGGTCGGCGAGCGCTGCAGCATGGTCACTTTCGCAGCGCGTTCCGACAGCGACGGCAGGAGCGTGATCGCGGTCGCCCCGCTGCCGATCACCACTACCTTCTTGCCGGAGTAGTCGAGGTCCTCGGGCCAGTGCTGCGGGTGCACCACGGTGCCCTGGAACTGGTCGATGCCGTGGAAGTCGGGGGTGTAGCCCTCGTCGTAGTTGTAGTAGCCGCTGGCGAAGAACAGGAAGCGACCGCGGTACAGCGTGCGCGCGCCGTCCTGCTCGACGGTGACCGTCCAGGTGTCGGTGGCGGAGTCCCAGTTGGCCGAGCGCACGTAGCTGCTGAACCGGATGTGCCGGTCGATGCCGTACTTGCGTGCCGTGGCCGCCAGGTACTCGCGGATGTGCACGCCGTCCGCGACGCCCTCTCTGCGGGTCCACGGCTCGAACGGGAAAGACAGCGTGAAGATGCTGCTGTCCGAGCGCACACCGGGATAGCGGAACAGGTCCCATGTCCCGCCGATCTGCGCGCGGCGCTCCAGGATGGTGTACGTCAGGTGCGGATTGCGCTCGGTGATCCGGTAGGCCGCGTCGATGCCGGAGATGCCGGCCCCGACGATGATCACGTCGGAGTATCCGGCGTCAGTGGCGCCGCTGTCGGCGGCTTCCTTGGGCGTCACCGTCATCGTGAACCTCGCTCGAATTGTGGGACCCATCACAAGCCTAGAGACCCACCGGTTGGTCGGGCCAGTAGCTCGCGGCGGGCCGTGCGGACCGCCCGTCAGCGGTAGTTGACGAACTGCAGCGCCACGTCCAGGTCGGCCTGTTTGAGCATCGCGATGACGGCTTGCAGATCGTCACGCTTTTTGCTGGTGACCCGGATCTCGTCGCCCTGGATCTGGGTTTTGACGGCCTTGGGGCCATCGTCACGGATCAGCTTGGTGATCTTCTTGGCGTTCTCGCTGCTGATGCCCTGCTTGAGTGAGCCGCTGATCTTGTAGGTCTTGCCGGAGGCCTGCGGTTCACCGGCGTCGAAGGCCTTCATCGAGATGTCACGCCGGATCAGCTTCTCCTTGAAGACGTCGACCGCCGCCTTGACGCGTTCCTCGGTGGACGACGTCAGCTCGATGGCCTCGTCGCCCTTCCAGGCGATTGTGGTGTCGGTGCCGCGGAAGTCGAACCGGGTGGACAACTCCTTGGCGGCCTGGTTGAGCGCGTTGTCGACCTCTTGGCGATCCACTTTGCTGACGATGTCGAACGATGAATCCGCCATGCATTCCGTCCCTTCACTCGGTTAGGCGTTTGTGCTTTGTCTACTCGCTCGTTGTAACCTGTCTGGCGGCAGGTTGCCCGAGCGGCCAATGGGAGCGGACTGTAAATCCGTCGCGAAAGCTTCACTGGTTCGAATCCAGTACCTGCCACCAAAGTTTTTCCAGGTCAGGCGCTCTTCGTTGTGACCACCTCCGTTAAGGGCCCCGAGCGCGCGCGGCAGTGTCGACGCCGTCGGCGACGGCGTGGAGGTCATCCGGAAACGGCTGGCCGTAGCTGTTCCGCGCGAGCACCGCTGATTTGTGCCCGAGAAGTTTCTGCGTCACCGTGACGTCGGCCCCCTCGCGGAGGGCTGGGGACGGCAAGGTTGCGCGGTAATCTTTTTCCCGGGCGACGGAGGGGAGATGCGGTGCGGCTGAAGCATCTCACCATCGGCGAGCTCGTTGCCGGGGCCGGCGGCGATCCGTGGGAGGTCAACCGGACCCTGCAAGCCGGCCAGCCGGGCCAGATCTCCAACCTTGCCAAGGCCTTCTACGGCGCGGGCCGCCACACCGCCGAGGCCGACCATGCCTTCGAGCAGGCGCGGCAACGCTTCGACGCCGCCTGGAACCATCAGGACGGCGCCAGCCCGATCAACGACTCCGAGGAGGTGCAGCGCACCGCCAAATCGCTTGGCGCGCAGTCCGAGAAGCTGCCGAAGATCGGTGCTGACCTGGAAAACATCGCGGCCGCGCTGGCCGACGCGCAAAAGGCCGGAAATCAAGAGATCGCCCAATTGGAAGCCCAGTTGGAGCAGCTCGATCACCTGATCGACTTGGCGGAGCAGGATCTGCGGGACCACCCCGATGCGGAGAGCCAGCACGAGTTGCAGGCGATAATCAGGCTGCTCAAAGGGGCTGCGGTCAACGACACCAGAGATGCTCTCACTCAGCTGCACACCATCCGCAATGACTACGCGAAATCGCTGCATCAGGCGCAGAAGAATCTGGCGGACGACGGGTACGACCCGGCACGTGTGTTCGGTGTCGACGCGCACGAGCCCGAGACGCCCGAGTCTGCCCAGCAGGATGTGAAGGCCGCCCTCGCCGGCGACAAAGGCGCCGCCGCCCGGGTCAACGGAGTGCTCGGCTCGATCACACCCGACCAACTGGCCGGAAGGGTCCCGTTGAACGCGGAGCAGGCTTCGGTGGTGAGCCAGCTGCAGGCCCAGGAGCACGGCATGAGCGTCGATGCGCTCAGCACCGCAGAGCAGCGCCTCGGCGACCAGAAAGGCATGATCGCCAATTCCCTGCAGCTCATGGGCAACCCGAATCTCACCTTCCCCAAGACCCCGTTGACGATCGGCGCCAACCAGGGATCCGACACCGTCAAAGGTGGCACCACCTCGCTGCCCGACAGCGTTCAGCGGCTGCTGAGCGCTCATTGGCCGGATATCCGCCAGATGAACCAGCTCGCGGGCATCGTCAAAGACGGGGACCGACGCTTTCAGGCCAACACCGACTTGGACCGGGGAATGATGAAACAGGCATCGGTCCTGATGAACAACGCGTTCTGGCGTGCCGGCGAAGGCCAGCCCGGCGATCTCAAGCCCAGCATCGATCCAACGGTTTCCAACGTCCTGTCGGCGGTGTCGCCCGATCACCAGGTCGTGCACGACGCCATGACCACGGGCGACCACGACCGGTTCCTGCAGAACCTCACACACCATTACTGGCAGGACCACGGCCAGGCGGTGAGCGCGTTGTTTTCCTGGACCGGGGACGCGGCCCAGGGGCCCGAGGCACGGATCGCCGGTGAAACCGCGCACGCCTACAGCTCCTACATCGGGGGTCACCAAAAGGAGCTGTTGAGCCTTCCCGGCAATCACACCCTGGGACAAGTCAATCCGAACCTGGTGCAGGGCATGGCCCATGGATTGGGGCCTTACGTCGACAACATCGCCGGTGCGACCGGTGGGCTGCCGGGATTCGGCGACTCCCTCGACAGCGAGGGCGATATTCGGTCGGGCGCGCTGCCCATCGCGAAAGGCGTCTTCTCGGTCATCGACAGCGACCAGGGTGCCGGCCAATATTTCAATGGCCAGGCCTATGCGCACGCCGTCGCGCACGAAGCCGCTTTCGGCAGCGAGCCGACCCATTCGGGTTACGATCCACAGCTTTACGACGCCGCGACGCTGAAGGGGCTGGTCGACGTCGGAACTCACAATGCGTATCACGCCAACGAGGTGAACGGATATCACCAACAGTTATCCGAATATGACTTGAAGAAACAAGCGTATGAGGCCGGGCTGACTGGCCTGACCACAGTGGCCGGGCTACCGCCGGGCGTGGGTACCGTGGCCAGCCCCGCGCTCAACGTTCTCGGACACGGCCTCGAGAACAGCATCCTCGGGCCCGCGCCGAGCGCGCCGGGGGAGAACCCCATCCAACCGATGGACATCGGAGTCGCAGGCCAGGGAATGACCAACGCGATGTTGGGGGCGGGGCACAACGTCACGCTGCCCGACGGGTACGTCGTCTACGACGACCAACACCCGCACGGGCGGCTCGCGACCCTCGACGAAGTGCGGGCGAAATTCCCTGGGCTCACTGCCAGTCAGTACGACGGCGTGATCGGCCCGGCTTTGTCGCACGCGCTCGCGTTACCGCCCGACGAAAAAATGTCGCCGGATGAGTGGATGACGATCCGCTACGACAACGTCGTCGGCGTTCCTCACGCGGACCAAGGACAACCGAAGTGACCAATACTCCAGGCAGGTTCTGCGGTGTCGCAGCGTGCGCGATGTTCGCCGTGTTCTCGATGGCCGGATGCGGCCCGGGCGCACACCGTGGCGACGGTTCCCCGCCGTCGCCGGCGCCTCCCGGCTGGCCGGCGGCCCTCAGCGATTTCACCATGGTCTGGACGGCTGATCCCGGCATCGACGTCACCACCGGGCCCGCGGTGCCCGTGCGCGCCTACACCGAGTCCTACCTGCTCGCTTCCGTCATGGGTGACAGCAAGTACCTCTATCCCGGATTCCAGCAGTCCGTCGATCCCAACCAGTCCATCGACCATCCCACCGGCACGCAGTTTCTGTGGCCCAAGACCGACAATCCGGCAAAGACACCCTGGGTGGGCACCGACCACGCGCACATCTCGTCTGTGACAACCTCCGGCCCGGACGTGACGGTGGTGGTCTGCGAGTACACATTCGGATCAGCCCAACGAGCCCGCAACGGTTATGCGCCCAATATCGGTCAGCCGCCGCCATATTCAGGCATCGACCCCATGCGGATCACGCTGACGGCTCCCGCCGAGCCTCGACCACAATTACCCGCCCAGCGCGGGCCCGCCCGCACACCGTCCGTCGACGCTTTCAACGCGTGGAGGATCACCAGCCATCAGGGCGGTTACTTCGCCCGGTCCGGAGTCGGCGACGAGTGGCCGAACGCGGTCGAAGACAGAAACACATGCCTCGCGAAGGCGCCCCAACACCCCGATCTGCAACGTGGGGGCGAATATCCGCGCGCCGACTTTCCCACCCAACCGCCATCTCCGGGATGGCCCGCCCCCAGCGGGGCATCATGACCCCGGCACGGTTGTGCCACGATCAATAAGATTCGATCCAACCGTATTTCTGCGCCAGCGTCTCCATGCCTGTGCGCACTTCGAGGATCTGTTCTCCATTGATGGGATGGCTGATGTGCAAAAGCATCTCGGTGACGATGCGTTTGAAATCATCGACCGAGAGAACATCGAAGTATTCGCCATCTGCGGTCGAAGCGTCATTGTGACTCGCCGGCGCAGCGTCCGGCGAAGCAACAGGTAATCGGACGGCCGTCGCGAATTTCCCCCTGGCCCCCTCTTCGATCTCAAAAGTTACTTTGACGCCTGGCCGGACACGTGCTTTGTTGATCTCCAGATCATTGGCGTGAAGGAATACGTCCTCACCGCCGATATCGGGAGAAATAAAGCCATAACCGCGAACCTCGTCGAAACGAACGACTTTGCCGGTGACTCTCATGGATACCTCTGTCTGTAGACCCGTGTCGGCGACAATAGTAATCGCGTCCACCACCGCGCTCGGCCTTGGCTACACGCGGCCGGCTCGACGCGCCCCGGCGCGCTTCCTTGCGGCCACGCCACGGCCAGAGGACACCGGTGAGAATCATTCGGTCGCAAAAGTTTTGGTTCGGCGAACGGCTTGACATTCGCTTTCCGCGCGCCGCATCAGGCCATAGCGTGGGCTAACGCGATGTGACCCTCAAGACCCAGGTATTCGGCGCGGACGCGGTACCGGTCGCGGAAATCACGGTAGCGATCATTGTCTCCGCGCGCCCCGGCAAGCAGTGCGTTCAACCGCAGGAGGGGAAGCTCGTGGTAGACGAACCCGGGCTCGGTCGGCGTTGCCGCGAGCTGATCGATCGCCTGCTGCGCCTCGTCAAGGTCTCCGTGGTTACCCCGGTTGAGCAGCGTTTCGACCAGGACGGATGTGCACCAACCTCGATTGGTCATTTCACCGCTGCGGATTTCGTTTTCCAGTATTGCGCGACACAGGCTGATGGCGCCGTCGTAGTCACCGGTCCGGTTCTTCTCTGCTGCGAGTTCGATGTCGACACACCACGCGGCGACGATGATGTTTCGATGCTCGAGTGCCGCGCGACGAGACCTGTCCAGCAGTTGGAATCCCAATTCCCGGTCGGCGTCCTCGCGGCGGACCAAGATGAGCCCGCGGGCGAACTCCGCGTTGGTGAGCGTGAAGTCGTCACCGAACTGCTGGGCGATCTCCAGCGCCTCAGCAGTGTCCCGCAGGGCATCGTCACCGGGCAGAAGGGCCCAGCTTTGGGTGGCAACGTATTTGAACATGACGACAGCACAGAACGTGAATTTGTCGGTCTCGCGCGCCAGCGCGATGGCGTCGTCGAAGTCCTCTCGCCAACCGGGAATGCCGAGGGCGCATCGTGCCGACGCGCGCATCACCAGTGCGAGCGCCAGCGGCGAACCCACGATCACGTTGCCCATGGTGGGATCGCCCCGGGATGCCTCGATGACATGCTGACTCAGCGCGATGGCTTCGTGCAGTTCACCCACCGACCACTTGACGATCGTGGGCACCGTCAAAAGGCCGACGGTCAGCTCGATATCACCGATCGATTCGAGGAGTTCAACATGCTGCGAAGCCAATCGCGAGGCCTCCGCGTACTCGCCGTAGAACTGCATCAGTTGCACGAGCCCCGCCATGCCGATGGCCAGGGACCGCTTGTCCCCCGCGGCGGCGGTCAATTCGCGCAATTCGTCGAAGCGGATGTCGTCCAGGCTTGCGCTGACCCGCCAGATCGTGGCGCACAGTAGCGTCCTCGGCACAATTCGCATGCTCACACGCCGGGCGTCCCCGGCGGGCAACCTGTCAGCCACCTGACGCGCTCGGTCCCAGCTCATCCGCGCACCGCTGATATCGCGGTGGGTCAACCAGTTTCCCGCTCGCATATGCCATTCGAAAGCTGCCGGCAGATCCCCGGCAACCTCTAGGTGATTGGCAACCAAGGCGGCGTTCTCGTCGACCGAATCCGGGTCGCGAGCTTCTATAGTGGCCGCGACGCGCCGGTGTAACTCGGCGCGATCGGAGAGGAGCTGCGATTCGTAGGCCACCGCACGGATCAGCGGATGATGGAACACATACTCGAATTGGCCGCTGGGCCCGGCCGGGTCGATGAACTGAGCCTCCACCAGGTCGGCCACCGATGGTTCGACCCCCAACGCGGTCACCAGGTCGAGGGTGAACCGTGCCCCGATCACGGCCGCCGCGCTCAAGGTGCGCTTAGCGGACCGATCGAGACGGTCGATGCGTGCGGCGATGGTGGCCTGCAGCGTCGCGGGCACGCTGACCGCAGTTACCTGTGCCGTCGACCTGTACGCGCCCGGTTCGCCACACAACACTTGCCGCTCAGCCAGGTCCCGCACCATCTCCTCGGCGAAAAACGGAGTGCCACCGGCTTTTTCGGTGATCATCTTGCCGAGTGCGCCAACAGACGCATCCGGCCCGAGCAACTCGGTGATCAGCGCGGAGGTTTCCCGATCGCTGAGTGGCTCCAGCGCGATGGTCCGCGGACCCGGTGGCTGGGCTAGTGCGCCACGATACTCGGGGCGGTAGGTGACGATCACCAGAGAATTCGTCTGCGGGATCACGGTCAGGAAGTCGGCGATCATCGACTCACTGACCGCATCGATCCAATGCGCGTCCTCCACCACGTACACCGCCGGACTCGTCCGCGCCAACGACGTGGTATTCACCAGTGCCGTCAACCGACGGCGACGCGCGTCGGGATCGATCCGCGCAAGCTGAACGCCCGGGTCCGCAATGCCGAGCAAATCAGTGAGAAGCTGCAGGTCCTCCGGATCGGCATCCGACAGCCTCGCATGCAACGAGGCGCGGCAATCCTGCGCGTCTCGGCCGTCCACGCCGAAGGCCGCACGCAACAGGCGGGTAACGGCATGGAACGGGACCCGGCGAGTGTGCGACTCGCAGGATGCGGTGAACACCTCCACGTCGCGGGCGGCTGCCAGCGCCGCGATCTCTCGAACCAGACGACTCTTGCCTATGCCGGGCGAGCCGACCATGCCGAGCACAGCGCCCTGTCCCGCTGCCGCACGCTCCAGCAGGGCCTCGACGGCGGAGATCTCCCACCGCCGGCCGACCAACGTCGGTTCAGGACGGCCGATCACGCGCCGCCGTTCGCCGATGCCCAGCAGGCGACAAGCGGTCACTGGTTGATCGGCTCCCTTGACCTGAACCAGCTGAGGCTCGCCGAGAATCGCGACGCCACTGACAAGCCGTGCTGTCGAGGCGCTGAGCATCACCCCACCCGGTGGTGCCGCCGACTCCATCCGCTGCGCCATGCCCACCTGCTCGCCAATGGTGGTGTAGCCAAACGAGCCCGAGCCGACTTCTCCGGCGATGACCTGACCGGAATTGAGCCCTATGCGTAAGGCCAGCTCGAGGCCATCGCGATCGCTGACCTCACCCGCCAGCGGGGCAAGCGCCTCGTGGATACCCAGCGCGCAGAGGCACGCGCGCAACGCGTGGTCCTCCAACGCCACCGGCGCCCCGAACACGGCCATGATGCCGTCGCCGGTGAACTTGTCCACCGTGCCGCCATAGCGCCGCACCACCGCCGAACCGCGGTCGGCGAGGTCGGCCATGATCTCGCGGAGGCGCTCTGCACCGACGGATGCCGCGATGGCCATCGAATGGACCACGTCAGCGAAGAGAAGCGTGACCTGCTTGTACTCGGCCCGGATGTCGTCAGCGGTGAGCAGTGAGCCGCAGCCGTGACAGAACCGGGCGTGCTCTAGCGGAGTGGTGCCACATGTCCGGCACGTTGCCTTGGCCGTCATCCAAGCCTCCGCCGATCCGGCCCCCGAGATCCTTAAGAATAGGCGGGGTTCCCCGTCGCGAGCCCGGCTTCGGTGTCCGACGGCGAACCGGGTTGCCCGGCGTCACCATCGCCGTTGTCGATCGCCTGGCTGCGGCCCAGGGCGATCGTGGCCGTCACCATCGCCACCACGGCGATGACCAGGATCAGCGCCGTCAAGCCACCCGCCGCCAGGTGGTCACCGAGCACGACGACCCCGAGTACGACGGCGACGATCGGCTCGCCCACCAGCATGATCGGTACCGACGCCTGCAGGGCCCCGGCATGAAACGCCGAGTTCTGCACCAGGTTCACGGTCACCGCCAGCGCCACCAGCACGTACGGAGCCGGCACGGTCACCAGCGCGTGCCACCCGCCGACCGAGTAGCGGTGAGTGCAGACCTTCGTCACGACCGCGATCATCCCGAGCAGGACCGCCACCGCGACGCCCAGCAGCGACGCCCGCATCCGCCCGGCGGCGCGGTGGGCGGCGACGACGCAGACCAGCACCGACGGCACACTGATCGCCAACGCCAGCGTCCATGCCGGTATCGGCGGACGGCCGTGGCCCTCGCGGGGCTGGCCCACCAGCAGGAAGACCGCCAGTGCGGCCGTCAACAGCATTGCCCAGACCCACTGGATCCGACTGATGCGCTGGTGACACAGCGCCGCACTCAACGGCAACGCGAACAGCAACGACGACACCAGCAGCGGCTGGACCAGCAGCAGCGATCCGTGGGCCAGTGCCACGGCCTGAAACACGTAGCCGGCCACCGCGGCAACGGTGCCCGCCCACCACAACGGTTGGCGGACCAGCGTGCCGGCCATCGCCGCGGACATGGCCTCGTGACCCGGAACGCGCTGGGTGGCCCGTTGCCGGACGACGATTCCCACCGCGGCCCATAACGCGGAAAGCAATGCCGAGACGATCGCGACTGCGTGTTCCGTCACCCACCCCATGCCCTGGCGGATACCCGTGACTTCGGCGCCGTTAACTAAAGACCGGTCAGCGATCGGTCAGCACGCGCCTCAGGCGGGCGTAACTGTCCACATGATCGGCTGCGGCCACGACGCTTTGCGTGGGCGTGGACATCCGGCAGGCGATCTCGCGGGCCCGGGCCTGGTATTGGGGATCCAGGAGGGTCCGCAGGTCGGCGACCAGAGACTCTTCGGTGATGCTCGAAAAACGCCGCGCGAGGCCGACCTTCAATCTTTCGACCTGAGCTCCCCAGAACGGCTGGACCGTGTCCATCGGGAGGATCAGTTGAGGGACTCCGGCGCGCAGTCCCGCAGCGATGGTGCCCGCGCCACCGTGGTGCACAACCGTTCGGCAGGAGGGGAACGCGGCCGCGTAGTTCGTCGCGGCGACGACCTTGACGCGCTCGCCATCGGCGAAGTGCCCGAACTCGCTAACGCCCGAGCAGATCAACGCCCGCTGGCCCAACTTGGCGCAGGCGGCTTCCATCATGGCGAAGGTGTCGGCCGCCGACTTGACCTCCATGCTGCCGAAACCGAAGAAGATCGGCGGTTCCCCCGCGGCGATCCAAGACGCGACCTCGTCATCGGCATCCGTCGGCATCTCGATCGTCAGCGCGCCGACGAACGGCCGATGACCATTCCATTCGGCCCATTCGGATGCCAGCCCGGGAAAGCAAAGCTCCTCGTACGCCTGGATCTCCAGCGACCCGCGTTCGGCGATCCTGCGCGGCGAAGGGTAGGTTGCCTTCGTCAGGCCCAGTTCACGGCGCTGCCGGTTGTCGAGCTTTCTCGTCAGGCGCCAGTTCATGAAATCTGCCACCGCCATGAGGAATCGGCCGAGTCGCGCCGGCACAAACGTCATCAACTGGCCGTTGGCGCGCGCCGGAAACCAATGCAGGGTGGCGAAGGGAATGTCGTAATATTCCGCGACGTTGGCGGTGGCCTCATGGAAAGGCAGGCCCACCAGCAGCAGGTCGGCGTCGTTCGATAGCGACGTCACCGTCGCGCCCACGTTGTCCCAGCACTCGGCAATAATTGCCAGGTACTCGGACCGCAGCCTACTGAGATCCCCTACCCTCCAAGGCTTCCGGAGCAAACACGCCCAAAAGTCGTTGTATACGTCCAGCAGTGGCTGCGTTTTGAGCGCGAAACCAGTGCACTCGACGCCCACCGACTCGACGAAGCCGACCAGCTCGGGCGGTACCGCCATGTGCACCTCGTGCCCACGGCGCATCAACTCGAGTCCGACAGCAACGCAAGGTTCGACGTCACCGCGAGTTCCATGACTTGCCAGCACAAATCGCATCCCAACCACCGTATCAATTCGGTGCACGCACAAATGAATTGGTCAGGGTGGCTGCCAAGTGCCGCGACACGCCGCCGCACCCGGCAGTGAACGACTTCCGATTCCGTGCGTCAATTTGGCCGAAGCCTGGTCGGATGCCATCGTTGTCGGGCAGGATTATGGCGTGAACCTGGTCGAGGTTGCGGGGGGCGTGACATTGCGACGTGTCGACACCGATGACTCTGATCGCTTCGTAGCTACCGGCGTGAATCAACACGCCACCACAGGTCGAAGCGGCGAGCACCGCTCAGCATGAGACTCGGACAAGAATTCGATCCGCGGAACAACGCGTTGAATGCCTGGCGGTTGACGCTGGCGACCGGAGTAATCCTGTGCCACTCGTGGCCACTCACCGGTCGTCACGTGTCGTTTGCGCCAGCTCAGCAGCTACTCCGCGACGTGTGGGTCGACGGTTTCTTTGCGATCTCGGGCTTCCTCATCATGTCGAGCTGGTTCAGCAACCCGCGGCTGCGTAGCTACTTCGTTGCCCGAAGTCTTCGTATCCTGCCCGGATTATGGGTGTGCCTGGCCGTCACCGCTTTCGTCATCGCCCCGATCGCCGTGGCGATTCAAGGCGGTTCGGCCGTCGCGCTGCTGACGTCCGGCGCGCCGATCACGTATGTCTTGAAGAACAGCGCGGTGATGCTTCTTCAGTTCGATGTGGGCGGAACACCGCGCGGAACCCCATGGCCAGGGTGGGACGGTTCCCTGTGGACCCTGCAGTGGGAGGTGTTGTGCTACATCGCGGTTGCCGGCTTCGGCATCATCGGCCTGCTCAGGCGTCGTTGGCTGGTTCCTTCGTTGCTGGCCCTTGCGCTCTGCGCCTCGGCGATACTCCCGCCGTTTGGTGACACCGTTGCCGAGCAACCACTGGCCGGGCAGCAAAACGTCCACGGTCTGACTCCCGCGCAGATCCTCGGCGTGATCGCTGCCCGTTTCGCGGTCATGTTTCTGGCCGGCGCCCTCGTTTATCAGTTGCGAGACATAATTCCCGCTCGATGGTCGCTCGTTGTGCTGAGCATAGTCATCGTTCTAGCGGCCAGTGCGCTTCCCAATTACCGGTTGGTCGCCGCAATTCCGTTGGCTTACGCAATTATCGTTTCCGGTGCCCTCATCCGGAATAAGCACTTGAGATTACGGACGGATTTGTCCTACGGCGTATACATTTACGCGTGGCCGATGCAGCAATTGCTGATCATCTGCGGGCTCGTCGTTTTGAATCCGGTGGCGTTCGCGATCGTCGCGGCAATCGCCACCCTGCCGCTGGCGGCGCTGAGCTGGTTTGCGGTCGAGAAACCCGCGATGGCACTGAAGTCGCGTCTCAAACGCAAGACTGTCGCCGCGACAAGCGAAAGTCATCTCGGGCAGATGGTTGCGGAGAGTCCCACCGCCCGCACAACCTGACGGCAACCCGATGCGTACCAAGGCAATTACTCTGACGGCCGTCGTGGCGGCCATCGCGTCGGCCGCACTGACACTGCTGCCATGGATTGACCTGAACCGGCTGGGATTGCCGTTTCGGTGGAATGGCCTGGGGATCTACATCGGCGAGCACGGCGAACACTACGACGACCTGCTCACCGGCCTCGTGAACAGCGCACCGGGATGGACCGTGCTGGTCGCCTCGCTGGCGGCGGCCGGGGCGCTGCTTGCTGCGACGCGCGTGCGCGGACTGGACCTCGTCGCATGCGGATGCGCGGCCGTCGCATTCGTCAGCGCTGTCTTGTGCTTGGTGCATCCGGTTGTACTGGCCGGCGACGCGACGCGCGAGATGGGGGTATCCCTGGGCTCAGAGCGGGAAGTGCTCAACATCGGCGCGCTGATCGCCGAGGCCGCGGCCACCGGCGTGCTGGTGGTCTGTACCGCGCTCGTCGTCGCCAGGGCGAAAAGAACTGTGAGCCAACCTGATTGAGGCCGCAGGCGACGGTCAGAACCAGGGGCCCGGGTAGTGACCGTCCTGGTCTTGCACCATGACGATCTCCTTGCACTCGCCGTTGGCGCCCGGCGCGGTCTCGCCACGGCATACCAGCGTCCACCCGGAAATCCGCTCGAAGGGCCGAAGTGCCCAGTTCGATGCCACGGAATCGGTTGCGGGCAAGGCGATCACGGAGAATGTCCCATTGCTGCCGGTGATGTAAAGGTGGTCTTCGAAGAACGCCAGTCTGGAGATCGACAGCTTCTTGGCTTCGTCTCGGCTTTTCTGGAAGTCCCACTGCTGGCTGCGCAGGTTCCATACGCCAAACCCGAACTGGGAGGTGTCCGAGCCGTGGCCGTCGACGAACAGTTTGCCATCGGACAGCGCCGCGGTCAGGCCGCCGCCCGAGATCCGGTCGGAATCGCCGATCTTGATGACGGACTTGGCGTTGAGGTCGTAGAACATCGTCGACAGCACCGGCGGGTTGTAGGAATCCCAGTGCGTCAGTTTCACCAGTTTGTTTGGGCCGTCTGATAATTCGGCGTCGACGGATTGCACGTCGTTGTCCTGGTAGATCGCTTCGCCGCCGGGCAGGCGCAGCTCCGCGCCGGACATCTTGCCGGGCTCGGTGTTGCGCTGAAAAGCCAGCACGTCCTGCCAGGCTCGGGCGGGCTGCGGATCGTTCCACGTCATCGACAGGTCGCCGCCGCCCAGGACCACGGTCCGGGGCGGGGATGCGGCGCCGTGGCCGTCGGTGAAGGCGTTGAGCCACGCCACGCCCGAGGCTGTCGAGGCCAGCCCCCACTCGTTCGGCGCGGCCGGCTTCAGCTCGGGGGCCGGCGGCTGCAACTCCTTGCCGGCCACCTGTCGGCCGGTCTTGGAGTCGACGGCGTAGGCGGTGGTCTTGGTGACGGCCGGGGCGCCGGCCTGCGCCGGCGTGACGGTGGTGACGAGGTACACGACTTTCATGTCGTCGACCGTGCCGGTCAGCGCGCAGATGCCGCCGGTGAGGGAGTCGCCGGCGGGGATCGTAGGTACGGCGGGCGCGACGTATTGCCCGCTCTTCGGGTCGAAGATCTTCGGCCGAATGTCCTCGAGTGCCGATTTGCTGACCGAGAACTTCTCCGGGCAGCCAAAATACGCCGTGCCGCCGTAGCTCTTCCAGTCCTTTTGCAGCGGGCCGGTGACCGGGGCGGCCGGGGCGGCGGCGTGGACGCTCGTCTTCGACGCGGACGTCGGGGTGGTGGCGGTGAGCGCGGGCGGCGCCACGGTCTCCGAACAGGACGCGACGGCCAGGCAGCCCACCGACGCGACTACGGCACGCCGGTAGCCGCGCAAGAGGCGCCGTGCCGCGGGGGCCCAGGCTGCACGCATTGAAAACTCCCGTTAAGTTCGTGTAACCAAGGAGCGTAGAGCCGCCCCGATGCGACCGCGACTCGGACGCGCACGGCCCGCCATCACAGGGTCGCCGGCGCCACCTGTCGGTCGAAGCTCTTGGGTCCGCTCAGGCTCATCATCGGCTTCCAGGGCGCCGGTCTCTCTCGCCATACATAAAAGCGGGAACGTGTACCGAGCGGGCTCTTGGCCGCTCAATCGTGGGCGCGCAGCCGCACCATCCGCGTTGTCGACGTCTCGTCCAGCTCGACCACATCGGAGCGCGAGCGCAGGAAGTCGCTGAATGAGCGGAATCCC
The DNA here is from genome assembly GCF_035617725.1 of Mycobacterium sp. 94-17. Classification (NCBI taxonomy): domain Bacteria; kingdom Bacillati; phylum Actinomycetota; class Actinomycetes; order Mycobacteriales; family Mycobacteriaceae; genus Mycobacterium; species Mycobacterium sp. 94-17. The sequence continues at coordinate 58,051 of NZ_JAPIYN010000002.1, forward strand.
AAGGATCTTTCGCTGAACGACGGGTCCATCCGCTTCATCTGTGCCTTCACGGCGGAGTTGTGCAGCCAGTCGACGTCGTCTTTGTCCAGGCCGATCTGCAGGGCGCGCGTCAGCAGGGCGGTGGCGGCGGGCTGCGGGTCGGGCTGCTCGTCCGGCTCGTCCCGGCCGGTCGTCTTGCCGCGGGCGGGGGCCCGCTTCTTCGGCTTGTCCGTCTCCGCGTCGGCCGGCGCCGGTGCGGGCGCCGGAACCCCCGGCAGCGCGTCGTAGATGACGAAGTCGTCGCAGGCGGCCGCGAGCGCCCGGCTCGAGGCGCCGGCCACCCCGATGCCGACCACGTAGCGGCCGAGCCTCTTGCAGCGCTGGGCCAACGGAATGTAGTCGGAGTCGCCGGCCACGATCACCACATGGGTCAGGTCGGGCAGCCGGAACATGTCCTCGACCGCGTCGACGGCCAGCCGGATGTCGGCACCGTTCTTGCCGTAGGCGGCCGCCGGGAACAGCTGCACCAGATCGACCGCGCGGGCCACCAGCTGCCCGCGATATCCGGCGTTGATATCCGCCGACCAGTCCGCGTAGGCGCGGGTGAGCACCAGGGTCCCGAAGGACGACGCGAAGTCGAGGATGGCGGCGACGTCGACCGTCGCCCGGTCCAGCCGCTCCGCGTGCTGCTCGAGCCCCTTGGCCTTATCCCGCTGAAAGGAATTCCGCCCGTGGATCTGGTCGTACCGGGAGATCACGATGTTGTCGAAGTCGAGGTAGACAGCCACTCGGGTCGCAACCGGTTCGGTCATGCACTCGATCATTGCTGAGCAGGATCAAAGCGGGTACCCAGCCCTCATGAATGAGGTGAAGTTTCTCCAGCTGCACGGCGATCGCATCGCCTATCGCGACGAGGGCGATGGCGACGTGCTGCTGCTCATCCACGGCATGGCGGGCAGTTCGGAGACCTGGCGGTCGGTGATCCCGCCGCTGTCGAAGCAGTTCCGGGTGATCGCCCCGGACCTGCTCGGCCACGGCGACTCGGCGAAACCCCGCACGGACTACTCGCTGGGCGCTTTCGCGGTGTGGCTTCGTGATTTCCTGGACGAGCTCGGCGTCAGCCACGCAACCGTCGTCGGTCACTCGCTCGGTGGTGGGGTCGCGATGCAGTTCGTCTACCAGCACCCCGACTACGCCCAACGGCTGATCCTGATCAGCAGCGGCGGCCTGGGTCCCGACGTCGGATGGGTGTTGCGGCTGCTCTCGGCGCCCGGGGCGGAGTTCGTGCTGCCGACCATCGCCCCGCCGCCCGTGTTGTCCGTCGGCAACAAGCTGCGGTCCTGGATGAAAAGCGCCGGCATCCGCTCACCGCGCGGCGCCGAGCTGTGGAGCGCCTACTCGTCGCTGGCGGACGGCCAAACCCGGCAGTCGTTCCTGCGGACACTGCGATCGGTGGTGGATTACCGCGGGCAGGCGGTCAGCGCGCTCAACAGGCTGCGGCTGCGCGAGGATCTACCGGTCATGGCGATCTGGGGCGAGCGCGACGGCATCATCCCCGTCGACCACGCCTACGCCGCGCACGAAGCGCGCACGGACGCGAGACTCGAGGTGCTGCCCGACGTCGGCCACTTCGCGCAGGTCGAGGCGCCCGAGCAGGTGGTGGAGTTGATCGAGGACTTCATCACCACGGGCGAACGCCGCGATAACGAAAGCCCGCAGCCGAGCGTGTGATACATGGCTACCCGTCGTAGCCGTAGTCCGGTAGCTCGAAGTCGTCGCGCACGCTCCCCGCGAACAGCGTTGCCAGGGGCCGGAAATTCATGGTGTGCAGCGCCAGGTTCCGGAACCACAGCCCGAATCGGGTCCGGGTGGCGAAGAACCCGATGTAGCGGGCCGCCCCGGCCTGCTTGCTTTCGATGAAGGGGCGCAGGCGCTTTTCGTAGGCCTCGAAGGCGCGGCGGTGGTCGCCCCCGGCGCGCATGAGTTCGCCTGCCAGCACGTAAGCCTCGGTGATCGCCAGGCCGGTGCCCTCGCCGCCGAGCAGCGAGATACACCCGGCCGCGTCACCGAGCAGCAGCACCCGGCCGCGCGACCAGCTGTTCATCCGGATCTGGCTGACGACGTCGAAGTACAGGTCGTCGACCTCGTCGAGGGCGGCCAGCATCTCATTGGCCTCCCAGCCGCAGCCACCAAACACCCTGCGCAGCTGCATCTTTGGTGGTTCCCCGGCATCACCGTGGTCGGCGCGGAAGATGAACAAGAACGTGGTGCGGTCGCCGCGCAGCGCGAAACGTGCCAGCTGTCGCCCCGGTTCGGCGTAGGTGACATAGGCCAGCTCGTCGCGCGGCCGGTAGCCGTCGACCACACAGGCCGCGACCTTGCAGCCCAGGTAGAGCTCGTATTGTCGATCGGGCCCGAAGACCAGATTGCGGACGTTTGAATGCAGTCCGTCGGCCCCGATCACCAGGTCGAATTCGCGCGTGCTGCCGCTGTCCAGGGTGAGTCGCACACCGTCGCTGTGCTCGTCGACGGTGGCGATGCTGTCGCCGAAGATCGTTTCGACCTTGTCCTCGATGGTGGTGAAGATCGCCTCGGCCAGATCGCCACGCGGCAGGCTGGTGAGGTCGGCGCCAAGCATTTGGCGAAAGACGTTTACGTCCACGTCCGCCTTGACCTCGCCGCGTGAGCCGACCGAGCGCAGCCGTTCCATCTGGTAGCCCGCGGCGCGGATCTGCGCTTCGATGCCCATGCGCTTGGCCACCTGGAAGCCGACGCCCCAGAAGTCGATCATGTAGCCGCCGGTGCGGAAGTGGTTGGCCTGCTCGATCAGCGTCGGCGTGTGGCCGGTGCGATGCAGCCAGTGGGCGAGCGCCGCCCCCGCCACGCCGGCCCCGCTGATGGCGATTCTCATGATGGCTCTACGTTTGCACCCATCGCCATGCGGCGTCCAGTCGGTCACGGTCGAACGTTCGCAACTCGCCGCTCATCAGTAACGCGGCCGCGACATTGACGCACCATTGCTCCCATCGTGGTGCACCGACCACCGCAACCTTGTCAAAGTCGTTGCGGTGCTTGGCGTCAAACACGGTGTTGGCCCACGCCGCGCGCAGGGTCCATCCGTCGAAGGGCTCGTCGATGAAAAGCAGCGCGTTGCACCTGCCGAAGCGGTCGAGCAGGCTGCGCACCGCGGGCTCCAGGACGTCGCGGTAATCGCTGGTGGTCAGTTTGTTCGTCGCGCGCAGCCCCAGCACATCGGCAGCGCTCTCGCGCATGACCTCGATCACGACCGGCCTCCCGGTTGGGTGTAGGGCGCGAAAAGCTCATCGGCCGCACTACCCAGATCGGCGGGCGCGTCGATCGTCACGACGAACGCGTCGTCGGCTTGCTCGGTGCTGAACCGGAGAAACGGGCAGCACTGTCGCTCGCGGCGGACCAGTTCTCGCGCCTGCGCGGCGGCGACCGGCCGGTACCGCAGCCGGATGCGCCGGCCATCGCGCTGATAAGTCTGCAGGGCCGTCGCGTTGAGGTGTCCGATCCACGCAATTCGCGCCGCGTGGTCAGTGGCCGTCAGCGTGCAGGCAAGGTCATTCTCGGGCATTCCTCCAGGATCGGACTTCAAGTGGGTTGAGGGTCAATACCGCACACGAGACCATGGGGGTATGGCTCTGAAAATCGGCGAGCTTGCCGAGGCAACCGGGACGACGGCATCGACCATTCGCTACTACGAACAGGTCGGTCTGCTGCCCAATCCGCGGCGGGTCGGCTGTCAGCGCCGCTATGAGGACGACGATGTGCGGCGGGTGACTTTCATTCGACGCTGCCGCGGCCTTGATTTCTCGGTCGAGCAGGTCCGCGATCTCGTCGAACTCACGCACGATGCCGACCGGTCCTGCCTCGAGGCCCGTGACGTGGCCGAGCTCCACCTCACCGCGGTCCGGGCAAAGCTCACGGACTTGCAAACGTTGGAAAGCCGCATCGCCGAATTGATCGCGACCTCGAAGGCCGACTGCGGTGGCCGGGCCGCCACGCAATGCGTTGTGCTGGAAGGTTTGTCCCAGCCCGGTGATAAGGCTGTGGCTATGTCCGCGGATCTTCGATGAGCCGTTTGAGATAGCGCAACTCGCTTCGGGTGTGCTCGCGGTCCTTTTCGATGCCGTTGAGCGGGTGCACGAACGCGAAGGCGGCGATGCGCCCCACCGGATGGCGCGGGAAGGTGGCCCACACCCGCGCGCTGACGCGAGTGGTCGCCTCGTCCTTGCGCTCCACGCGCCAGGTCACGCCCTCATCCACCCGCAGTGCAACGCCCCACCAGCGATACCGTGCGTCGGCCTCCCAGGTGACCGCCCTGCCCGGATCCACCGCGGTGATCGTCCCCTCGGCAACCCCGGGTATCCCACCGATCTTCTCCGCGATCCGCAGTCGCGCGCCGACCTGTGTCGCCGGTAGTGAGTCCAGGTGCTCGAGGCTTCCATGCTCACTGTTGGACGCCAGCCACCAGCGATCGATGTCACTGAGCACGCTCCACACCCGTGCGTGTGGCGCGGCTATCACGACCGATTCGGTGAACTCAAACACCTGGAACCACTTCCTCTCGTTGCTTGGGGATCTCCGCCGACCACGTTAGTGCATACATGCGCATACGTGAATATTTAGCAGGTCGGCGTGCGCGAAGCCGGGCCTCGTGCGCCTGATCAGCGCGTCGCCGGACACGCCCCCCGGTAGTCCACCTGCCAATGCTTGATGCCGTTGATGAAGGATGACCGCAGCCGCTGGGGGTCACCGGCGGAGCGCAGGCCGGGCATGTGGTCGGCGATCGCGTTGAACATCAGGTCGATCGTCATGCGGGCCAAATTGGCGCCGATGCAGTAATGCGCTCCGGTACCGCCGAATCCGACATGCGGGTTGGGGCTGCGCAGGATGTCGAACGTGAACGGGTCGGCAAAGACCTCGTCGTCGAAATTAGCCGACCGGTAGAACAGCACCACCCGCTGGCCCTTCTTGATGGGCACGCCGCCGAGCTCGGTGTCCACCAGCGCGGTGCGCTGAAATGCCGTGATCGGGGTGGCCCAGCGGATGATCTCGTCGGCGGCGCTTTTCGGTCGCTGCGCCTTGAACAACTCCCACTGGTCGGGGTGGTCGGTGAAGGCCATCATCCCCTGCGTGATCGAGTTCCGGGTCGTCTCGTTGCCGGCCACGGCCAGCGTGACCACGAACATGCCGAACTCGGCGTCGGAGAGTCGCTGCTCCTCGGAATCGGCCTCGATCAGCGTGGTGACGATGTCGCGATCTTTGGGACCGGGTTCTTCGGCCTTGCGGGCCGCCAATTGCATCGCATACCACATCAATTCGCCCGCCGACGTCAGCGCGTCATGGCCGGCGAACTCCGGGTCGTCGCTGCCGATCATGTTGTTGGTCCAGTCGAACAGCTTGTCGTAGTCCTCCGCCGGCACGCCGAGCAGGCCCGAAATGCCTTGCAGCGGAAGCTCGCACGCCACCTGGCGGACGAAGTCGCCCGAGCCGTGCGCGGCGGCGTCGACGGTGATGCGTCGCGCGCGTTCGGTGAGTTCGGCGCGCAACCGCTCCACCGCGCGAGGCGTGAAACCGCGCGAGACGATCTTGCGCAGCCGGCTGTGCCCGGGGTCGTCCATCATGATCATCGACGCCCGTGCCGCCTCGATTTGCCCCTGCGCCAGGTCTTCTCGATAGCGCGGCACGATCGACTTGGTGGCCGAGGAGAAGACGTCGCTGCGCAGCGACACCTCCCGGATGTCGCGGTGCTTGGTCACCACCCAGTAACCGCCGTCGCCGAAGCCCCCTTGATCGAGGGGCTGCTCGTTCCACCAGATCGGTTCCGTGGCGCGCAGTTCGGCGAACTCCCGCACGGGGAGCCGCTGCGCGTAGATGTCGGGGTCGGTGAAATCGAATCCCGGCGGGAGGTTCGGTGTCGGCATGGGATCTCTCCTCGACTCCTGCGGCGGTTAGCAAGATGGTAGCCGCGGGCGTGCGGATCGCCTAGCAAATCATCAGCCCGATGCGGGGCTGGCCGTCGTGACGCTTTCGCGCCCACCGAGATTGGTGGCCGCGGTGATGACGGCGCGCTCGATCTGGCGCAGCGAGTGCACCGCGGTGAGCAGGCGCCGCGTATCGGGACCGGTGTCGCCTGGACCGTTGCCGTCCTGCTGCCGGGCCAGCGTCTCCGCGGTGTCGAGTTCGTCGGCCGCCGAGACCAGGGTCGGCGGGTGGCCGCCCTCGATGGCTTCCTGCAACGCGTCGATGTTGCGTCGCGTCTGGGCCGCGGCCGCCGAAAACGCTTGCGCTAGTTCCGAAGCCGGCGACCCGATGGGATCCCGATACTGCTCGGCGCTGCGTGCCAGGCTCCGGCCGTAACGCTCGCAGGCCGTGAAGATCCGCAGCGCGCGCCGGATGCTGCGCCGGCCGGCAAGGCCGGCGACGCCGGCCAGCAACGGCTTGGCGGTGACCCGAAACTGCTGCAGGTCCCGTCCGAGCTGACGGGCCTGCTCGGACGGGCCGGCGCTGTCCTGGACACCGAACATGGTCGCGGCGGAGATCTCGACGAGGCCGGACAGGCTCGTCAAGAACGCGCGGGTATCGCTGCGGATCGCCGTCCTGGTGTTGGTCGGCAGCACCACGACCGCGACGGTCGCCCCGATGACGGCACCGATCGCGGTCTCTTCGATCCGCAGCATCAGCACGCCGAACGAGAACTGGCCGAGCAGGCCATACAGCAGAGCCAGCATCGTGGTGATCCAGAAGGTCATCAGGCTGTACGTGACCGTCATGAAGTAGAAGGCGCAGAACAGGCATACGAAAATGCCGGCCAGCGCGGCGGTCTTGTGGCCGGTCAGCAGCGTGGCCACCAGCACGCCACAGGGCACGCCGAGCAGCGTCCCGAGCAGGCGTTGCCAACCCTTGGTCAGCGTTTCGCCCCAGGAGTTGGTGCCGGCGAAGATGACGAACGCCGCGATCACCGCCCAATACCAGCGCGCCGGCGATGCCAGCTCGCCCACGACGATGGCCAGGGACGCGGCGACGGACACCTGGATCGCCTGCCGGGTGGTGGGCCGCAGCCCGGTAACCGGCTCTTCTTCGACGGCCTCGTCGGGCACGGCGTCCATGGGCGCCTGGGGACGCTCACCGTCACCGTCGCCGAGGGAGCGCCCGGCGGCCACCCGGTCGACGATCGCCCGCACGTCGGAAGTCGCCGACGCCGCGTTGATGATCGCCAGCGCGAGGCGGCGCACGGCCGCGCCGCCCTCGTCGTCACCCGCCGGGTCCGCAGCGGGCTCGCGCTGCTCGTCGATCAGCCGCTGCGCGCGGTCGGCGGCCCGGCGCAGCCCGTCGGGTTCGGGAAGCCGGATGGCTCGCGACAGTTGCGTGAGCGCGTCGACCAGTGCGGCCCGGGTGGGCGCGGGCATGGAACCGGGGTGCTCGCACGCGATGACGGCCGCCCGCCGGCCGGCGGTGGCGACCCATTCGATGGCCAGCTCCGCGTCCAGCAGCCAGGGGGCGAGCTGTTCGGCGGTGACGCCGGGCCATAGGGTGCCGGGGTCGGCCTTGTCTTCGATCTGGCTCTGCACCATCAGGGCGGTCTCGTTGAGCCGGATGGTGCGGGCCCGCATGCGGCGGCGCCGCCGATCATCGAGACGGCCCGTGCGCACCGCCTCGGCGGTGGTGTCGAGGACGATCGCCATCCGGGCCCGCAGCGCCCGAATGGTGGCATTCAGCACCCGCTCGCGGCGATCGGGCATCAGGTACGCGCTCATCACGTACGTGCACACGGCGCCCACCGCGACCGCCCCGATCATCCAGGGCAGCTCCGCGAGGCGGGCCCGCAGATACAGCGTGAAGAAGTAGGACATGAACGCGACCATGCCCAGCGCCCGGCCCCGCGCCCCGAAGCGCCGGATGTACGCCGCGGCGAACACGACGACGAGGAAGACCACGTCGCTGGCCACCTGGTGCGGGGCCAGCACCGCGGCGGCGGTGATGCACACCGCTGCGGGCAGGGGCAGCAGCGCCATGGTGATGCGCTGCCGGCGCGGGTCGGGCTCGTTGACCGAGCGCGACGCGACCATGGTGATCACGACACCGAGCAGGGCCACGGTGAGCGGTTGTCCCGTCGCCCTGGTCAGCAGGAAAAGCGAAAACAGTGACAGGCCAAGCGCCGCCGTCGTCCGGGTCGCCATGCGCAGCCGAAGCAAGCCGGGATCGGAGCCGATCACCCAGATGCGGGCGCGTTCGTAAAGAACAGTGATTCCGATGACCGCCTCTCTTGCGCGTATCCACCATGGTTACCCGAACCCCGCCGCGGCGACCAAGCTAGTCTTCGACATCGTGACTCCGCCGACCCACGCGAAGCTGGCTGACGGTCGTGACCTGCTGTTCTTCGCGCTGCCCGGGCATCGGCCCGCGCCGGTCGCAGACCGCAGGCCGCTGCCGGCGCGCGAACCCGCCGCGCAGTCGCAGCTGCGGTTCGACCGGTCCACCGGGCAGTGGGTGATCATCGCGGCGCTGCGCCAGGACCGCACCTACAAGCCACCGCCGGAGGCCTGCCCGCTGTGCCCGGGCCCCTCCGGGCTTACCAGCGAAGTGCCCGCCGCGCACTACGACGTTGTCGTCTTCGAGAACCGATTTCCCAGCCTGTCCGGCGCGCTGCCGTCGTCGGCCGCCGCGGCGCCGGTGCCCGTCGAGGACGGCTTCACCAGCGCGCCCGCGGTCGGTCGCTGCGAGGTGATCTGTTTCTCCGCCGACCACACCGGGTCCGTCGCCCGGCTGCGGCCGGCGCACGCGCGGCTGGTGGTGGAGGCGTGGCGGCACCGCACCGCCGACCTGATGGCACGGCCGGGCATCGAGCAGGTGTTCTGCTTCGAGAACCGTGGCGAGGAAATCGGGGTGACGCTGACCCATCCGCACGGTCAGATCTACGGCTACCCCTTCCTGACGCCGCGCACCGCCACCATGCTGGAGCAGGCGCGGCGGCATCGAAAACGGCATGGCGGCAACCTCTTCGGTGATCTGCTGGCCCGTGAGGTCGCCGAGGGCAGCCGCATCATCGCGCGCGACGAACTGTTCACCGCGTTCGTGCCGTTCGCGGCGCGCTGGCCGGTGGAGGTGCACATCTACCCGAATCGGTTCGTGCGCAACCTGACCGAGCTCGACGAGGACGAACTGGATGGGTTCGTGCGGGTCTACCTCGACGTGCTGGGGCGCTTCGACCGAATGTATTCCACACCGCTGCCCTACATTTCGGCGCTGCACCAATACGCCGACACCGCGGCCCAGGCCGAGGGTTACTTCCACGTCGAACTGATGTCCATCAGGCGCAGCGCGACCAAGCTCAAGTACCTGGCGGCCTCTGAGTCGGCGATGGACGCCTTTATCGGCGACGTCACTCCGGAGAGCGTGGCCCGGCGGCTGGCCGAACTGCGATGACGATCCGTTACGCCGCGCCGGGGCGGATCAATCTGATCGGCGAACACACCGACTACAACCTGGGTCTCGCGCTGCCCATCGCCCTGCCGCAGCGCACCGTCGCGACATTCACGCCCGCCGACGACGATGCGATCACCGTGCTCAGTGACCGCGCCGACGCCCCGGTGCGCATCGCGATCGGGACCGCGCCCGGCGAGGTGGCCGGCTGGGCCGCCTATGTGGCCGGCGTGGTGTGGGCGCTGCGCCAGGGCGGCCACCCGGTGCCCGGCGGCACGATGTCGATCACCAGCGACGTGGAGATGGGATCGGGCCTGTCGTCCTCGGCGGCACTGGAATGCGCCGCGCTGGGCGCGATCACATCGGCCGCCGGTGTCCGCATCGAACCCAGGGAGCAGGCCCGGCTGGCCCAGCGTGCGGAGAACGAATATGTGGGCGCGCCAACGGGTTTGCTTGACCAGCTGGCCGCGATCTTCGGCCGGGATAACGCGGCGGTGCTGATCGACTTCGCCGACCTCACCGTCACGCCGGTGGCTTTCGACCCGCAATCCGCGGGCGTCGCCTTGTTGCTGATCGACTCCGGGGAGCGCCACAGCCACGTTGGCGGCGACTACGCGGCGCGGCGCGCGTCGTGCGAGCGGGCGGCTGCCGATCTGTCGGCGGTGTCGCTGCGTGAGGTGCAGGACCGCGCGGGCCGGGACGGCGCCGGCGTCCTGGCCGGCGTGCGTGACCCCGTCGACGCCCGCCGCGCCCGCCACGTGCTCACCGAAAACCAGCGGGTCGTGGATTGCGTAGCGGCACTGGGTGACTCGGATTATGCCGAAGCCGGCCGGATCTTCACCGCCTCGCACGCCTCCATGCGTGACGACTTCGAGATCACCACCGCGCGCATCGACCTGATCGCCGATGCGGCGGTGCGCGCCGGCGCGCTGGGCGCGCGGATGACCGGCGGCGGCTTCGGCGGCTGCGTGATCGCCCTGGTGCCGCTGGACCGGGTGGATGCGGTCGGCGCGCAGGTGCGCGGCGCCACGGCCGACGCCGGGTTCGAGCGACCGTCGGTCACCCGAACCCGCGCGGGCGCGGGCGCGGGCCCCGCGGGCGCGGGGCCCGCGGGGCCCGCGGGGCCCTTGTGAGTCTCCCCGAACTCGGGCCGGTACCAGGGCGGACACGACTGCGCCGCGCCGCACCCACGATCTTTATCCGTTTACTGGGCCAAAACGCCCGCGAATAGAGCGTCGTCGGCTCGTTTCCGGAGTATTAGACAGGTATGCGGTCGCGCCGGGCGCTCATTGCGGTCATCGCGGTGGCGGCCGTCGTGATGGTCTTCATCGCGCCGGCGCCACCGAGGGGATACGACGGTCCGCCGCTGTTCGTGGCGAATCCGGTCGACCACGTGGCGACGCTGATCGGCACCGGCACGGGCGGCGAGACGGTGGGGGAGATCAACAATTTCCCGGGCGCTACCGTGCCGTTCGGGATGGTGCAGTATTCGCCGGACACGGTCGGCAACTACGCCGGTTACAACTACGACAACCCGCGCTCCACCGGGTTCAGCATGACCCACGCGTCGGTGGGATGCCCGGCCTTCGGCGACATCTCGATGCTCCCGGTCACCGGCGCAGTCGGTCCACAGCCGTGGAACGCCGCCGAACGAATCGCCCACGACGACACCGAGCAGGGTGTGCCCGGCTACTACACGGTGCGCTTCCCCGGCACCGGGGTGAAGGCGGAACTGACCGCCACCACGCACACTGGGGTCGGTCGTTTCAGCTACCCGCGCAACGGGCGGTCCGCACTGCTGCAGGTGCGCTCCGGCTCATCCCTGGCGGGCAACTCCCGCGCGACCATCCAGATCGGCGACGACAACACCACCATCACCGGTTGGGCGACCAGCGGCGGTTTCTGCGACAAGCCGAACGCCTACACGGTGTATTTCGCGATGAAGTTCAGCGAGCCGTTCACCTCGTACGGATCGTGGGATGGCAGCGCCGTCCGCGCCGGGGCCCGCAGCGCGAACGCGCCGTACAGCGGCGGCTACGTGGCGTTTCCGGCCGGCGCGACGATCGAGGTGCGCACCGCGATCTCCTACGTCGGCATCGAGGGGGCGCGGGCGAACTTGGCGGCCGAAGGCGCGGCGGGTTTCGACGACGTTCGCGCCGCCGCGTCGAGGGAATGGAACGCCGCGCTATCGCGCGTCTCGGTTGCCGGTCGCAACGTCGACGACCTGACCACCTTCTACACCGCCCTGTATCGATCGCTGTTGCACCCCAACGCGTTCAACGATGCCGACGGGCGTTATGTGGGGTTCGACGGCTCCATCCACACGGTCGCGGCCGGCCACACGCAGTACGCCAACTTCTCCGACTGGGACACCTACCGGTGCCTGGCGGCGTTGCAGGCGTTGCTGTTTCCCGACCGGACCGGCGACATGGCGCAGTCGCTGGTCAACGACGCCGAGCAGAGTGGCGCGTTGCCGCGCTGGGCGTTCGCCAACGCCGCAACGGGCGAGATGACCGGGGACAGCGTGGTGCCGCTGATCGTCAACCTGAACACGTTCGGGGCCAAGGACTTCGATGTCAAGACGGCGCTGCGCTACATGGTGGACGGGGCGACCAAAGGCGGTACGGGCCTGGGCGGCTATGTGGAGCGCCCCGGCATCGCCACCTACCAGCGGCTCGGGTATGCGCCGTTCACGGTGGAGTTCGGCCGCAACGGCTGGATCGCCGACGCGTCGATCACCCTCGAATGGTCGGTCGACGACTTCGCCATTTCCCGATTCGCGGCCTCGCTGGGCGATACCGCGACGGCCGCCGAATTCCAGAAGCGGGCGCAGTACTGGCAGAACCTGTTCAACCCGACCACGCGGTATATCTCGCCGCGCAGCTGGACCGGATTCTTCTCCCGCGGTCCCGGGGTTGTGGTGGCGCCGGAAAACTTCGGCCAGGTCGGGTACGACGAGGGTAATGCCGAGCAGTACGTCTGGTCGGTGCCGCACAACGTCGCGGATTTGGCGACCGCCCTCGGCGGCCGCGCCGCCATGGCCGACCGGCTCGACCGCTTCACCGCGAAGCTCAACGTCGGGCCCAACCAGCCGTACTTGTGGGCCGGCAACGAGCCGAGTTTCGGTGTGCCGTGGCTGTACAACTACATCGGTCAGCCGTGGAAGACTCAGCGCACCGTCGACCGGGTGAGGGGCCTGTTCGCTCCGACCGCCGACGGTGAGCCCGGCAACGACGACCTGGGCGCGCTGGCCAGCTGGTACGTATGGGCGGCGCTCGGCCTGTACCCGGCCACCCCGGGAACGCCGATCCTCACCGTGGGCGCACCGCTTTTCGACCGGATCGAAATCGCGCTGCCCGCAGCCAAATCCATCCGGATCGCCGCCCCGGGTGCATCCGGCCCCCACCACCTGAACTACATCAGCGGCCTGAAGGTCGACGGCCAGGCCACCGACCGCACGTCGCTGCCCGAGTCGATCATCCGCACCGGTGGCACGCTTGCCTTTTCGCTGGCCGCCTACCCGGACAAGCAGTGGGGCACGGCCGAAGCGGACGCACCGCCGTCATTCGGGGCGGGCGGCTCGGCGGTGGCGGTCAACGTCGACCAGCCCGTCGTCACGATCGCGCCCGGACACACGGGCAGCGTCACCCTCGACGCGCAACGCATGACCGGCGGCACCGACGGTTACGCCGTCACGGGCACCTCCTCTGATGCCGGGATCGGCGTCAAGCCGGCCTCGGGTCAATTCGCGGCGGACGGGTCGGCCGGCGTCACCGTACCCATCACGATCGCGCAGACGGTGCCCGAGGACTACTATCTGGTGTCCCTGACCACCAGGGTCGGCGAAAGTGTGCGCACGTCAAAGATTTTCGTGGTGGTAGAGGCCGATTCGGACAGGTAGGCCGTCAGACCATGTCGTTGTTGGTCAGCCATCGCATCACCGGCCAGCCGACGAACACCGGCAGCCAGCAGGTCAGCACCCGGTACAGCAGGACCGACGGCACGCCGACTGCCGCGGGCACGCCGAACGCGGCCAGGCCGCCGATCAGTGCCGCCTCGACCGCGCCGACACCGCCGGGCGTGGGGGCGGCCGAGGCCAACGTCCCGCCGACCATGGTGACCACGGTGACGGCGACGAAAGTCGTTCCGCCGCCGAAGGCTTCGATGCTGGCCCAGAGCGCGAGGGCGGCGCCGAGCGTGGTGCCCGCGCAACCCAGCAGGATGAGCGCCAGCCGCCGCGGTTCGCGGGCGAGCTTGACCAGGTCGGTCACCACCTCGTTCAGTTTCGGACGCACCTCGTTCGCCAGCCACTTGCGCAGCGTGGGCACGAACAGGAACGTGCCGACGATGCCCAGCGCGATGCCCGCGATCAGGTACAGCAGCGTCGCGCTCGGCACGAAGTGCCGCAGGTTCATCGAGGCGCCGGCGGCGGCGCTGAACAAGACGAGCAGCGCCAGGTGCGCGATCACCTGTACCGACTGCTGCAGGGCCACCGCCGCGGTCGCCCGCATCGCCGACAGCCCGCTCTTCTGCAGGAACCGCGTGCTCAGCGCCAGCCCGCCGACGCCGGCCGGTGTGGTGGTCGCGGCAAAGGTGTTGGCCACCTGGGCGATTGACAGCTTCCAGAAGTTCACCGTGCCGTCGGTGCAGGCCCACAGTGCGGCCGCTGCGCCGACGTAGGTCAGCGCCGACACCACCAGGCCCAGCAGCGCCCACCACCAGTTCGCGGTCCTCAGCTGGGAGACGAACGTCGGCGCGGTGCTGATGAAGGGGTACGCGACATAGACCAGCGCGCCGAAGAGCACCAGCTGCACCAGCTGGCTGCGGGTGAACCGGGTGATGGTCTGGGGCTTGATCTGATCGGCGCCGGTTTGGCGCTTGACCTCGGCCCGCGCCCCGGAGATGACGGCGCCGGCATCCGGTACCGACCGCCGAATAGACCGTGGCACAGCGACTTTGGTGAGCCGGCGGGACGCGCTCAGGATAGTGTCTTTGCCGAACACGTCGATGGCCGCGCGCACCGCGGATGTCGGCTGGTAGAGGGCGGAGGCGGTCACCAGTAGCTGCGCGATGTCGGACTCGAGCTGGGCGTCGGTCGCCCCGTATTCGGCGTTGCCGAACCCGCCGAACATGACGGTGTCGTCCTCCACCGTGATGTGGTGGCTGCGCAGGTCGCCGTGGGCGATCTGGCGGTCGTTGAGGGCGCGCAGCGATTCCCACAGGCGGCCAACGGGAGTCGACTTCGCGCACTCGTCGATGGGCGTGCCGCGCGGCGGCCGGTGCGAGTACAGCATCCACCCCCGGTCCAGTGGGGCGACGGCGACCGTCGCCGTGTTGGACAGGCCCGCGTCGCCGATAGCGATACCCATCAATGCGCGGTGCTCCACGGCCCGGCGCATGGAGGTCACCAGGGGCGCGGTCTCGGCATCGCGCAGCTTCAGCTTTCCCCAAAGCTGCCGCAGCGCCCCGCCGCTGCGTTGATGCGGGCCGTACAGTTCGATCAGCGCTGTCTCTCCGAGGTGTTCGCCCTCGGCGGAAATGATCAGTGGGCCGCGGCCGGCAGGCCGGACCACGGTGAGCCGCGAGACGGCGAAGCCGCCCTTGGCCAGGGCGCGCACCACGGCGTCCAGCGGCACCTCCAGCGCGGGAGTGCCGACGACCAGCACCACCAGCGCGCCGACGACCCACCCGACCGCCAGGCCCACCAGCGAGCGCGCCGGGACGATGGCGCTCACCACCAGATGGATCGGGACGAAGGCCAGCAGCAGGGCCCACCACCAGCGCCGCCAGCGCGCCGGCAGCCAGGGACCCGACACCGTCAGCACCGCCGCCAGCATGCCGATCCAGCGGGGGTCGTCGAGAAACTGGGCCGGCAGCGTGGTCAACCGGTCGAGGACGTCGAAGTGCCACCGCGGGGCGGCGAGGCCGGTGCCGCTGATCGACAACAAGGCGATCGCGCTCAACCCGGCGGTCGCGTACGCGCCCAGCAGTTTCCACTGCCCGGCGACGATCAGGCCGATGAGGATCACGAAGGGCAACGCCACGATGGCCAATCCATAGATCAGGTAGACCACGTCGGATTGCGTGGGCGACAAGACGCCGACGATCTGCGAGACGGATTTCTCCAGCGCGATCCACTGCGGGCGGGTGATCACCGAACCCGTGATCACCAGCGCCAGGAAAAGCGAGGCCAGCACCAGCCGCAGGATGTCGTTGGTCCGCCGGGTCAGTGGCTGCAGCAGGCTGCCGGAAACGGGGATGTCGCGCCCGTCAACTCGCATGTATCCACGATCCTTCGGGTTCGCGCAGGCGCCGTGCTACCGGCCTGCTGAATGGCCCGCGGACACGTTAACCCGAATACCTGGTTCGTTGACAGCTTGCACTCATCTGGCGCGCGTAGGGTCGGCTGGGTAGACATGCCGGCGAATCGGGGCAGGGCACCGGCATGGCCGGGCCGGATGGCGACGGGACCGGCCACCCAGCCGCGAACGCGTGCTGGTGCAGAAAGGACGAGTGACCCATAAATGAGCCGAGCCAGATCCGACAACGACAGCTGGGAGATCACCGAAAGCGTGGGGGCGACCGCGCTGGGTGTGGCCTCGGCCCGCGCGGCGGAGACCCGCAGCGAAAACCCCTTGGTCACAGACCCATTCGCGCAAGTGTTCCTCGACGCCGCGGGTGACGGCGTGTGGAACTGGCATTCCGCCGCGCAGTTGCCCGACGAGGTCGTCGAAGCCGAGCCGACGTTGCCGTTGCAGATGCAATCCATGGTCGGCTACATGGCTTCGCGCACCGCGTTTTTCGACAATTTCTTCCTCGACGCCACTGGAGCGGGCATCCGTCAGGCGGTGATCCTGGCGGCCGGCCTGGACGCGCGATCCTGGCGGCTGCCGTGGCCGGCCGGCACCACCGTCTACGAGCTCGACCAGACCCGGGTGCTGGACTTCAAGGCCTCCACCTTGGCCGAGCACGGGGCGCAGCCCGTTTGTAGCCGTGTCGCGGTGCCGGTGGACCTGCGCCAGGATTGGCCGGCTGCGTTGCGGCGCGCCGGTTTTGACGATTCCGCGCCCAGCGTCTGGTCGGCCGAGGGCCTGATGCCGTATCTGCCAGCGGCGGCCCAGGAGCTACTGTTCGAGCGCATCGCGGCGTCGACCGTGCGCGGTAGCCGGGTCGCCGTGGAGGCGTTGGGACCGAAATTCCTCGACCCGCAGGTCCGCGCCAAGCGCCGTGAGCGGATGGACCGCATCCGCGAGCTGATAGCCCGGGTCGACCCCGACCGCGCGGTGCCCCGGACCGAAGAGCTCTGGTACATGGAGGAGCGCGAGGACGTCGGCGAGTGGTTCGCCCGCCACGGCTGGGACGTGACGGTGACGCCGGCCGACGAGCTGATGGCCGGCTATGGGCGCGCGGCGCCCGGGGAAGTGCGGGACTACGTGCCCGGGAATCTGTTCGTGGCGGCGCAGCGGACGCAACGGTAGCCGCGCGGAAAGTTGCGCGACACGCCGGTGGTCTGACCACCTGACCGGCTTTCGGCCAGCCACACTGGCGGCATGGCGCTGCAGCCGGTGATTCGCCGATCGGTGCCCGAAGCGGTCTTCGACCACATCGCGACCGATGTGCTCAGCGGCGAGATGCGGCCGGGCGCTGCGTTGCCCAGCGAGCGCAAGCTGGCAGAGGTGCTCGGGGTGTCGCGGCCCGCCGTCCGCGAGGCCCTCACGCGGCTCTCGGCGGCCAGCCTGGTCGAGGTGCGCCACGGCGGCGTCACCACCGTGCGCGACTACCGGCGCCACGCCGGGCTTGATCTGCTGCCGCAGTTGCTGTTCCGCAACGACGAACTCGACACGACGGTCTTGCGTAGCGTCCTTGAGGCGCGGCTGCGCATCGGCCCGAAGGTCGCAGACCTGGCGGCCGAACGGCGCGATCCCGAACTGGCTGCCGCGCTGGACGATTCGCTGCGGACCCTCGAGGCCGCGGCGGGCCCGCTGCAGTGGCAGCGCGACACCCTCGCGTTCTGGGATCACCTGGTCGACGGCTCCGGTTCGATCGTCTTCCGGCTGATGTACAACCCTTTTCGCGCCGCCTACGAGCGGGCCCTGACCGTCCTGGCCGCCGCGCTGAACGCCGAGGGCAACCGGACGGCCATGTACCGGCAACTGGCCGGGGCGGTCTGCTCCGGCGATGCGGCCGAAGCGGGGAAACTCGCCCAGGGCATCCTCGAACTGGCCAACGCCACGATGATCGCCGCACTCGAACGGCGGGAGCAACGGCGGTGAGCACCCCCACCATGATCGCCACGTATGTGCGCGGCCAGATCCAACCCGGGATCGCCGCGGTCGGCGGCTTCTTCCGGACCTGCGTGCTGACCGGCAAGGCGCTGTTCCGGCGGCCGTTTCAGTGGCGGGAGACGATCGAGCAGGGCTGGTTCATCACCAGCGTCTCGCTGCTGCCCACCCTGGCGGTCGCGATTCCGCTCACCGTGCTGATCATCTTCACGCTCAACATCCTGCTGGCCGAGTTCGGAGCCGCCGACATCTCCGGCGCCGGTGCGGCTTTGGGCGCGGTCACGCAGTTGGGGCCGTTGACCACCGTGCTGGTGATCGCCGGCGCCGGGTCCACGGCGATCTGTGCGGACCTGGGCGCCCGCACCATCCGTGAGGAAATCGATGCGCTGGAGGTGCTCGGCATCGACCCGATCCACCGGCTGGTGGTGCCCCGCGTCGTCGCCGCGACCATCGTCGCCACCCTGCTCAACGGCGCGGTGATCACCATCGGACTGGTCGGTGGATTCGTGTTCGGCGTGTTCATCCAACACATTTCGGCGGGCGCCTACGTCAGCACCCTCACCTTGATCACCGGCCTGCCCGAGGTGGTCATCTCGGTGGTGAAGTCGGCCACCTTCGGGACGATCGCCGGCCTGGTCGGCTGCTATCGCGGGCTCACCACCAAGGGCGGTCCCAAGGGCGTCGGCATCGCCGTCAACGAGACGCTGGTGTTGTGCGTGATCGCGCTGTTCGCCGTCAACGTGGTGCTGACCACGATCGGCGTGCGGTTCGGGACGGGACGCTGACATGGCCGCGATCACGGCGCCCGGCGCGCTGCGCGCCCGCTACCCGCGAACGGCCGCCAACCTCGACCGCTATGGCGGTGGGACGGCCCGAAAGCTGTGGCAGATAGGGGTTTTCGCGCGGTTCGCCCGGATCAGCATCGGCCAGATCGGCTGGGCGTTGCGGCACTACCGGCGGGAGACGTTGCGGCTGATCGCCGAGATCGGCATGGGCACCGGCGCGATGGCCGTCGTCGGCGGCACCGTCGCGATCATCGGCTTCGTGACGCTGTCCGGCGGATCGCTGATCGCCATCCAGGGCTTCGCGTCGCTGGGCAACATCGGCGTCGAGGCGTTCACCGGATTCTTTGCCGCACTGGCCAACACCCGCATCGCCGCGCCCATCGTCGCCGGGGTGACCCTGGCCGCCACGGTCGGCGCCGGCGCCACCGCCCAGCTGGGCGCCATGCGCATCAGCGAGGAGATCGACGCGCTCGAAGTCATGGGCATCAAATCGATTTCATTTCTGGTCTCCACCCGAATCCTCGGCGGTCTGGCGGTGATCGTGCCGCTCTACGCGCTGGCCCTCGACATGGCTTTCACGTCGGGCCAGGTCGTCACGACTGTGTTCTACGGCCAGTCGAACGGCACTTACGAGCACTACTTCCGCACCTTCCTGCGCCCCGAGGACGTGGGCTGGTCGGTGCTGGAGGTGGTGATCATCGCCGTGGTGGTGATGATCACCCACTGCTACTACGGCTACACCGCCAGTGGCGGCCCGGTCGGCGTGGGCCAGGCGGTCGGCCGGTCGATGCGATTCTCACTGGTCTCGGTGGTGGTGGTGGTCCTGCTCGCCCAGTTGGCGCTCTACGGTGTCGACCCGAACTTCAACCTGACGGTGTGACCGTCGTGACCACAGCGGTGCCGCGCACCAGTCGACGCATCTGGGTGTACGTCGAGGGCATTCTCCTGCTGGTGGTCTGCGCACTGGTTTTGGCGTTGGTGTATCTGCAGTTTCGCGGGGACTTCACCCCCAAGACCGAGCTGACCATGGTCGCCACCCGGGCGGGCCTGGTGATGGAGCCGGGTTCCAAAGTCACCTACAACGGGGTCGAGATCGGCCGGGTGGCCGGCATCTCGGAGATCGAGCGCGACGGCGCCCCCGCGGCCAAGCTGATGTTGGACGTCAATCCGCGCTACGTCAAACTGATTCCGGCGAACGTGGTGGCCAACATCGAGGCCGCAACGCTGTTCGGCAACAAGTACGTGTCGTTGGTCGCACCGGAAAATGCATCGCGACAACGCATCTCGCCGCACGACGTGATCGACGCGCGATCGGTGACCACCGAATTCAACACGCTGTTCGAGACGGTCACCTCCATAGCCGAGAAGGTGAGCCCGGTCGAGCTGAACGCGACGTTGTCCGCGCTGGCGCAGGCGCTGAACGGGCTGGGCAGCAAGTTCGGTGAATCCATCGTCAACGGCAATGAGATTCTGGCGCAACTGAATCCGCGGATGCCGCAGATCCGCCACGACGTGCGCCGGCTGGCGGACCTGGCAGACGTATACGCCAAGGCCTCTCCCGACCTGTGGGACTTCCTGCGGAACGCGGTGACCACCGCCCGCACCCTGACCAGGCAGCAGAGCGACCTGGACGCCTCGCTGCTGGCGGCGGTGGGCGTGGGTCACACCGGCGAGGACATCTTCGCCCGGGGCGGGCCCTACCTGGCGCGCGGCGCCCAGGATCTGGTGCCGACGGCCGACCTGCTCGACACCTACAGCCCCGAGTTGTTCTGCATGATCCGCAACTTCCACGACGCCGCCCCGGAGGTCGCGAAAGCGGCTGGCGGCAACGGCTATTCGTTGGCGGCGGCCGGCTCGATCATCGGAGCGCCCAATCCCTACGTCTATCCGGACAACCTGCCGCGGGTGAACGCCCACGGTGGCCCCGGCGGCCGGCCGGGCTGCTGGCAGAAGATCACCCGGGAGCTCTGGCCCGCACCGTATCTGGTCATGGACACCGGCGCCAGCCTCGCGCCCTACAACCACTTCGGGCTTGGCCAGCCGCTGGCCACCGAATACGTCTGGGGACGCCAATTCGGGGAGAACACGATCAACCCATGAGAATCACCGGTACAGCAGTCAAACTCGCCGTCTTCTGGTCCGTGCTGGCGCTGTTCACCGTGATGATCATCATCGTGTTCGGTCAGGTGCGATTCGACCGCACTACCGGCTATTCCGCGGTGTTCACCGACGCGAGCGGGCTGCGGGCCGGGCAATTCGTGCGGGCATCAGGGGTGGAAGTCGGCAAGGTCGCCAAGGTGACGTTGACCGACGGCGACACCCGGGTGTGGGTGGACTTCAACGTGGATCGCTCACTGCCGCTGGACCGGGCGACGACCGCGTCGATCCGCTACCTCAACCTGATCGGTGACCGCTACCTGGAGCTCAAACACGGCGACAGCGGCCAACCGCTGCCGCCCGGGGGCACGATCCCGCTCGAGCACACCCAGCCTGCGCTGGATCTCGACGCACTGATCGGCGGGTTCCGGCCGCTGTTCAAGGCGCTGGACCCGAACAAGGTCAACAGCATCGCCCGGTCGATCATCACCGTGTTCCAGGGACAGGGCGCCACCATCAACGACATCCTCGACCAGACCGCTGCGCTGACCGGGGCACTGGCCGACCGCGACAAGGCGATCGGCGAGGTGATCAACAACCTGAATACCGTGCTGGCCACCACCGTCAAGCACGAGAAGGAGTTCGACCGCACCGTCGACAAGCTGGAACTGCTCATCACCGGGTTGAAGAACAGGGCCGATCCGCTGGCCGCCGCGGTGGCGCACATCAGCGATGCCGCGGGGACCGTGGCCGATCTCCTGAGCGAGGACAGGCCACTGCTGCATGGCACGCTCGAACACCTCGAGGGCGTCGAGGAGTCGCTCGTCAAGGACCAGCCGACGGTGGACGACGTGCTGGGCAAACTGCCGAACGCGTTCCGCGTAATCGGCCGTGCCGGAGGTATTTACGGCGACTTCTACAACTTCTACCTGTGTGACCTCTCGATCAAGGTGAACGGTTTGCAGCCCGGCGGTCCGGTACGCACGATCAAGCTTTTCGGACAGCCGACCGGGAGGTGTACGCCGCAATGAGATCGCTGACGGAGTTCAACCGCACCCGCGTCGGTCTGATGGGCGCGCTGATCACGCTGCTCGTCGTCGGTGTGGGGCAGAGTTTCACCAGCGTACCGGTGCTGTTCGCCACCCCCACCTACTACGCGCAGTTCGCCGACACCGGCGGCATCAGCGTCGGCGACAAGGTCGAAATCGCCGGTGTGAACGTGGGTTTGGTGCGCTCGCTGGCGATCCGCGGCGACCGGGTGCTGATCGGCTTTTCGATGCCCGGCAAGACGATCGGGACGAAAAGCCGCGCGGCGATCCGCACCGACACCTTCCTGGGACGCAAGAACATGGCGATCCAGCCCCGCGGCTCGGATCCGCTGCGGCCCAACGGGATCATCCCCTCGGGACAGACCACGACGCCGTACCAGATCTACGACGCGTTCGTCGATGTCACCAAGGCGGCCACGGACTGGAACATCGACGTCGTCAAGCGGTCGCTGAACGTCTTGTCGGAGACGTTCGACCAGACCGCACCACATTTGAAGGCCGCCCTCGACGGGGTGGCCAAATTCTCCGGCACCATCGGTCATCGTGACGATCAGGTCAAGCGGCTGCTGGCCAACGCCGAGAAGATCACTCGCGTACTGGGCGACCGTAGCCAACAGGTCGACAGCCTTCTGGTCGACGCCAACACGCTGCTGGCCGCGTTCCGGCAGCGCAGCCAGGCGCTGAGCGTTCTGCTGAGCAACGTGTCATCGGTGTCGACGCAGGTGTCGGCATTCATCAAGGAGAACCCGAACGCGCACCACGTGCTGGAGCTGCTGGGCACGGTCAGCGACGAGCTGGTCAAGCGCAAGAAGGAAACGTCCGATGTGCTCGTACTGGTCAGCAGGTACACCGCGTCCCTGGCCGAAGCGGTCGCGTCCGGACCGTTCTTCAAGGCGATCGTGGCAAATCTGATGCCCGCGCAGGTGCTTCAGCCGTGGGTGGACGCGGCGTTCAAGAAGCGGGGCATCGACCCGGAGAACTTCTGGCGCAGCGCCGGGCTGCCGGCGTTCCGCTGGCCCGACCCCAACGGCACCCGGTTCCCCAACGGCGCGCCGCCGCCGGGGCCGCGGGTGGCCGAGGGCACGCCGGACCATCCGGGGCCGGCCGTCCCGCCGGGATCGCCGTGCTCGTACACGCCCGCCGCCGACAGCCCGCCGCGGCCCGGAAATCCGTTGCCGTGCGCGCTTTCCGACCAGGGACCGTTCGGCTCGGTCGGCGGCGGCTTCCCCGCGCCGCTGGACGTGCAGACGTCGCAACCGAATCCCGACGCGCCGCCGCCGGCGCCCGGCATCCCGAGCGCGGGCCGCCCGGGGGAGGCGCCGCCCGACGCGCCCGGCACCGCGGTGCCGCTGCCGCCGCACGCCCCGCCGGGGGCGCGCACCGAGGACCTGCGCCCGGCCGGTCCGACCCCGCCGCCGTCGACCCTGGCGCCGGGCCTGCCGCCGGGGCCACCCGCACCACCGGGACCCGGGCCGCGGCTGCCGGCCCCCTTCGTCACCCCCGACGGAACAGGCGGTAGCGACCGATGAGCACCATCTTCGACATCCACAACCTGCGACTGCCCAAACTGTCCGCCAGGGTGGTGGTTGCCGGGGTGTTGCTGGTGGCTTTGGCCGCCGCCGCGGCGTTCGCCGGCACGCGGCTCTACAGGCTGCTGACCACCAACACCGTGGTGGCGTATTTTTCGGAAACCCTGGCGCTGTATCCCGGCGACAGAGTTCAGATCATGGGTGTGCGGGTCGGTTCGATCGACAAGATCGAGCCGGCGGGCGACAAGATGCGAGTCACGTTGCACTACAACAACAAATACAAGGTGCCCGCCACGGCCACCGCATCGATTCTCAACCCCAGCCTGGTGGCATCGCGCACCATCCAGTTGTCACCGCCCTACACGGGCGGCCCGGTGCTCAAGGACGGCGCGGTGATCCCGATCGAGCGCACCCAGGTGCCCGTCGAGTGGGATCAGCTGCGGGACTCCATCAACGGGATCCTGCGCCAGCTCGGCCCGACACCACAGCAGCCGGCGGGGCCGTTCGGCGACATCATCGAATCGGCTGCGGACAACCTGGCGGGCAAGGGCAAACAGGTCAACGACACCCTGAACAATTTGTCGCAGGCGCTGACCGCCCTCAACGAGGGTCGAGGGGACTTCGTCGCCATCACCAAGAGCCTGGCCCAGTTCGTCACCGCGCTTTATCAGCACAAGCAGCAGTTCGTCGCGCTCAACGACAACCTGGCCGAGTTCACCGACTGGTACACCCGATCCGACCACGACGTGACCGACACCATCACCCACCTCGACGAGGTACTCGGCGACGCCCGAAAGTTCTTGAGCGACAACGGGGCCACGCTGGCCCATGATGTCGGCAACCTCAGCGACGTGACCACCACGATCCTGCAGCCCGAGCCGCGAGACGGCCTGGAGACCGCGTTGCACGTGTTGCCCACCTTCGCGGGCAACTTCAACAACCTGTACCAGCCGGCACACAGCTCGCTGGTGGGGCTGTTCGTGCTCCCCAACTTCGCCAACCCGATTCACTTCATCTGCAGCGCAATCCAGGCCGGCAGCCGGCTGGGTTATCAGGACTCCGCCGAGCTGTGCGCACAGTATCTGGCACCCGTTCTGGACACCATCAAATTCAACTACGCCCCGGCCAGCCTGAACCTGTTCAGCTCCGCGGCCACGCTGCCCAAGGAGGTCGCGTACTCCGAGGACCGGCTGCACCCGCCGGCCGGATACAAAGACACCGCCGTGCCGGGGATCTTCTCGCGTGACACCCCGTTTTCGTTCGGCAATCACGAGCCGGGCTGGGTGGTCGCGCCCGGCATGCAGGGCACGCAGGTCCAGCCCGCCACCGCAAGCATGCTCACCCCCGAATCGCTGGACGAGCTGATGGGCGGCCAAGACATCGCGCCTCCGCTGGCGGGGAACAACCCGCCCGGTCCGCCGAACGCCTATGACGAGTCGAATCCGGCACCGCCGCCGTGGTTTCCGCCGCCCGCACAGCCGGGGCCGGGCCGGTGAGCACGCACGGCGCGCCGGGCCGGCCGGCGCGGTGGCGGCGCACCGTCGGGGCCGCCCGCCGCGGACTGGTGTTCCTGGTCGCCCTGTTGTTGGCTCCGGTGATGTTGACGTCGTGCACCTGGCGGGGCATCGCCGACATGCCGCTGCCCGTCGGCCACGGCACCGGCAATGACCACATGACGATCTACGTGCAGATGCCAGACACGTTGGCGCTGAACACCAACAGCCGGGTGCGGGTCGCCGATGTGTGGGTCGGTACGGTGCGGGCCATCGCCCTGAAGAACTGGGTCGCCACGTTGAGGCTGGATCTCGATCCCGGCGTGAAGCTACCGGCGAATGCGACCGCGAAGATCGGCCAGACCAGTCTGCTGGGCACCCAGCACATCGAGCTGGCCGCGCCGAAAAGCCCGTCCCCGCGGCAGTTGAAGAACGGCGACACCATTCCGCTGAAGAACTCCGCGGCCTACCCGACAGTCGAACGCACGCTGGCGACCGTCGCGATAATCCTCAACGGCGGCGGCATCGCGAACCTCGACGCGGTCCAGACCGAGGTGGTCAACATCCTCGACGGCCACGCCGGGCAGATTCGCGAATTCCTCGGGCGCCTGGACACTTTCGTCACCGAATTGAACCGCCAGCGCGACGACCTCACCCGCGCGATCGACTCGAGCAACGAACTGCTCACCATCTTCGCGAACCGCACGGACACCCTGGACCGGGTCCTGACCGAAATTCCGCCGCTGATCCAGCATTTCGCCGACACCCGCCAACTGTTCGCCGACGCCACCGAATCCCTGGGCCGATTCAGCAGCGCCGCCGACCGGGCGCTGGCCGACACCCGGCCCAACCTCTACCGGAGCCTATTGGCGCTGCAGCGACCGCTGCGCCAACTCGCCTCGGCCTCCCCGTTCGTGGCCGGCGCGCTGAAACTGGGCCTCACGGCGCCGTTCAACATCGACGACGTCCACCAGGTGATCCGCGGCGACTACGTCAATGTTTCCGCCGCGCTCGACCTGACGCTGTCCTCCATCGACAACACGACGCTGACCGGTACCGGTCTTTCCGGGGCGTTGCGCGCCCTCGAGCAGGCGTGGGGACGGGATCCGAACACCATGATCCCCGACGTCCGCTATACGCCGAACCCCAACGACGCCCCTGGCGGCCCGTTGGTGGAAAGGGGTGAATGAAAGATGTTGCCCCGCTTGATCAAGACGCAGCTCGTGCTGCTGGCGGCCGTGGCGATCGCCGCGGTGGTGGTCCTCGGCTGGTACTACCTTCGGATACCGAGCCTGGTCGGCGTCGGTCGTTACACCCTGTATGCCGAACTGCCACAGTCCGGCGGCCTGTATCGCACGGCCAACGTCACCTACCGGGGGATCACCATCGGCAAGGTCACCGGCGTGGAACCGACGGAACGCGGCGCGCGCGCGACGATGAGCATCGAGGACGGCTATCGGATACCGGTCGACGCATCGGCCAACGTGCATTCGGTGTCGGCGGTGGGCGAGCAATACGTCGACCTGGTGTCCACCGCCGACCGGGGACCGTACCTGGCGGGCGGCCAGACGATCACCAAGAGCACGGTTCCCAGCCAGATCGGTCCCGCGCTGGACGCCGCAAACCGCGGACTGGTGGTGCTGCCCAAAGACAAGGTCGCATCGCTGCTCTCCGAGGCGTCGCAGGCCGTCGGCGGGCTGGGCCCGTCGCTGCAGCGCCTGGTGGATGCCACCCAGGCGATCGCCCGCGACTTCCGGGGCAGCGTCGACGACGTCGACGACATCATCGAACGCTCGGCGCCCATCATCGACAGCCAGGCCGAGGCCGCCGACACGATCAAGCGCTGGTCCGCCAACCTGAACACATTGGCGGCGCAGACCGCGCGGTCAGACGGCGAGGTGCGCAACATCCTGGCCAACGCGCCGCCCACGGTCGCGCAGGTGAACAGCACGTTCGGCGACGTGCGAGAGTCGTTGCCGCAGACGCTGGCCAACCTCGACATCGTGATCGACATGCTCAAGCGCTACCACAACGGCGTCGAGCAGGCGTTGGTGTTCCTGCCGCAGTCGGGCGCGATCGCCCAGTCGGTGACGGCGCAGTCGCCCGGCCAGGCGGCGCTCGGCGTCGGCGCCATCTCGCTCAACCAGCCGCCGCCGTGCCTGACCGGCTTCCTGCCTGCGTCGGAGTGGCGGGCTCCCGCGGATACCGGCACCGCGCCGCTGCCGGCGGGCACCTACTGCAAGATCCCGATGGATGCGACGAATGTGGTTCGGGGAGCCCGCAATTACCCTTGCGTGGATGTGCCGGGAAAGCGGGCGGCGACTCCGCGCGAATGTCGCAGCACCAAACCCTATGTGCCGCTTGGCACCAACCCCTGGTACGGCGACCCCGAGCAGATACTGACCTGCCCGGCGCCGGGTGCACGTTGTGACCAGCCCGTGAAACCGGGGCTGGTCATCCCGGCGCCGTCGGTCAACAACGGCCGCAACCCGGCGCCCGCCGATCAGGTGCCGGGGACCCCGCCACCGGTCAGCGATCCGCTGCAGCGGCCGGGATCGGGCACCGTCTTGTGCAACGGGCAGCAGCCGAACCCGTGCGCATACACCCCGAACACGCCGCCCACCGCGCTGTACGACGTGCGCAGCGGCAAGGTCGTGGGCCCCGACGGGATGGTCTATTCCGTCGAGAATTCGACCAGCATCGGCGACGAGGGGTGGAAGAAGATGCTGGGGCCGGCGGGCTGAAAAAGACTGTGGCGCAGCGGATTCTGTTCTCAGGACTCCGGTTCGTCCTGGTGGCCGCTGTGATGCCATCTGCGATACCCGCGGTGCGCGGCGAACGCGCCGATGACGGCGGTCACGCACCACACCGCGATCGCCGCGAGGGCCAACGGCGACGACCGTTCGCCGATCGAGGCACCCAGCGCGGTGTAGACGAAAGCCCGTGGCGCCGAACCGATGAACGACCCGACGGCCATCTGCCACACCGGAACGCCGAAGGCGCCGAAGGTGTATGAGGCCAGCGCGTCGGAGATGCCGGGAACGAAGCGCTGCCCGACGACCGCCCACAATCCGTGCCGCTCGATCAGCGCGTCGAAGCGGTCGGCGCGTTGGTCGCCCAGCAGTGCCCGGGCGCTGCTGCGGCCGGCTCTGCGGCCGACGAAACTCGCGACGACCGCGGTGCCCACCGTCGCGCCCAGCGTCACGAAGACGCCGAGCACCGGACCGAACAGCAATCCGCTGCCTGCGGCCAGGATCGAACCGGGGACGAACAGCGCGCCCACCACCGCCGAGACCGCCACGTAGGTCACCGGGGCCGCAGGCCCGGTCGCCGACACGATGCGCCGGATCTCGTCGATGTTGATCACCCGGGCGACGGCCGCCAGATAGAAGACGACGGCCAGGAACGCGCCGAACACCGCGAGCCGCACCAGGTGGGCCCGGCGCGATGTTGGTGGAGGACCGTCACTGTCGTCCATGTCGGCCATGATTCTTGCGCACCGCCGCGCGGTCGGCGCACTCGGCTATTCCCAACACGCCGCGGCGCCCCTTCCATCACCGTAGAGTGCCGCGTATCAGGGAGTTGACTAGTTGGCGAGAGGCCTTCCCCGATGACCGAGCAGCCCGAGCCGGCGCAAGGCAAGCGGATTGTCGTCTGCCTTGACGGCACTGCCAACCAGATCGGAGCCGGCAACCTCACCAATGTCGCCAAGTTCTTCGAGATGGTGGAGAAAAACGATCCGGCCGGCCAGCTCGCCTACTACGACCCCGGCGTCGGCACCCTGGCGCCCGCGTCGGCCCACACATCGCTGACCCGCACTCTGGGGCTGCTGTTCGAGCAGGCCTTCGGCCTGGGCCTGAAAGACAATGTGGCGCAGGCCTACCGCTACGTGATGCAGCACTGGCGGCCGGGGGACGCGATTTACATTCTCGGGTTCAGCCGGGGCGCCTATACCGCGCGCGCGTTGGCCGGCATGCTGCTGCGGCCGGGGTTGATGCGGCCGGGTTCGGAGAATCTGCTGCCGTACGCGGTCGAGAAGTACGCCGTCAACCGGTATTTCACGCCGGCGGAGTACGAGCACTGGGCCGAGTTCGCCAGGGCGTTCTGCTGGCGCACCGAGCACGAGCCGCTGTTTTCCACCGTGCATCAGAACAGTCCGAACCAGGTGTGGCACTACGCGGTTCCCGTGGCGTACCTGGGATTGTGGGACACCGTCAAGGCCGCCGGCTTCCTGCGGTTCGGAAACCTGCGCTGGCCCTACACCCGCGCGCTGCCCAATGTGGCGCGCATCCGCCACGCCGTGTCGATCGACGAACGTCGCAGGCCCTATCGCGAATACCTCGTCGAGCGGCACCCGCGGGGCCTCGAGGAGCGCTGGTTCGCCGGGGTGCACGCCGACGTCGGCGGGACGTTCATGCCCGATCACCGTCTTGCCACGATCGCGTTGAAGTGGGTCACCGACGGCATCGTCGGCGATCTCGCGCTCGATGCGGAGGCGTACGAACGGCAGTGCGCGGTGGCCGAAGACTTCGCGGACGCACCGATCCACGCCAACGGCAAATTGTGGTACCTGGTTGGGCGCCGGCGCCGCCCGATGGGTCCCGACGCGCTGGTGCATCCGAGCGTGCTGGTGCGCCGCCGCGACAACCCGAGTTACCTGCCGGATCTCAGCACCGAGCAGCAGCTGCTCAGTGCAGACCCGGCCGACTGGGCATCCCCCGCCTTGTAGTAAAGGAGCAACCGCCATGGCGCTGAGTTCGCTGGCCGAGCTGGACAAGTTCAAAGCGGCACCGTTTCCGCCCGGTTATCCCGACAGCACGCGCACGTTCTACAGCCCGGTCGACAAGGTGCACGACGCGCTCAAGGCCCTGTTGGCGTCGGCCAACAAGACGATCGTGGTGGCGATGTACGGCTACGACGACGCGGAATTGAATGCGGTGCTGCAGTCGGCGCTGAATGACGAAAAGATCTACGTGCAAATGAGTCTGGACTCCAGCCAAGCCGCGGGAGCAGCCGAGCGGCCACTGCTGGCCCCGTGGCTCAACGACAAGGTCGGCAATAGCATCGCGATCGGGCACAGTGAGAAGTCGGCGATCATGCACCTGAAGATGGTGATCATCGACGGCGTCGATGTCATCACCGGTTCGACCAACTGGTCCACCGGCGGAGAATCCAAGCAGGACAACCAACTCACCGTGATCCGCGACCCGTACGTATGCGCGGAGGCCCGCTCCCGGATCGACATCATCCACGACGCCATGCTCAAGCAGATGGCGGCGAAGGCTCAGTCCGGTAGCGCACCGAGTCCCGGCTGAACGACCGGAGCCGCTGCCGCAATCCGGTGGCCCGCACCGCCCGGCGCTCGATCGCCGCACGGATCGACGCCTCGGGGCCCGCCACCCGGACCCGGGTCTTCGCCCGGGTCACCGCCGTATAGAACAGTTCCCGCGTCAGCAGCCGCGAATCTTCCGGCGGTATCAGCACCGTCACCTCGTCGGCCTGGCTGCCCTGACTCTTGTGAATGGTCATGGCGTGCATCGTCTCCACCGCGCCGAGGCGGCCGGTCGCGAAGTCCAGCGGTCCGGTCGCGCCGGCGATCACGGCACGCAGGCCGTCCGCGGCGGCCACGGTCACGCCGGTGTCGCCGTTGTAAAGGCGCAGCCCGTAGTCGTTCGCCGTCACCAGCAGGGGACGCCCGGGGTACCACTGTGACCAGGCCGGCGACCCCGTCGCCTCGGCAATCCACTTCTGCACCAACATATTCCAGTGCTTCGCCCCGTAAGGTCCTTGCCGGTGCGCACACAGCAGCCGGTGCTCGTCCAGAGTGGCCAGCGCCTGCGGCGCCGCGCCCAGCAGTGCGGCCGAGCGCAACCGCAGCGCGTGCGCGACCAGCGCCTCACGCAGCCGCTCGGCTGGCCGCTCGGCGTTCACCCACTCGATGTGCTCACCGCCGGCCGCCAGCAACTGCACGACACGGTCGGCGTCGCCGACCCGGATCGCCTCGGCCAGCGCTCCGATCGAGGTGCCGAACCGGTGCGGGGTGCGCAGGGCCGCCACCCGCACGTCGTCGCGGGCGGCCAGCCCGTCCACCAGGTCGGCCAGCACGGCACCGGCTTCCACCGAGGCCAACTGGTCGGGGTCGCCGACCAGAATCAGCCTGGTGTCCGGCCGGACCGCTTCGGCCAGCCTCGCCATCATCGTCAACGACACCATCGACGTCTCGTCGACCACGACGACGTCGTGCGGCAGCCGATTGCCGCGATTGTGCCTGAACCGCACCGAGGTATCCGGCCGGGGGCCCAGCAGGCGATGCAGGGTGGTTCCGGGTAGGCCGGTCAGTCGCGTCCGGTCCGCCTCGGTGAGGTGCTCGCTTTCCGTGGCCACCGCCTCGGCCAGCCGGGCCGCCGCCTTCCCGGTCGGTGCGGCCAACGCGATCCGTGGGTGCGGCCGACCGGACCGCTCGGCCTGTTCGATCAGCAGGGCGAGCAGGCGCGCGACCGTGGTGGTCTTGCCGGTGCCCGGTCCGCCGGTCAGCACGGTCAGCGCCTGCGCCACCGCGATCTCCGCGGCCGCCCGCTGCTCCTGGTAACCGGACGGGAAAAGCCGTTCGTAGCTCGATGATTCGACCTCAGCCGGGATCACTGACAGGGCCAGCAGGTCGGTACAGACCTGCTCCTCCTCGAGCCAGTACCGGTCGAAATACAGCAGGTCGCCCAGCAGCCGCAGCACGGGCGGCGTCTGCACCAAGGCGCTGGCCCGCACCGCCGCCATCCAGTCGTCGGCCCCGGGCCAGAGCAAATCGGCCACCCCGACCTGGCCGGGCGCGGCACGCAGATCGACGCAGACCGAACCGCCGCGCAGCGCGCGCACCACCAGGGCGACCGCCAGCGCCACCCGCTCGTCGGATTCACCGGTGAGTGCGGTAAGCCGTTGCGCCACGTGGATATCGGCCGGCTCGAATACGCCGGCGTCGCTGAACGTGCGCAGCAGCCCGGTCGCGAAGACCGCTTCCACCGTCACGGGGCCACCGCCCCGGCATCGAGCAGGTCCGACAGGGCCGCGATCAACGGCCAGGGCGGCCGCCAGTCGAAGACGCCCGCCGGGTGGCCGTCGAGCACGGGCGTCTGCTCCCCGCACATGCCCCGCAGGAACAGGTAGAGGACACCACCGAGATGACGGCCTGGGTCGTAATCGCGTAACCGCCAGCGCAAAAAACGATGCAGCACGGCGCAATACAGCAGCGCCTGTAGCGGGTAGTCGGAATGCAACATCGCCTCGGCCATCCGTGGCCGGTCGTAGTCGGCGGCCGTCAGCGGTCGCTCCGGGTCCCCGAGCCAGTTCGTCTTGTAGTCGACGACCACGTATCGATGCCCCGACCCGTCGGGTATCCGCAACACGGAATCGATCGAGCCGGTGAGGTATCCGCGCAGCGATTGGTTGCCGAGCACCTGGCCGGCCAACCGGTCCGCGTAGGACGCCATCACGTCGTCGGCCGGCAGGTGCTCGCGCAACAACCGCCCCACGTCCGCCAGATGACCCTCGGCGCTCACCGTGCCGAGATCGCCGCCGGCCAGTGGCAACTCAAAGTCGAGTTCCCGCAGCCGATCCCCTAGCCCGATCTGTCGCAGCGTCAAGCCGTCGGCCAGCGGACCCAGCGCAGTGTCGTGCATCGGGACCATCGCCACGGCCATGACCTCCGGCGCCACGTCGACCGGCCACCACACCGAGTGCACCCGGATCTGCGACTCCAGCTCGGCCGCCAGATCGGCGGCGAACGGATCGGCCGTCTCCAGCACGGCGTGCACGAGCGTGCCGAACTTCGCGCCCATCGGAAGATCCGCCATCGGCGACGGCAGATCCGGCCCGGACGCGGCCTGGGTCAACGCGATATCGCTTACCTCGTCGTCCAATTCGACGACCTCGGGCTCGCTGCCGACGCCGACGGTTGCGGAGGTTTCCGCCACCCGGATCAGGCCGGAGTAGGAGGTGCGCCGCCAGGTGGTGTCGATGACGCGGTGAAAGTGGCGGCTGTCGAGGTTCACCGGTATCTGCTGGGGCGGCACCCGCCGGGCCCGGGTGATCACCGAATCCTCGATCACCGGCCCACCCGCGGCCTCCCACTCGCGCAGCCGGACCATCGCGTCGTCGTCGGAGATCTTTTCGGGCGCAACGACATCGGGCACCACCGATTCGCCGGGCCTGCGGCCGCGCAGGAGCCGCGAGAGCCCGCCGTTCGGCTCGTCTCTTGCCGGTGACCACCACGCCACCACCTGCGACTGCGCCCTGGTCATCGCGACGTAGGTGAGCCGGCTGTCGTCGCTGGCGTCCTCTGCGCGGCCCCGGGCCCGGACGGCGTGGAAGTTCGGGCCGTCCTTGCCACCGATATAGAGGCAGCGCACGTCGTTCTCGTCGTGGAACAGCACGACGTCGCGCTCCTGGGTGTTGCGGTTGAATGCGAACGGCAGATACACGATCGGGTATTGCAGACCCTTGCTGACATACACCGTCATGATCTGCACCGCGGCGGCATCGCTGTCCAGCCGCCGGTTGCGTTCCGGTGCGCCGTTGCGCTCCTCGCGCTGCCGGCGCAGCCAATCGCGCAGCGCGGGCGGGCTGTACTGCTCGCGGTGCGCGACCTCCTGCAGCAACTGCGTGATGTGCGCCAGGTCGGTCATGTGCCGCTCGCCGCCCTGCCGGGACAAGAGGCGATCCCCCATGCCGCGCAGCTGGGCGGCCTCGAAGATCGCCGCGACGCCGCGTTCGCGCGCATGGCCGGCCCATTCCCGCAATGTCTCCGCGAGCCGATCGGTCAGGTCATCACCGCCGGCCGCAAGCGATTCCGCCGTCTCGCCGAAGAACATGGTCGCCGCGGCGGCACGCACCAACCCGGGACGGTGCGGTTGATCGAACGCCTCCAGCAGACACAGCCAATCCTCGGCGGCATCGGAGGTGAACACGTCGGAATCGCCGGTGTAGACCGCCGGAATGCCGGCGTCGCACAGCGCCCTGAAGCATGCCGCGGCGTCCTTGTGCTTCTCCACGATCACCGCGATGTCGCGGGCCTTCAGGGGCTCGCCATCGAACGTCGCGTCACTGGCGAGCAACGCGCCAATATCGGTGGCAAGGTCGGCGCCGATGTGTTCCCGCAGTTCGTCGATGGGAAGGTTGGCAAGGCCGCTGCGCCCCAACGTCGTTCGGCGCACCACCCGCAACCGAAAGGGCTCGTTGCGGGGCGCACCCGCGAGGCGGTGGCCCCGGTGGTGCGCCTCGACGTCATCGACGATGATCGCGGCGTTACCCAGCTGCGCGCCGCCCAGCACGACCTGGAGTCGCTCGACAAGCGCGGCGTCGCTGCGCCAGTTGGTGGCCAACGTCCGCTTCTCACCCGCGCTATCGGCCGCGTGCAGGTAGGTCACGATGTCGCCGCCCCGGAATGCATAGATGGCCTGTTTGGGATCGCCGATGAGAATCACCGTGCAGCGTCCGCTGAATGCGCGGTCGATCACCTGCCATTGCACCGGGTCGGTGTCTTGAAACTCGTCGACCATGACGATCGGCCAGCGCCGATGCATGCGCATCCGCGCGGGTGAATCGTCGGCGGCCAGCGCGTCGGCCAGCCGGATCAGCAAGTCGTCGTAGCTGAGGACGTCCAGCCGCTGCTTGCGGGTATCTAGCTCGGCGAGAACGGCTTTCGCGAAATCGACGCTTGCCGCCGCCGCCGAACCGGGTGGTGCGTCGCGGGGCCGGAGATCCGTCGACGGGTTGTTGACCACCTGGCGCGCCACCCGCAGCGCGTCCCGATAGGACAGCACCGGATCGTCGCGCTCCTGCCCGAAGTGCGCCAGGTACAGGTCGTCGACGATTTCGGCGACCAGCTCGTCAAGGCTCTCCATCAGCGTCGCGTTCGCGGCGGTGTCGCCGGCGACACCGAGTGACTTCAACACCAGCTGGCAGAACTGGTGTGTGGTGGCGATGGTCGCGGCGTCGAAGCCGGCCAGCGCATCGCGTAGCCGGCGTTTGCGCTCCTCGCGCTGCTCGGCGCCGCCCGCCAGCAGGTATGCCACCAATTCGTTGTCGCCGGCGGCCGCAGGGTCGTCGAATGCCCGTACCGCCTGCACGATTTGGGCTCGGACTCGCTCTCTGAGCTCCTGGCTGGCCGCGCGGGAGAACGTGATCAGCAACATCTGCTCGAGCGTCGCCGCGCCCTCGGCGACGTACCGGGTGACAAGCCCGGCCAGCGCGAAGGTCTTGCCGGTGCCCGCGCTGGCCTGCAGCACCGTGGTCGACCGAGCCGCGGGCAGCGGCCCGAGCAGGTTGAACCGCTCCATCAGGACGGCCGCCTCTCTGCGCGCAGCATCGGCAGCCACAGCCGAGCCGAGTACGCGCCGAGCCGGTTGTCTTCGCCGTCGTACTCCTCGCCGGGTCGCACGGGCTGCATCAGGTCCTCCAGCCGGGCGCTTTTGCCCCATGCCCGCACGTGGGCGGGCGCCTGGTCCTCGCCGGGATATTGTTTGGTTTTCCAGCGGAACTGCGCCTCGCGGACCGGGTCGTCACCGCAGTGCCGCGCGGCCGCCCACGCATAGGACGTCTTGATGGGCAACGGAATCGGCTCGCGGCGGCCCGCGTCGTAGATCGCCACCAGCTCGCGCAGCAGCACGGTCGCGTCATCGTCGGGACGGCCCAGCCCCTCCACCCGTGGTGCGGTGCCACGCTTGGGCCGCCCGATGCAGACGGCCGACCAGTCGCGGTTGCGGTCATGAGCGGTCAACGCCAGCAACGGAATCCACGATTGGAGCTGGTGCTTGCCGTCCAGCTTCGAATAGGTCACCGACACCAGTCGATCACCGTAGACGGGCGAAACCGTGCCGGTGAGCCGGCGCTCGCAACCCAGATCGATGTCGACATCGTAGGCCTGAGCCCCGGCCCGCCGGTACTGCTGTGCCGCAGTGGCCAGCAAGGTGGCCTGCTCGCGAATCTCGTTGGCCCTGCGCCAACCCAGCATGCCGGGCGGCAGCGTGCCCCGGCGCCACTCGGCCTGGCGGGCCGCGTCCGGGGTCATTCCCTGGAGCATGTCGTGCAGCATCCGGTCGCCGACCGCCCATTCCTCTAAGGCGTTGATGTCGACCGGCATGGTGTCCTGCACCCCGTCGACGTCGCGCGGCAGCGTGAAATCCAGCGCGCGAAAGAAGCCCTTCACCGGGTCGTTGAAGAACCCGACGAGGTCGGCGAGGATGATGTCGTCGGCGGGTGGCGCCGGCAGCGGCCCGCAGATGAACTTGGGCGGTTCGCCGCGTTGGCCGGTGGCCGCGCGCGCGGCCCGCAGCACGGTCGGGTCGAAGCTGAACGGAACCTTCGGCACCAACTTTCCGGGTTCGACGTTGCGAATGTCGAACGGCTGCAACGGATGCTCCACGACGATGTCGTCGCGAATCTTGTCCGGGGTGGTCACGTCGAGGGTGTCCAGGAGTTCGGCCAGCGGCACCGCCGGGGGGCGCGGCTGTCCCGAATACTCGTTGGCGCCGGTGTAGGTGATGACGAGTGTCTCGGTGGCCGCACAGATCGCGTCGAGCAGCAATTGCCGGTCCTCCGAACGGATGTCGCGTTCGCCGGTCATCGGGTTACGGGCGAGCGCGTCGTCGCCGTCGACGACCTGCAGGCGCGGGAACACCCCGTCGTCCAGGCCGACCAGACAGACCACCCGGTGCGGCACCGAGCGCATCGGCACCATGGTGCACACGGTGAGCGTGCCGGTACGGAAGTTGGCGCGCGTCGGGCGGCCGGCGAGGTGTCGATCCAGCAATGACCGAACGTCGGGCAGCCGCAGCAAAGTGTCGGCGCGCGTTCCGGCATCGGCGATTACCGAAGCGAATTCGCGCTGCATCTGGCCGGCCTGCCACAGGTCCGCGTCGTCGATGTGGGCCAGCAGGGTGATGCCTTCGGTGAGCGCTGCCAGCCACTGCCGCAGCGGGCGGGTGCCGGTCAGCGAATCGACCACATGCTGCAGCCGGGCGATGAATTCGGCCAACTGGCCTGCCAATTGGACGCGGTTGCTGCTGACATCGTCCAGCGGCAGCGTCGCGTCGATCCAGGCATGCGAGTCCTCCGACATCGCGACGCCGGCGAGCGCCCTGTCGATGCCGAAACGCCAAGTGTTGTGCACGAAGTCGACGTGGAACGGCCGTCGATGCTCCCGGTCGAAGCCCCACCTGATGTTTGCCTGCCGCACCCAGCGGGTGATGTCGTCCACATCGTCATCGGTGAAACCGAAACGGGCGCGCACCGGCGCCGCCTGGGCGAAGTTGAGCACCTCACTGGCCGTCACCCTGCTGCCGGCCAGCGCCAGCAGCTGCCCGGCCACCCCGAGCAGAGGGTTGGTCTGGGTCAGCGAGCGGTCCGCCAGCCGGACTCGTAAGCGGTGCGCGGGATGCGCGCCGTGCACCACGTCACCGAGCCCGAAGTCGGCGACGATCAGCGGTGCGTATGTCTCGATGTCCGGGCACATCACCAGGATGTCGCGCGGCTGCAGCGTCGGGTCGTCCTGCAACAGGCCGAGCAGCACCTCGCGCAGCACGTCGACTTGGCGCGCCGGGCCGTGGCAATTGTGGATCTGCACGGTTCGGTCGTCGGCCCGGGCCGTGCGGCCTTGCGGCCGAACGGTATTGGCGGCGATGTCGGACTGCAGCCAGCCGAGCAGCGTGTCGGGCCGCGGGTCGCCGGCCAGATAGTCGTCGGTCACCACATCCGCCGGCAGGCCGCGTTGCAGCTCCCGCAGGTCCCGCCCCAGCGTCGCGAGCAGCGGGTGGGACACCGCGCGATGGCTGACGTCGTCGCGCCGGGGAATCGCGCCGCGGGTGCCGGCCAGCGCGCGCCACAGCCCCTCGCTCGGGTGCGGAAGCCACAGGTGCAGGTCGTGGTGGGTGGCCAGCGCCTCCAGCAGCTCGACGTCGGTGCGCGTCAACCGGGTATGCCCGAACAGCGACAGCCGGGTCGGTAGCTCGCCGGGCGCCTCGCGCAGCCGTGCGACGGTCTTGGCGTGGCGCACATGAGGCGGGTCCGCGGCGACTCGCGCAACCAGCGCCCGCCACAGAAGCGGCTGCCAGCGCAGATCCTCGTCGAGATCACCGGGGTCGCCGTTGCCCCAGTCGACCAGCAGCTGGGGGCGCTGGCGCGCGTAGGAATCGAACAGCCCGGCCAGCCGTCGCGCCACCTCGTACCGGCGGCCCCGGCGCAGCTCGGCCTCCGTGCCGGTGTGGAAGTGGCCCATGTGCATGGCCAGCGTGCGGCACCAGGCTTCGTCCAGCGAGCAGTCGATGGCCTCCAGCAGCGGCCATGCCATGGCGTCGGGCGACCACGGATCATTGTCGGACGTGCCGGTGATTTCGGCGATCAACGAGCCCGGACTGCGGAACGCCACCCCGGCGCACACCCCGTCACCGCCGCGCGCACCGAGCACGTGCGAAAGCCGCTGGCTCAGCCAGCGTTCTACGCCCCGGGCCGGCACCAGGACCAGCTCCTGTGCGAACGGGTCGGGCAGCGGGTCGGCGAGCAGCGCGCCGAGGCCATCGGCAAGCACGTCGGTCCGCTCGGCACGGTGAAGATGAAGCGCCATCGAGCGCCACCCTAGAACGTCGGACCGACGTCGCGTGGGCGGTTCCGGCTGCTTCACGGTTGCGCGCTGTGTCGCCCGGCGGGCCCGGTAGCGTCAGGCGTGATCGTGTTCAACTGTGGCCCAAGATGTTTGGCTGACATCGCGCCCGTCTATCCCCGTTTTGTCGGCGTTGGGCGGGCGGGGCCGCACCATCGGGCGGGAATCGGCGCCGTGTCGGGCCGGTTGATCCGAGAAAACAGTTGCCGGAGGGAACCAGATGGAAGCATGGGACGCGATCTGCGCACGTCGCAACGTGCGGGAGTACCAGGCGAAGCCGATACCGGCCGAAGACCTGGACCGCATCGCCGAGGCCGGCTGGCGGGCGCCGTCGGCTAAGAACCGCCAGCCATGGGTCTTCGTCATCGTCACCGGCGGCGACCAGCTGGCTGAGCTGTCCACGGTCTGGCGGGGTGCGGGCCACATCGCCGGGGCCGCCGCCGCGATCGCCATCGTGGTCCCGGTGCCGCCCGACGAGCGCCGCGTGGTCACCGACAACTACGACGTCGGCCAGGCCACCATGGCGATGATGATCGCCGCCACGGACCTGGGAATCGGGACCGGTCATTCGTCGGTGGGAGACCAGGACAAGGCTCGCGCGATTCTCGGCGTGCCCGACGATCACCTGGTGGCCTTCCTGCTCGGCGTCGGCTATCCCGCCGATCGCCCGCTGACCCCGATCCGCAAACCGAACCGACGGCCGCTCGCCGAGGTCGTGCGCCACGGGCGTTGGTGAGCGGCACGGGTGTAAAGCGGTCCGCGCCTTGGTGAGTCGTAAGCTGGCGGGTGTGCATGGCCACCAGGGTGATTACGGAATCGACGGGTCTTTTCACAACGTCTCGGCGCGCGCACAGGCGACGGGCATCGCCGCGCAAACCGTCGGCCTGGGAGTGTGGGCGGGTATCAGCTGGGCACGCGGCAAGCGGCTCAGGGCGTCCCTGGCCGCGGTCTCGGCCGTCGGGATCGCGACCAACACCGCCCTGTACGTCTACGCGACGCGGGCCGGCAAATTCGTTGCCTGGGACCGGGTTCTGCGCGATCTGCGGCTTGCGGGCGACGAAACTTTGCTCGATCTCGGCTGCGGGCGCGGTGCGGTGCTGTTGGCCGCCGCCAAGCGGTTGCCACGGGGCCGTGCGATCGGGGTCGACCTGTGGCAGGCCGACCAGACAGGCAACTCTGAGAAGGCCACGCTGGCCAACGCGGTGGCCGAAGGCGTCGCCGATCGCGTCGAGGTACACACCGCCGACATGACCGCGCTGCCGCTGGCCGACGAGAGCGTCGACGTGATCGTCAGCAACCTGGCCATCCACAACATTCCGAGCCACGAGGGCCGGCGCCAGGCGCTGGACGAAGCCGTGCGGGTGCTGCGGCCGGGTGGCCGGCTGGCCATCGCGGACCTGTGGGAGACGCGGCGGCACGCCGCCCGGCTGCGCGACCTCGGCTGGCGCGATGTGCGGCGGCGCAACCTCGGGTGGCGCATGTGGTACGGCGGCCCGTGGTTCTCCACCCGCCTGGTCACCGCGACGAAACCGGGGTGAGGCCCGGGCGTCGAGGGCTCGTGTAGGTCGTCACAAACTCGAAAGCGCATGTGCTATCAAATCGGGGAAGTGCCCAATGGCCCGGAGGGCCGCTGACGTGAATCCGCCACGGCGTGCATGCTGGGACCCATGAACAGAACCGAGATCACCGAACGGGTCATCGTCGCGCGGCTGGCCAACGGGCTGACGTGGCAACAATTGGCCGACGCGATCGGCAGGCCGCTGCTGTGGACGACGGCGGCGTTGCTCGGCCAGCACCCGATTCCGGTGCAGCAGGCCAAGATCCTCGCAGAGATGTTGAAGCTCGACGAGTCGGTGGTGCCGGTGCTGGCTGCGGCCCCGATGCGTGGCGGGCTGCCCACCGCGGTGCCGACGGACCCCACCATCTACCGCTTCTACGAGGCCCTGCAGGTCTACGGCGGCGCACTCAAGGAGGTGATCGCCGAAGAGTTCGGCGACGGCATCATGAGCGCGATCAACTTCAGTGTCGACGTGCAAAAGAAGCCACACCCGTCCGGCGACCGCGTTGTCGTCACCTTCGACGGGAAATTCCTTCCCTACCAATGGATTTCGTCGGAATAATAGAATGGTATCCAAGGCTCAACAGCCGAAGTCAGTCGATCTCGTGCTTTCCGGCGGGGGCGTCAAGTTCATCGGTCTGGTCGGCGCCATCGTCGCGCTGATGGATGCCGGATATTCGATCAAGAGGGTGTCCGGGGTCTCGGCCGGTTCTGTGGTCGCGGCCATCCTGGCCGCCGGATCCGACGACGGCCGGCTGACCGCCGAGGAGGTCAAGGAACTCGCGTTCTCCGTCCCGCTGCGCAAGTGGCGCGACGCGGGACCCCTTCCCTACCTCGGTGCCGCGTGGGGGCTGGTGCGCGACACGAGTATGTATCGCGGCGACGTGGCCCACGACTGGATCCGCAGCGAGTTGAAAAACTTGGGTGTCAACGTCTTTGGCGATCTGATTCTCGACGAGGACGAGCTGCTGGAGGAGCGGCGCAACAGGCTGGTGGTCACCGTTGCCGACGTGACCGCGGCACAGCTGGTGCGGCTGCCGTGGGACTACCGTCGGCTCTACGGCCTGGACCCCGATGAGCAGCCGGTCGCCGACGCGGTCCGCGCTTCGATGGCGATCCCGTTCTTCTATCGCCCGGTCAAGCTGACCGGCACCGACGGGACCACCTCCACCCTCGTCGACGGTGGCGTGCTGTCGAATTTTCCCATCGACACCTTCGACCGGCCGGACGGCAAAGCGCCGCGCTGGCCGACATTCGGGATCACGGTCCTCCCGAGGCTCTCCGAAGGCATCGGTGCGGTGATGCCGGCACTGAAACCGTTGCGGTTCTTCGAACAGACGGCGTTGCTGGAAAGCCTGGTGACCACCATGCTGGCGGGTCACGACCAGACACACCTCAGCCAGCCGTGGGTCGCCGCCCGTGCCATCGCGGTCGAATCGACCAATGTCGGTGTGCTCGACTTCGATATCTCCACAGGACGTCTCGAAAAGCTCTATGACAGCGGCTACGCGGCGGCGCAGACTTTTCTGTCGACCTGGGATTGGTCGGCGTATCTGGGCCGGTTCCGGTAAGACGCCCCGTTGCCGGAAGCGGCGCAGCGTGTCGTAATCGCCCGGCTACAGCCCGAATTCGGCTTCGATCCCGTCGATGCCGGCGCGGATGGCCGCCAGGGCGTCGGCGCGGGTGCGCAACTTGGTGGCGGCGTGTGCGTGCTGATGCAGGCCGGCGAATTCCCGCGCGGCCTCCTCGGCGCGGTCGAGCACCACCTCGGGCAACACGATTTCGTCGACAAAGCCTGCGGCGAGGGCGGTTTCACCGAAGAACGTCCTGGCCAGCCCGGCGGCCTGCTGGTAGGCCGACGGCGTCAACCGTAACTTCATGAGCTCCAGGGCGGCGTACGGGATGACCATGCCGATCGCGACCTCGTTCGCCTGGATGTTGTAGGCGTGGGCGGCCACCCGGTGATCGCCGGCCGACAACAGGAACGCCCCCATCGCGATGGCATGGCCGGTGCACGCCATCACCACCGGCTTGGGATAGGACAACAGCCGATACGCCAACTCGAATCCGCCGCGGAGCATGTCGATCGCGGGCTGCACTTCACCGGAGGTCAGGATCTTCAGGTCGAAGCCGCCGCTGAATACCCGGTCGTTCCCGGCGATCACCAGCGCTCCGGCGTTGTCGGCCTCGGCCCGGTCGATCGCGTCGTTCAGGGCCTGCTGCATGACCGGGCCCAGCGCATTGACCTTGCCGTCGTCCATCTTGATGACGGCGACGGACTCCTTGGTGCTGTAGTGGACCGGGTCGCTCATCGGTTGCTCCTTGCCGTCAGGCGGGCTGGCTGTGGTGTCTGCCCGGGTCGCCGTCGGCGTCGCTCCAGCGCAAACGGACATCGGTGGGTTCGTCGAGTTGGCGTACGCGCCATCTGTCTTGGGTCTCCCGGACCGCGGCGTTGATCCGTTCGATCTCCGCGCGGAATACCTCGGGACGGGTCTCCTTGCTGGCGTAGTGGAAATAGGTCAGCAGGCCGCGCAGCAGCTCCAGCTTCTCCTTCTCCCGCTTCGCCAAGTCATGGGTGGTCATCAACTCGATGCGCTGGACCGGCGGTAAGGCATCCCAGTCCAGCACGACGTCGGTGTGCAGCGGCGAACGCGCGCGCTGCCAGAACCGCCGGCCGCCCGCCTGCCTGGGCCGGTCGTAGTAGGTCAGGGTGCCGACGAAGCGCGATTCGATGCCACCACCGATCTCGGCGCGGTCGAGCGCGGAATCCCACACCAGACGCCAGTCCTGGCCGGGCGCCAGCACGGGCAGCCTGCGGGGGAGCCGCAGTTCGACGACGTCGGCGTAGCCGTCGCTGGCGGTCTCGTATTCGGCCACCGTGGGGGGATTGGTGAAGGAGAACCCGATGTCGTAGGCCGCGGTCTGCCCGAAGTTGCGGACCACGAGTTCGATCACGTGCCAGTCGGCCGAATGCGGTTCCATGAACATCGCGACCTGCGGACGCGTCTGCTCGGCCGCCGCCCGGCGGTTCCGGTTGATCTGGATGTTAGTGAACACCAACGTGACGACAGCCAGGATGATCGCCGTCCATGCCGCCCACGCTGTCCAGGTGTCGGACCCGACGTGCGTGACTTCATGCCAGCTGTCCTGGATCCAACCCATGGAATCCACCCTCCGCTTATATCACAGCGGCGATAGCCGGATGGTTGTGACCGAGCGACCGCCGAGGCGGCTCAGCCACCCATCAGCATCCGCCATTGACCGAGATCCGCGGCCCGGTACACGTAGTTGGAACGCTTGACCTCCGCGAGCGAGGCACTGGGCTCCGCCGAATACCAGTGGCCCGGAAAGACGGTCGGGTCACCGGGAAGCTTCGCGAGCCGCTGCAGGCTGCGGTACATCTCGTCGGAGTCCCCGCCGGGGAAGTCGGTGCGCCCGCAGCCCTCCAGAAACAGCGTGTCGCCCGCGACGAGGCGGCCGTCGAGCAGAAAGCACTGGCTGCCCGGCGTGTGGCCCGGGGTGTGCAGCAACTCGATCTCGATATCGCCGATGCTGACCTTGTCATGGTTCTCGTG
The DNA here is from genome assembly GCF_035617725.1 of Mycobacterium sp. 94-17. Taxonomy (NCBI): domain Bacteria; kingdom Bacillati; phylum Actinomycetota; class Actinomycetes; order Mycobacteriales; family Mycobacteriaceae; genus Mycobacterium; species Mycobacterium sp. 94-17. Next base: position 101,493 of record NZ_JAPIYN010000002.1, read on the forward strand.
GGCGGTCAGGTCGCTCAGGCTTATCCCGGTGACCCGCGAAACCCACGGTGCCTCCTGGCTGTTGACATGCACCGGCACCGGTGCCCGCTCCAGCAGTTCGGCCAGGCCCGGCAGCGCGAATCCCATCATGGATCCACCCACATGGTCGGGGTGGTGGTGGGTCACCAGCACGCCGGACAGGTGCAAGCCGTCGGCCTCGAGGGTGTCGAGCAGGTCGCCGGCGGCGTAGGCCGGGTCGACGACCACGCAGTCACCGGTCTGCCGGTCGCCGATCAGGTAGGCGAAGTTGCGCATCTGTGTCGCGAACATGTCGCCGGCGGCGAAGTCGCGACCGGAGAGCAGTTGACGAAAATACAGCCGGTCCTCGGGCACGATGCCCAGACTAAAGCCCCGGCCGGACCGTGCCACAGGTAGTCCGCCACCGCCCCGGATTCGGCGCGGCAAATGCTGCCCGACACCACCGTTTCGCGGCCCGGTTAGGCCGGAATCTTGTGGGTCTTTTGGGCAGATGAAGAAGAAGGTCGAAATCGAGGTCGACGTCGACCTGGTCGATGAGGCGATCCGACGCTTCCATCTCCTCGACGCGCGCGAGGCCATCAATCTCGCGCTGCGGACCCTGGTGCGCGGCGATGATCCCGTCGAGCAGCCGGATGCCTACGACAAGTCCAGCGACCTCAGCGCCTGGCAACCGCGTCGCAACGGGAACGACTGATGTCCGCCGCGGCCCCGCCAACCTTCGCGTGAGCCGCGACAGCGAACGACCTGACCGGGCCGGCGCTTTCGCTCTCGTGGTTTGGTTCCGCTGCAAGCCAGGCTGTACCCTCTTTTAGGCCCGCGCGGAGGAGATCGCTTCGGGTTGAAAGACGGCCCCCTTAGCTCAGTCGGTAGAGCGTTTCCATGGTAAGGAAAAGGTCAACGGTTCGATTCCGTTAGGGGGCTCGGCGGGCGCCGGGCAGGCGTGGCGGCCGTTACCCCTGAGGGGGTGGCCAGAGGCGATGTAGCTCAGTCGGTTAGAGCGAACGACTCATAATCGTTAGGTCGCCGGTTCGAGTCCGGCCATCGCTACACACAACAGCACAGTTTTTCCAGGAATTGAGAGTGAACCGTCATGGCTTCCAGTACCGACGTACGGCCGAAGATCACCTTGGCATGCGAGGTGTGCAAGCACCGTAACTACATCACCAAGAAAAACCGCCGGAACGACCCGGACCGACTGGAGCTGAAGAAGTTCTGCCCCAACTGCGGTAAGCACCAGGCGCACCGGGAGACGCGCTAGCGGCCACCCGCGGGCGTTTACTCCGATTGACCAGGTATTTTAAGAGCCGTGCCATTAAGTTCCAGCATCGTCGGAATGCACTACCGCTATCCCGATCATTACGAGGTGGAGCGCGAGAAGATTCGTGAGTACGCGGTCGCCGTGCAGAACGACGACCCCGCGTTCTTCGAGGAGAAGGCGGCGGCCGAACTCGGCTACCAGGGGCTGATCGCTCCGCTGGCGTTCGTCTGCGTGTTCGGCTACAAGGCGCAGTCGGCGTTCTTCGACTACGCGAACATCGCCGTGCACGACGCACAGATCGTCCAGGTCGACCAGGTGCTGAAATACTTCGCGCCGCTGGTGGCCGGCGACAAGCTCTACTGCGACGTCTCTGTGGACTCGATGCGCGTGTCGCACGGCACCCAGATCATTGTCACCAAGAACGTCATCACCAACGAAGCCGGTGACGTCGTGCAAGAGACCTACACGACCCTGGCGGGCCGTGCCGGTGAGGATGGAGAAGAGGGGTTTACTGATGCCACTGCGTGAGTTCAGCTCCGTGAAGGTGGGTGACCAGCTTCCGGAGAAGACCTACCCGCTGACCCGACAGGATCTGGTGAATTACGCGGGCGTCTCCGGCGACTTGAACCCGATCCACTGGGACGACGAGATCGCCAAGGTCGTCGGCCTGGACACCGCGATCGCGCACGGCATGCTGACCATGGGTATCGGCGGCGGGTACGTCACCTCCTGGATCGGTGACCCCGGCGCGGTGACCGAGTACAACGTGCGGTTCACCGCCGTGGTGCCGGTGCCCAACGACGGCAAGGGCGCCGAACTCGTCTTCAGCGGCCGGGTGAAGTCCGCCGATCCCGAGACCAAGTCCGTGACCATCGCGCTCACCGCCACCACCGGCGGGAAGAAGATCTTCGGCAGGGCGATCGCGTCCGCAACTCTGGCGTAGCTCATGGCGCTCAAAACCGACATCAGGGGGATGATCTGGCGTTACGCGGATTCCTTCGTGGTGGGGCGCGAACAATTGCGCCAGTATGCGCAAGCCGTCAAAAACGACCACCCCTCCTACTACCACGAAGACGCGGCCGCCGAACTCGGCCACAGCGCGATCCTCGCGCCGCTGACCTTCGCGACTATCTTCGCCAAGCTGGTCCAGCTGGATTTCTTCCGGCATGTCGATATCGGCATGGAAACCCTGGTGATCGTCCAGGTCGACCAGCGGTTCGTATTCGCCAAGCCGATCAAGGCCGGCGACAGGCTGTGGGCCCGGATGGAAGTCCAGTCGGTGGACGAGCGCTTCGGCGCCGACATCGTCGTCACCAAGAACATCTGCACCAACGAGAAGGACGAGTTGGTCTTGGAGGCGTACACCACCTTGATGAGCCAGTACAGCGACGGGTCGGCGAACCTGCGGTGGGACCCCGAGTCCGGACAGGTCGTCAGAACGGCGTAATTAGTATCTGACTCCCGCTGCGATGTACACTCGGTCCTCGGGGTTTTCCCAGCACCAGCGCGCTTTCCGTGAGTCGAGCAATCGGAAGGCGCGCGTGTCATGTAAGCCCCGGTAGGTAAGCGCAGGTTGGCCTGCCAACCGCGAAGGGGCGTAGCTCAACTGGCAGAGCAGCGGTCTCCAAAACCGCAGGTTGCAGGTTCAAGTCCTGTCGCCCCTGCTGATGACTGAGCGTCCGGTGACGATGCGGGCCGGGACGGCCTGAGGAGGAACCGGACCACAAAAGGCGTCCGGGTGACGATGCGGGCCGGGACGGCCTGAGGAGGAACCGGACCACAAAAGGGATGTGCCATGGTGGACACTGGAACTACGTGCCGCCACCGATGGGACGGCTCTCGGGGTACCAGCAAACAAAGGAGCGTGCGGTGAGCGACGAAGGCGACGTTGCCAACGACGCCGCAAGCGACGGCACTGACAAAGAGGACGGCGCGAGCGCCGGTCGGACAGCGGTGGTGACCCGACCGCAGCGCCCCACGGGCAAGCGGTCCAGGCAGCGGGCGGTCGAGGGCGACGAGGACGCGGAATCGTCCGACGAGGCCGCCACCGCGGCCAAGGCCAAAAAGGGCGCCAAGGATAAAAAGGCCGCCAAGCCCAAGAAAGCCGGGGACCATCGGGTCAACCCGTTCGTATTCGTTTACAACTACCTCAAGCAGGTCGTTGCAGAGATGCGGAAGGTCATCTGGCCCAACCGCAAGCAGATGCTCACGTACACCTCCGTCGTGCTGGCTTTCCTGGCCTTCATGGTGGCGCTGGTCGGCCTGGCGGACTTCGGCCTGACCAAGCTGGTGCTGTTGGTGTTCGGCTGAGCGAGTGACGCCGCCTTTGAAAGTGACAGAGAGGACTCAAACCGTGACTACCTTCGACGGTGACCCGTCCGCGGGTGAAGCGGTCGACCAGGAAGAGGCCGTCGACACCGCCGAGGCGCAGGCCGCCGACACCCCCGCGGCCACCGAGGCGACCGCGGACGAGGCTGCCGAGGCGCCCGAAGAGGCCGACCCGGCCGCCGCGCTCAAGAAGGAGCTGCGCAGCAAGCCCGGCGACTGGTACGTCATCCACTCCTACGCGGGATACGAGAACAAGGTCAAAGCCAACCTCGAAACCCGGGTACAGAACCTGGACGTCGGCGACTACATCTTCCAGGTGGAGGTGCCCACCGAAGAGGTCACCGAGATCAAGAACGGCCAGCGTAAGCAGGTCAACCGCAAGGTGCTGCCCGGTTACATCCTGGTGCGGATGGACCTGACCGACGACTCGTGGGCCGCGGTGCGCAACACCCCCGGCGTCACCGGGTTCGTCGGGGCGACCTCCCGTCCGTCGGCGCTGTCGCTCGACGACGTGGTGAAGTTCCTGCTGCCGCGCGGCGCGGCGAAGAAGGCCGCCAAGGGCGCGGCCGCGACGGCCGCCGCCGCCGAGGTGGGCGGTCTGGAACGTCCGGTCATCGAGGTCGATTACGAGGTCGGTGAGTCGGTGACCGTCATGGACGGGCCGTTCGCGACGCTGCCGGCCACCATCAGCGAGGTAAATGGCGAACAGCAGAAGCTCAAGGTGCTGGTGTCGATCTTCGGCCGCGAAACCCCGGTCGAGTTGACCTTCAGCCAAGTCTCCAAGCTCTGACACCGGCAGCATGCGCCGGGCGTAAACCAGGAAGGAACAGCACAATCTCATGGCCCCGAAGAAGAAAGTCGTCGGGCTGATCAAGCTTCAGATCCAGGCGGGGCAGGCCAACCCGGCGCCGCCGGTCGGGCCCGCGCTCGGTCAGCACGGCGTCAACATCATGGAGTTCTGCAAGGCGTACAACGCCGCCACGGAGAACCAGCGCGGCCAGGTCATCCCGGTGGAGATCACGGTCTACGAGGACCGCAGCTTCACCTTCGCGCTCAAGACCCCGCCCGCCGCCAAGCTGCTGCTGAAGGCCGCCGGCGTGGGCAAGGGATCGGCCGAACCCCACAAGACCAAGGTCGCCAAGGTCAGCTGGGACCAGGTCAAGGAGATCGCCGAGACCAAGAAGGCCGACTTGAACGCCAACGACATCGACGCGGCCGCCAAGATCATCGCCGGCACCGCCCGGTCGATGGGCATCACCGTCGAGTAGCTCGACGCCCCTAGCCGTGGGAGGGCCAGCTTCGGCCCGCTAATCGGACCACGACCCAACACCAGATTGGACAATCAATGAGCAAGAACAGCAAGGCATACCGCGCCGCCGCCGAGAAGGTGGACCGCGACAATCTCTACACCCCGCTGGAAGCGGCCAAGCTCGCCAAGGAAACGTCGTCGAGCAAGCAGGACTCGACCGTCGAGGTGGCGATCCGGCTCGGCGTCGACCCGCGCAAGGCCGACCAGATGGTCCGCGGCACGGTCAACCTTCCGCACGGCACCGGCAAGACGGCCCGCGTCGCGGTGTTCGCGGTGGGCGACAAGGCCGAGCAGGCTCAGGCCGCCGGCGCCGACATCGTGGGTAGCGATGACCTGATCGAGAAGATCCAGGGCGGCTGGCTGGAATTCGACGCCGCGATCGCAACCCCGGACCAGATGGCCAAGGTCGGTCGCATCGCTCGCGTGCTCGGCCCCCGCGGCCTGATGCCGAACCCCAAGACCGGCACCGTGACCCCCGACGTCGCCAAGGCCGTGGCCGACATCAAGGGCGGCAAGATCAACTTCCGGGTGGACAAGCAGGCCAACCTGCACTTCGTCATCGGCAAGGCCTCGTTCGACGAGAAGGCACTGGCGGAGAACTACGGCGCCGCGCTCGACGAGGTGCTGCGGCTCAAGCCGTCCGCCTCCAAGGGCCGCTACCTGAAGAAGATCGTGGTCTCGACGACGACCGGACCGGGCATCCCCGTGGACCCGGCCGTCACCCGCAACTTCGGGGAGTCCTAACCGCCTGCCGGATGTGCGCTCTGCGACGGTCACCGGCGTGTCGCGTCGCAGGATGCACGGTGGGCCTAGTGGCCGCCACACTCGGCGATGCGCCGCCGCAGGAAGGCGCGGCCCGGGTCAGACCCGTTGGACTCCAACGCCACTCGATACCAGGTGAGCGCGTCGGCGGGTCTGCCGGCACGCCGCAGTAGGTCGGCGCGCACGGTCGCGACCAGATTGGAGCGGGTCAGCCGCGGATCGTGGGCCACCTTGTCCAGGGTGGCCAGGCCGGCGTCGGGCCCGTCGCGCAATCCGATCGCCAATGCCCGGTTGGCGGCCACCACCGGCGAGTGGGTCAGTCCGAGCAGTTGATCGTAAGCGGCGCAGATGGCGGCCCAGTCGGTCTGCTCCCAGGACGGCGCCGTGGCATGCAGCGCCGCGATCACGGCCTGGGGCAGGTAGGCGCCCGTCGAGCCCGCGGCGAGTCGCAACCGGTCGAGCCCGCGCACGATGCGCCCGCGGTCCCACCGCCGCCGGTCCTGGTCCTCCAGCGGCACCAGCATTCCCGCCTCGTCCACCCGGGTCGCGCGCCGCGAATCGTGCAACAGCATCAGCGCGGACAGGGCGTGCGCCTCCGGCTCCCCGGGCAGCAGCGCGCACAGCTCGGCGCCCAGCCGGATCCCTTCGTCACACAGGTCGTCCCGGATGGCCGACGGGCCCGCGGTCGACCAGTAGCCCTCGGTGAACACCGAATACACGCAACCGAACACGTGCGGCGTGCGCTCGGGCAGCAACTCGGCGGGCGGCACCCGCAGCGGGATGTTGGCGTGCCGAACCTTGTTCTTGGCGCGCGTGATGCGCTGCCCGACGGCCGCCTCGGTCTGAAGCAGCGCACGGGCGATCTCGCCGACGGTCAAGCCGGACACCAACCGTAGCGTGAGCGCCAACTGTGACTGCCGGTCCAGCGCCGGGTGGGCGCAGGTGAACATCATCCGCAGCTCGTCGTCGCGGACCGGATGCGGATCGGTGTGCTCGGTGCGCGCCCTGATGTCGTCCAGCACAGCCGCTAATTCCTTTCCCGGGCGGACGGATTCGCGACGTAGCCGGTCCCGGGCACGGTTACGGCCGACGGTCACCAGCCACCCGCCCGGGTTGGCCGGCAGTCCATCGCGCGGCCAGGTGCGCAGCGCGTCGGCGCAGGCCTCCTGGACGGCGTCCTCGGCGACGGTGAGGTCACCCGACCACCGCGCGAGCGCGGCCACGGCCGGGCCCCATTCCCGGCGGAAGACGCCGTCCAGGTCGGCCATTCGCTACAGGCCGGAGACGCCCGCCAGTTGGCGCACCTGCACGGCCGAGGCGGGGATCATCGACGCGACCTTGACCGCCTCGTCACGATCGGTGGCCGCCAGCAGATAGAAACCGGTGGCGACCTCGGCCGCTTCGGCGAACGGGCCGTCGGTCAACAGCACCTGGCCGTCGCGCACGCGTACCGTGGTCGCCGTTGCCGGTTCGTGCAATGCGGCTCCGCCCTTGATGTGATCGCCTGCGGTAGCAGCGAACTCGCCGTGTCGTGCCGCCTCCGCCTGCCACTCCGGCGTGCCCGGCGTGTTCGCGGACGCCGGGGGTTCCAGCAGCAGCGCCAGCCACTGGCCGGCGCCGGCGTCGGTCCACTCGGATTCGAACACGTGGTAGGCGGGCCGAACCTCGATCGCGCCGTACTGGGCGGCCGGAATGTCGCGGACCAACGCGAGCGCCTCGTCGAGGTTCTCGGCCTCGAATACGTAATAGCCGCCGGCCACTTCGGCGCCTTCGGGGAAGGGACCGTCGGTGACGACCGGCGAGTCCGGACCGCCGGTGATGCGCGCGCCCGCCGCCACCGGCAGCAGCGCATCACCCGCGCGGATCGCCGAGGCCGCTTTGGCGTGGAAGGCCTGGTAGGCGGCCATCATGGCGGCCCCCTGGTCGGGCGTGCGCTCCATTTCCCTGCTGATCAACAGCGCCAGGTACTGCATGTTCGTCACCTCCGGTAGTGAGCGAAGCCGTGTGCTCCACTCTCTACCTACTCGACGAACCGCGCACCGCCAATCCGACAGGCGGCGGCAAAAATCAGGCGGCCGCGCCGGGCTTGAGGTAGGTCACCAGGCTCACGTCGAGCATCTCGTCGGTGAAGTAGTGCTCGCAGCCGCGCAGGTACTTCATGTAGCGGTTGTAGACCTCTTCCGAGGTGACCTCGATGGCCTTTTCCCGGTTGGACTCGAGCGTGTCGCCCCAGATGCGGAGCGTCTTGATGTAGTGCGGCCGCAGCGAAACTGGTTCGGGCACAACAAAGCCCGCCTTTTCGCCGTGTTCGACCATCATCTTGGTGGACGGCAGCCGGCCGCCTGGGAAGATCTCGGTGACGATGAACTTGATGAACCGCGCCGTCTCGAAGCTCAGCTTCTTGCCCCGCGCGGCCAGGTCGTAGGGGTGGTAGCTGACGCTGCTCTGCACGGTCATCCGGCCGTCGTCGGGCATGATGTCGAACGTCCGCTTGAAGAAGTCGTCGTAGTTCTCGTGGCCGAAGTGCTCGAAGGCCTCGATCGACACGATGCGGTCGACGGGCTCGGTGAAGTCTTCCCAGTTCTGCAGCCGCACCTCGCGAGTGCGGCTGGTGTCGACGCCGGCCAGCAGCTGCTCGGCGCGGGCGTGCTGGTTCTTGGACAGCGTCAGGCCGATGACGTTGACGTCGTACTTCTCGACGGCGCGCTTCATGGTGGTGCCCCACCCGCAGCCGATGTCCAGCAGGGTCATGCCCGGCTTGAGGTCCAGCTTGTCCAGGTTGAGGTCGATCTTGGCGTACTGCGCCTCTTCCAGGCTCATGTCGTCGCGCTCGAAGTAGGCGCAACTGTAGATCCGGGTCGGGTCCTGGAACAGGCCGAAGAAGTCGTCGGACACGTCGTAATGCGCCTGGATGTCCTCCGAACGCGTCCGCGTCTTCGTCGGGCTAATCGGTTGCTCAGCCATGTTCGTCCTGTTCTTCCCGGATGAGGTTCACTTGCTACAACCCGCGCACGCATCGACGGGTCGTGTGTGACCTGCAACGATACCCAACGCCGAGGCATGATTCGAAAAGGGTGCGAGTGCGCGTCGCGGACCCGACCGCGGATGCCGAGTCCACCTTTCCAGGGCGACCCCGCTGACGTCCACCCGGCCCCGTCCGCGCCGGCTCACCGGCCCGTCGTTACTTGGTGAGCGTGTACTGCGCGACGTTGGAGATGCCCTTGCGAAAAAGGTCCGCGCAACCGGTCAGATAGCGCATGAAGCGGTCGTAGACCTCTTCGGACTGTATGGCGATTGCGCGGTCACGATTGGCCGCAAGATTGGCCGCCCACGTGTCCAGCGTGCGCGCGTAATGCGGCTGCAGATATTGCACGTCCTCGAGGGTGAATCCGCTGGCCCGGGAATAGTCGACGATATCGGGTTCGCCGCACATGTGCCCGCCGGGAAAGATTTCCTTTCCGAGGAAGCGCAGGAAACGCAGATCCGACATCGTTATCGTGATGCCGTGCTCGTGCCAGTAGGACTGCGGGTGCGTGAAAATGCTGTGCATCATCAATCGGCTGCCCTCGGGAAGGGTCTTAAAGGCCCAATCCCAAAACAGTGGCCAGCGCTCCTTTTTGAACGCGTCGAAGGCCTCGAAGCTGATGATCCGATCGACTCGCTCGTCGAACTCTTCCCAACCCTGCAGCCTGGCCTCGGCCCGCCGCGTCGTCGGGATTGCAGCCAGCCTGGCCTTGGTGCGCTCATAGTGGTTGCGGCTGAGCGTGATGCCAATGACGTTCACGTCGTACTTTTCCAGCGCCCGTACCACCGCGCCGCCCCAGCCGCACCCGACATCCAGCAACGTCATTCCCGGCTCGAGCCGCAGCTTGTCCAGCCCCAGATCCAGCTTGGCGAGCTGGGCCTCCTCCAGGGTCATGTCGTCGGTTTTGTAGTAGGCGCAGGTGTAGACCATGTTCGGATCGAGAAACAACGCGAAGAAGTCGTCCGAAATGTCGTAAGTCGCCTGCGACTCTTCGTAATACGGCTCCAGCTTGGCCATGTGAGAGCACCCACCCTTCTCTGCTCACCGTACAGGCCCGACACAGGGACTGAAAATCGCTGGGAAGCGCTTCTCCCCGCGTGTTTTCGCTAGCTCGCTTCGGCGAAGTTTCCCGTCAGCACGCCGATCACCTGATCCCACAACTCCCGTGGCAAATCATGGCCCATGCCTTCGAATGTCACCAGTCGGGCCCCGTCGATGGCCCGCGCCACGGCGCGCCCTCCGAACGGCCGCATCAGCTTGTCGGCCCGGCCGTGGATCACCACGGTGGGCGCGGTGGTCTGCCGGTTGTAGCGACGCAGGCTGCCGCTGCCCAGCACCGCGCCGAAATGTCTTGCGACGCCCTGCGGGTAGTAGTTGCGGTCGTAACCCTCGGCGGCGTCGGCGCGGGCCTGCTCCTCGGGCACGCGGTAGCGGGGGCTGCCGATGATATTGCCGACGCGCACCGCGTTGTCGATGATCGCCTCGCGCGGCGAGTTCGGCGGCGGCCCCTTGAGCAGCGCCAGCAATGCGCGCGGGGCCGGCGGCGGCAGCAACGGCGAGTTGTTGCTGGAGAAGATGATCGCCAGCGACGCGGTCCGCTCGCGGAATCGGGCGGCGAAGATCTGCGCGATCATGCCGCCCATCGACGCGCCCACGATGTGGGCGCGGTCGAGGCCCAGGTGATCCAGCACGGCCGCGGCGTCGTCGGCCATGTCTTCGAGCTTGTAGGCGGCCCGGCTGGGCAGACCCAACCAGGCCCGCAGCAGCCTGGCCGCCAGCGGCTGCCCCGAGCTGCGGCGCTGGGTCTTGCTGGACAGGCCCACGTCGCGGTTGTCGTACCGGATGACGCGCAGTCCGCGGCCGACCAGCTTCTCGCAGAACGCGACCCGCCACAGCAGCAGCTGGGCGCCCAGCCCCATGATCAGCAGGACGGGCGGGTCGTCGATGTCGCCCATGTCCTCGTAGTACAGCTTGAGGTCGCCGGAAGTGGCGTGTCCCGTGCGCACCTGCACCACAGCAGCTCCTATACCTCGATATCGGAGGAGTGCTCGCGGCTGACCTCGACCATGAAGTTCGCGAAGTAGCCCGTCAGCTGCGGATCCGACATCATCTGCCACTTGGGCGCCAGCAGCTTCATGTACCGCTCGACATAGAGGAACTGCTTGCCGATCAGCACCAGCTCGCGGGGCAGCTTGACGTCGTAGGCGTCGGCCAGCGTCGAGAGCTGCCTGCCGATGTCGGCGTAGGACATGTCGCCCAACGTCTGCATGGTCAGCGGGGTGGCGAATTTCTCCAGGTCCTTGGCGGCCTGGGCCTCCGGCTTCATGGTGCCGACGGCACCCATCAGCACCACGATCTTGCCCGCCGCGGCATGGTCCTTCTTGACCAGCAGCGCATAAACCAGCTCGCGCAGCAGCCAGCGGGTGCGGGGATCGATGCGGCCCATGATCCCGAAGTCGAAGAACACGATGCGGCCCTGGTCGTCGACGTAGAGGTTGCCGGCGTGCAGGTCGCCGTGGAACAGCCCGTGCCGCAGCCCACCCTCGAACAGCGAGAACAGCAGCGCCTTGACCAGCTCGACCCCGTCGAACCCGGCCTTGCGGATGGCCGCGACGTCGTCGATGCGGATGCCGTGGACGCGCTCCATGGTCAGCACCCGGTCGCTGGTGAAGTCCCAGAACACCTGCGGCACCCGGATGTTGCGGCCCAGCGGGGAGGCGTGCAGGTGCGACACCCACGCCTCCATCGACTGGGCCTCCAACCGGAAGTTCAGCTCCTCGGCCAGGTTGTCGGAGAAGTCTGCGACCACGTCCTGCGCCGAGAGCCGGCGGCCAAGCTTGGCGAGTTCGACGGCCTGGGCGAAACGCTTGAGGATCTGCAGGTCGGCGGCGACCCGGCGGCGGATGCCAGGTCGCTGGATCTTGACCACCACCTCCTCGCCGCTGTGCAGGGTGGCGTAGTGCACCTGCGCGATGGACGCCGACGCGAACGGCGTCTCGTCCCATTCGGCGAACAAGTCCGACGGGTCACCGCCGAGGTCCTCGACGATCAGCTTGTGCACCTCGTCGGAGTCCGCCGGCGGCACCCGGTCGAGCAGGCCGCGGAACTCCCTGGACAGCGATTCGCCGAACGCCCCCGGGCTCGACGCGATGATCTGTCCGAACTTGACGTACGTCGGCCCCAGGTCGGCGAAGGTCTGCGGGAGCTGTTTGATCACCTTCTGCTGCCACGGGCCCCTGCCCGGCAGCTTGGTGAGGATGCGAGCGGCGGTGCGCGTGACCTGCCAACCTGTCACTGCTACCCGGGCCGCCTCGACCGGCAACGGCACCCGGTCGAGCTTGGCCCCCTCTCGATGTTTGGTAGAGCTCATCAGAGCAGTGTGCCAAATGCGCGCCGATGAGTCCCAATCCTTCAACCCGGACCCGTACCGCTGCCTCCGCTTTTCCACGGCTGCACCCAGCCCTCGATCGCCCAGCCCTCCCGGGCGGCGACCAGCTCGTACATGCTGGCGCCGTCGATCGTCTCCCGGATGATGTCGGCGTGACCGGCATGCCGGGCCAGCTCGTTGATCACATGCAGCACCACCCAGCGCACCGACCAGGCCTGCTGATCCTTGGGAAACCACGGGATGTCCCTTGGAACGGGCACCGCGGCGTCCAGGTCGGCGGTCTCCACGAGGTGCAGCGATGTCGCGTTCTGCGCCTCGAACGCCCCCAGCAGCCCGGCCAGCGTCTCGTCGGGCCGCATCACGTGCTGATCGGCGAACTCCGCGGCGATCTGCTCGAACGGGCGGGGATCTTTCGGCGGCGCGTCGGGTGCGGCGGCCACGCGCGCCATCCAGCTGCGTTGCATCCCGGTGGCGTGCTTGATGAGCCCGCCGATCGACAGTGCGCTGACCGAGGGCGCGGATCGGGCCTGGTCGTCGGTGAGCCCGTGGCTGACCGCGGAGTACGCGCTCTGGTGATAGGCCAGGTATTCGCGCAGGGCGCCGCGTTCGTCGGCCACCGGCGGGGCGAGGGCGGGCATTGATCGATCCTAGGTCTCGCGCGCCGGGGGCGCCGTAAGGTGCGGGGATGCAGGTGGTTTCGGCATGCAACTGACCAAGGCCGAGTCGACCGAGCTCTTCGTCGGGCCACCGGACGCGCCGGTGCAGCTGGTTCGCGTCACCGTGTCCGGGTGCGCCGGGCCCACGCCCGTGCGTGTCGAGGGCCGCGGCCTGCGCGGCCAGGCGGTGGCTCGACCCGGATCCGAGGTCGTCGAGGTCGCGGTGACTGTCGACGGCACCGTCGTCGGGCAGCGTCGGCCCGCGCGGGTGCACGCCGGCGGCCAGCGGCTGGCCTTCGAGTTCACCGTGGCCGAGCCGGGCTGGACCATGTTCATGGTCAGCCACTTCCATTACGACCCGGTGTGGTGGAACACCCAGGGCGCCTATACCAGCGAGTGGACCGAGGACCCGCCCGGGCGGGCCCGCCAGACGAATGGCTTCGACCTGGTGCACGCGCATCTGGAGATGGCGCGCCGCGACCCCGAGTACAAGTTCGTGCTGGCCGAGGTCGACTACCTCAAGCCGTACTGGGACACCCGCCCCGAGGACCGGGCCGATCTACGCCGGTTCATCGAGCAGGGCCGCGTCGAGGTGATGGGCGGCACGTACAACGAGCCCAACACCAACCTCACCAGCCCCGAGACGACCATCCGAAACCTGGTGCACGGCATGGGTTTTCAGCGTCACGTCGTGGGCGCGAATCCGGCCACCGCCTGGCAGCTGGACGTGTTCGGCCACGATCCGCAATTCCCGGGGATGGCCGCCGGCGCCGGCCTGACGTCGAGTTCATGGGCCAGGGGACCGCACCACCAGTGGGGACCGGGCCAGGGCGGTCCCGAGACCGGCGACGAACCGCGAGGCGTCGAGCGGATGCAGTTCTGCAGCGAGTTCGAGTGGATCTCGCCGTCGGGCGGCGGCCTGCTCACCCACTACATGCCCGCGCACTATTCGGCGGGCTGGTGGATGGATTCCGCGGCGTCGCTCGCCGAGGCCGAGAACGCCACGTATGAGCTCTTCGATCAGCTCAAAAAGGTCGCGCTCACCCGCAACGTGCTGCTGCCCGTCGGCACCGACTACACCCCGCCCAACAAGTGGGTCACCGAGATCCATCGCGACTGGGCCGCCCGCTACACCTGGCCGCGCTTCGTCTGCGCGCTGCCCAGCGAGTTCTTCGCGGCGGTGCGCGCTGAACTCGCCCAGGGCGGCCGCGCGCCGTCGCCCCAGACCCGGGACATGAACCCGATCTACACCGGCAAGGACGTGTCGTACATCGACACCAAACAGGCCAACCGGGCTGCCGAGAACGCCGTGCTGCAGGCCGAGCGCTTCGCCGTGTTCGCCGGGCTGCGCGGCGGCGCCCCGTACCCGCAGGCCGCCCTGGCCAAGGCCTGGGTGCAGCTGGTCTACGGCGCGCACCACGACGCCATCACCGGCTCGGAGTCCGACCAGGTGTACCTCGACCTGCTGACCGGTTGGCGCGACGCGTGGGAGCTGGGCCGCGCGGCCCGCGACAACTCGCTGGCCCGGCTGTCCGATGACATCGAAGGCGACGTGGTCGTGTGGAATCCGCTCACCGGCGGGCGCACCGACATCGTCACCGCCCACCTCGACGTGCCGCCGGGCGCGCGGGTGCGGGTGCTCGATACCGACGGCACCGAGCTGGCGGCGCACGTCGAACATGGCGGCCGAACGGTCAGCTGGCTGGCGCGCGAGGTGCCGTCGCTGGGCTGGCGGGCCTACCGGTTGGCGCCCGCGCGCGAACCCGGCGAGCCGGGCGGCTGGGCGCCGGCAGCGGGAACGGCGATCGCAAACGAGCACTACCGCGTGCGGGTCGACGCGGCCCGGGGCGGGGGCGTCGTTTCGCTGGTCCAGGACGGCGTCGAGTTGATCGCCGACGGTGGGGTGGGCAACCAGCTCGCGGTCTACGAGGAATACCCGGCGCATCCGGGCCAGGGGGAGGGCCCGTGGCATCTGCTGCCCAAGGGGCCGGTGGTGTGCTCGTCGGAAGAGTCCGCACGGGTGCAGGCCTTCCACGGCCCGCTCGGTCAGCGGGTGGTGGTGCACGGCCGGATCGGCACGCTGCTGCGCTACACCCAGACCCTGACCCTGTGGCACGGCGTCGCGAGGCTGGACTGTCGCACCACGATCGACGAGTTCAGCGGCGCCGACCAGCTGGTGCGACTGCGCTGGCCGTGCCCGGTGCCGGGTGCCATGCCGGTCAGCGAGGTGGGCGACGCCGTCGTCGGCCGCGGTTTTGCGCTGCTGCACGAGGGCTCCCGCTCGGTGGACACCGCCCGGCACCTGTGGACCCTGGACAACCCGGCGTACGGCTGGTTCGGCCTGTCTTCGGCGGCCCGAATCCGGGTGTCGGGCACCGGCGTGCGGGCGATGTCGGTCGCCGAGGTGGTGGCGCCGACGGAGGCGACGTCCGCGCCGCTGGCCCGGGAACTGATGGTCGCGCTGGTCCGCGCCGGCGTGACGGCCACCTGCAGCGCCGCGGACAAGCCGCGCTACGGGAACCTCGAGGTCGATTCCAACCTGCCCGACGTGCGCATCGCGCTGGGCGGGCCCGCTCGCAACGCCTTCGCCGCGGCCGTGCTGGCCGGCGCTCCGGTATACGCCGAAGAACTACAGCGCCAGCTGGCGGCGACCGGCCGCGGCCGGGTGTGGGTGCCGGCCGAGGCGCCGCTGGACGCGGTGTGGGTGCCCGACGCCGACCTGCGCGCACCGCGGGCGCTGCCGGTGCTGGTCGTCGACGGCACCGACGAGGGCGAGCTGCGCGCCGCGGTCGCCGCGCTGGCCGGCGACCTCGACGACGCCGACATCGCCGTGGCGCAGGACGCCCCGTCGGGGACGGGCGTGTTCGAGGACCGCACCGTCGCCCTGCTCAACCGCGGCGTGCCCAGCTTCGCCGTCGACACCGAGGGCACCCTGCACACCGCGCTCATGCGTTCCTGCACCGGCTGGCCCTCGGGCATCTGGATCGACGACCCGCGCCGCACCGCGCCCGACGGCTCCAACTTCCAGCTGCAGCACTGGACGCACGCCTTCGACTACGCGGTGGTCAGCGGGGCAGGCGATTGGCGGCGGGCCGGGATCCCCACCCGCAGCGCGCAGTTCGCCCAGCCGCTGCTCGCGGTCGCACCGGGCCGGCGAGGCAGCGCCCTGCCGCAGGCCGGGTCGCTGCTGCGCGTCGAGCCCGCCGCATCGGTACAGCTGGCTGCCCTCAAGGCCGCGGGCAATCCGTTGACCGCGGGCAGCGCCGCGCCGCTGGACCCCAACGCGGTGGCCCTGCGGCTGGTGGAGACGACGGGCACCGGCACCCCGGTCGTCATCGACTCGGACGTCGCCGCGGTGTGCGACCTGCAGCGCGCCGATCTGCTGGAGACCCGTGCCGAACCGGTGTCCGCGGTGGAGCTGCACGGCTATGAGGTGGCGACCGTGCTGGCCCGCCTCGACACTCCCCGGGCCGCGGCCGGCGCCGGGTTGGCCCCGCACGCCGAGGCCGCCCAGCCCCTCTACGCGCGTTATTGGCTGCACAATTGCGGCCCGGCACCGCTCGGGGGGCTGCCGGCGGTCGCCCACCTGCACCCGCTGCGGGTGACCGGGGAGCCCGGCGGCGAGGTGACGTTGCGCCTCACCGCGGCCAGCGACTGCACCGACGCCGCGCTGCACGGCGCGGTCGCGCTGCGGTGTCCGGACGGCTGGACGGCCGAGCCCGCCGAGCTGCCCTTCACCCTGCCCAGCGGCGACCACCTGCACGCCGACGTGGTGGTGTCGGTCCCGTCGCGGGCCGAACCCGGCCTCTACCCGGTCCGCGCCGAACTCCGCATCACAAGCGACGAGGTCCCGGCCTCCTGGCGCCAGCCCGTCGAGGACGTCTGCGTCGTGACCGTGGGCGAACCACCCGGCGAGCTGTTCTACCTCGCCGACGGTCCCGCCGAGGTGACGCTCGAACCAGGGGAAGCGGGCACCCTGACGGTCAGGGTCGGCAGCCACGCCCGCGCCGACCTGACGCTGCAGGCGCATCTGATCAGCCCCTGGGGCACCTGGGAGTGGACGGGTCCCGCCTCGCTCGGCGCGGTGCTACCCGCCCGCGGCACCGTCGACCTAGGCTTCCAGCTGACGCCGCCGGCCTGGCTGGAACCCGGCCAGTGGTGGGCGCTGGTGCGGATCGGCGGCGCCGGCCGACTGATCTACTCGCCGGCGGTGAAGGTGACGGTGACGTGAGCATCCACCCGATAGCGACCGTTGCCGGCGTGCCGGTCTGGCCGGGCATCGTGGACGCCGCCGAGGCGCGGCTGCGCAGCTCTCGCGCGGCTGCGGCGCTGCCGGCCGGCGGCACCAGCGAGGGCCGCCAACTGCGCCGCTGGCTGACCCAATTGATCGTCACCGAGCGGGTGGTCGCCGCGGAGGCGGCCGCGCGCGGGTTGAGTGGGCGCACCGCGCCGTCCGAGGCCGCGTTGCTGCCCGACGTCACCGCCCGGCTGGAGATCGGCAGCGTCGCCGCGGCCGCGCTGGCCGACCCGCTTGCCCGGGCGCTGTTCGCCGATGTCACCGCCGCGGTGCGGGTGGCCGACGCCGAGGTGGTCGCCTATCACGCCCGCAACCCGATGCGCTTCGCTGCGTCGCGACAGGGCCAAGGCGGCTGGTGCACAACGGCTTTGGAGGCCCCGCCGTTGGACGAGGTGCGACCGGCGATCGAAGCCCATCTGCGCGGCGCCGCGCGGCGGCGTGCCTTCCGGCTGTGGCTGGACGCGCGGCGCGCCGCGCTGGTGGAGCTGTCGCCCGGCTACGAGCATCCCGGCGACCCCCGCCAGCCCGACAACACCCATCGGCACTGAACGCATGCTTACCCTCTGTCTGGACGTGGGCGGCACCAAAATTGCGGTCGCGCTTGCGGATCCGGGCGGAAAGCTGGTCTTCACCGCCATCCGCCCCACTCCGGTCACGACCGCCGCCGGCGAGGTCTGGGCCGTGGTGGAAGCGATGATCGGCGAGGCGCTGCGCGCCGCGGACGCTCCGGTGCGGGCCGTCGGGATCGCGTCGGCCGGGCCCGTCGATCTGCGCAGCGGAGCCGTGAGCCCGATCAACATCGGTAGCTGGGACCGTTTCCCGTTGCGCGACAAGGTCGCCGCGGCGGTGCCCGGCCTGCCGGTGGTGCTGGCCGGTGACGGCGTCTGTATGGCCGTGGGGGAGCACTGGATCGGGGCGGGCAAGAACGCGGGCCCGGACGCCCGGTTCCTGCTGGGCATGGTGGTCTCCACCGGGGTGGGCGGCGGGTTGGTGCTCGACGGCGTCCCCTACTCGGGGCGCACCGGCAACGCCGGTCATGTCGGGCATGTGGTGGTCGAACTGGACGGCAGGCCCTGCACCTGCGGCGGTCACGGTTGCGTGGAGACCGTGGCTTCCGGGCCGTGGATGGTGCGCCGGGCGCTGGAGGACGGCTGGTCCGCGCCGCCCGGCGCCGGCGCCCGCGACCTGGCCGCCGCGGCGGTGGCGGGAGACCCGTTGGCCCAGCGAGCCTTTCACCGGGGAGCCAACGCGCTCGCCGCGATGATCGCCTCGGTCGGCGCGGTGTGCGATCTGGATCTGGTGGTGCTCGGGGGAGGTGTCGCCAAATCCGGGCCGCTGCTTTTCGACCCGCTGCGGGCCAAGCTCGCCGAGTACGCCGGCCTGGATTTCCTGTCCGGGCTGCGGGTGGTGCCCGGCGAACTCGGCGGTGAGGCGGGCCTGATCGGCGCGGCGCGGCTGGCGGGCCTCAGCTGACCCGCTGCAGGTGCTTTCGGCCCCAGTCGCACAGGCTAGCCAGCACCGGGCCCAGCGTCATGCCGTATTCGGAAATCGAATAGTGCACGCACGGCGGCACCGTGCCGGCGTCGTGGCGATCGATGATCCCGGCGTCGACCAGTTCGTGCAGGTGCCGGATGAGCATGCGCTCGGTGATGCCGGGAATGCTGCGCCGCAACTCGGCGGTGCGCATGGGGCCGTCGCACAATCGCCACAAAATGGTGCCCTTCCAGCGGCCGTCGATGACCGACAGCGCGGCGTCGATCGGGCAGTCGCCGACTTCCTTCTTGGATACGGACACGAGCACCTCCCAAAGCTGACTAATTTGTCAGTACCTTGATATTTGTCAGCATAACCGCCAATGTCGTTGTCATGAACAACGGCATTGACGCGCTCACGGTCGTGGTCACCGGACTGATGGTCGGCGTGGAGCTGGCGGTCGCGGTCTTCTTCCACCCGCTCATCGCCCGGCTGCCCGACGACGGCTTCCGGGCGGCACGCGCCGGCGCCGCCCGCGCGCTGGGCACGACGATGCCGTTCTGGTACGCCGTGGTCCTGCTGCTGATCGCGGCGCTGGCTATCGAGGACCGCGGCGAGCAGCGCGACTGGCTGTGCGGCATCGCCGCGGGCCTGATGGCCGCGGTGATACTGATGACGGTGACCCTGCTGGTGCCGATCAACAACCGCATCGCGAAATGGCCGAGCACGGGCGAGCTCTCGCGCGAGCTGGCCGCCCGCTGGGATCGACGGCACCGGGCCCGGGTGATCCTGCTGCTGGCGGTGTTCGTCCTGCTGGCCCTCGCCGTCACCTGAGGGCGCCGTTTTGGCTGATCGCGCGGGCCACGCTATCCTGTTAGCCGATCCACCGAAGACCGTCGGTCACCGAGCAATCGGTTGAAGGTCCGGGAAGCATCCCGGCGGCCCACGCAGGAGGACGAGGCATCAGCGCCGGCTCGCGCCGGCGGCTTTTCACGCCCCGGCCGCTTCTGCGCCGGGGCGTTCGTCGTTCTGCGGGGGGGATCGAGACGATACGTCGCATTGGCTTTCACTTCAGGAGGTAGGCATGGCCAGGGCTGACAAGGCCACCGCCGTTGCAGACATCGCCGAGCAGTTCAAGGAATCGACCGCGACCCTGATCACGGAGTACCGCGGTCTGACCGTCGCCAACCTGGCCGAGCTGCGGCGTTCGCTGGGCGGTTCGGCCACCTATTCGGTGGCCAAGAACACGCTGATCAAGCGGGCCGCTTCGGAGGCCGGGGTGCAGGGGCTCGACGAGCTGTTCGCCGGGCCGACGGCCATCGCGTTCGTCACCGGGGAGCCGGTCGACGCCGCCAAGGCCATCAAGACCTTCGCCAAGGATCACAAGGCGCTCGTCATCAAGGGCGGCTACATGGACGGCCGTGCGCTGACGGTCGCCGAAGTCGAGCGCATCGCCGACCTCGAGTCGCGCGAGGTGCTGCTGGCCAAGCTGGCCGGCGCGATGAAGGGCAACCTCGCCAAGGCGGCCGGGCTGTTCAACGCCCCGGCCTCGCAGGTCGCCCGGCTTGCGGCCGCACTGCAGGAGAAGAAGGCCTCTGAAGCTCCGGCGGCTCCCGCCGCGGCCGCAGAAGCTCCCGCCGCGGAGCCCACCCCTGAACCAGCTTCGGAAACACCCACTGAGGCACCGGAAACCCCGGCCGAAGCCGAATAACACCCAACCCGGAACCTGGAAAACAAGGAAGGACCCACACCCATGGCAAAGATGTCTACCGACGACCTGCTCGAAGCCTTCAAGGAAATGACCCTGCTGGAGCTCTCCGACTTCGTGAAGAAGTTCGAGGAGACCTTCGAGGTCACCGCGGCCGCCCCGGTCGCCGTTGCCGCGGCCGGCCCCGCCGGCGGTGGCGCGCCCGCCGAGGCCGCCGAGGAGCAGTCGGAGTTCGACGTGATCCTCGAGGCCGCCGGTGACAAGAAGATCGGCGTCATCAAGGTGGTCCGCGAGATCGTCTCCGGCCTGGGCCTCAAGGAGGCCAAGGACCTGGTCGACGGCGCGCCCAAGCCGCTGCTGGAGAAGGTGGCCAAGGAGGCCGCCGACGAGGCCAAGACCAAGCTCGAGGCCGCCGGCGCCACGGTCACCGTCAAGTAACCCGGCGAACAGACACAAACGCTCCCGCACGCTCGGCGTGTCGGGAGCGTTTGTGTCTTCTCAGCGCGTCGCGGCGCGCCGCGACTGCGCGACCCGCTCGGGTGAATCTCCCAGAGCAACAAAGAATTTCGATGTCATCGAGTCCATGACCGACACGACGGCCACCCCGTCGTCGCCGTAGAAGCCGCCCAATTCGAGCATCACGAATCCGTGTACCAACGCCCAGAACTGGGCGGCGGTGGCGACAATGATCGTGTCGTCAGCTTCCGGGCCCACGGCGATTCGCCCCGCCTGCACGCAGCGCTGTACCGCATGCACCACATGCGCGAAGCTGGGAATGCGCTGCTCGATCTCGGCGATCGTCAACGTCAAAAGGTTGCCCGCCGGTGCGTTGATGCCATGCGCGCTGGTGCTGCCGAACATCAGCCGATACCTATGCGAGTGCTCGATGGCGTAGCGCCGGTACGCGGCGCCGGTCACGAACAGGTCGGCGACCGGGTCGTCGGTCTGCGGCACCGTCAGTGCGACGTCGAATTGCCGCAGTCCCTCCTCGGCCACCGCGGCGATCAGCCCCTGCATCCCACCGAAATGGGTGTACACAGCCATCGTCGACGTCCCGGCGGCACTGGCCACCTTGCGGGTCTGCAGCGCGTCGGGCCCGTGCTCGTCGAGCAGGCCGACCGCGGCGTGCAGCAGCTCGTCGCGAACGCTGCGCTGAACGTCTGAAGTCATCGTTGCCATCTTCTCATCGGGAGCGTAGCGTGCGGATAACATCGAAATAACAATGTTATAGGAGCTCAGCCAATGGCGACCACGGCCACCGCCAAGCCCGGCAATCCGTATCTGGAGGACGTACTGGCGCCGGTCGGCGCGGAAGTCACCGCCCACGATCTGCGCGTCACCGGGCACATCCCCGAACACCTCGACGGGCGCTACCTGCGCAACGGGCCGAACCCGGCCGCCGAGGTCGACCCAGCCGTCTACCACTGGTTCAGCGGCGACGCCATGGTGCACGGGGTGCGGCTGCGCGACGGCCAGGCCCACTGGTACCGCAATCGCTGGGTGCGCACCGCGCACGTGTGCCGCACCCTCGGCGAGCCCGGGCCCACGGGGCTCGACCCGCGCGCCGGGATGCTCTCCGTGGGCCCCAACACCAACGTGCTCAGCCACGCCGGGCAAACGCTGGCCCTCGTCGAGGGGGGTGGGGCGAATTACCGCCTGACCGACGAGCTGGACACCGAGGGGCCGTGCGACTTCGACGGCACGCTGTTCGGTGGCTACACCGCCCACCCGCACCGCGATCCCCGCACCGGCGAACTGCACGCCCTGTCCTACGCGTTCACCCGGGGCCGGACCGTGCAGTACTCGGTCCTCGACACCAGCGGCCGCGCCCGCCGCACAGTCGACATCGAGGTCGGCGGGTCGCCGATGATGCACGACTTCTCCCTGACCGACAAATACGTGGTGATCTACGACCTGCCGGTGACGTTCGACCCCGTGCAGGTCATGCCGGCGAACGTGCCGCGGTGGCTGAGTCTGCCGGCCCGCCTCGTGATGCAGTCGCTGATCGGACGCGTGCGGGTGCCCGGTCCGGTGACGACGATGATCAACCGCAATCGCGAACCGATCAGTCGGATGCCCTACCGCTGGAATCAGGACTACCGGGCGCGCATCGGAGTGATGCCGCGCGAGGGAGACAACCGGGACGTGCGCTGGTTCGACATCGAACCCTGCTACGTCTACCACCCGCTCAATGCCTACTCCGAGACGCGCGGCGGCGCCGAGGTTTTGGTGCTCGACGTGGTCCGTTACGCGCGGATGTTCGATCGCGACCTGCGTGGCCCGGGCGACAGCCGTCCCACGCTGGACCGCTGGACCATCAACCTGGCCACCGGTGCGGTGGCGGCCGAACGCCGCGACGATCGGCCCCAGGAGTTTCCCCGCGTCAACGAGACCTTGCTGGGCGGGCTGCACCGGTTCGGCTACACGGTCGGCACCGAAGGCGGCTATGTGCCCGACGACGGGGCGTCCGAGATGTCCACCGCGCTGTACAAGCACGACTACGAGACGGGGTCTTGTGCGGTGGCCCCCCTGGAGCCCGGCCTTGTGCTCGGCGAGATGTCTTTCGTGCCCAACCCGGCGGCCCGCGCCGAAGACGACGGCATCCTGATGGGCTTCGGCTATCACCGCGACCGCGACGAAGGCCAGCTTGTTTTGCTGGACGCGCAGACGCTCGGGCCGGTGGCGACCGTCCACCTGCCGCAGCGGGTGCCGATGGGATTTCACGGCAACTGGGCACCCACGGGCTAACACATGCGTCAAATAAGTTGTGCCGTGCGGACTTCCCGCTGATCTCGGCACGGCCAAATTTTGCCGGCTGTCGTGCGCATCCCTGATGCCGTGCGGCAGGCGTGCGCTACAGTGACTCAAGCCACACAAAAGGGCAGGTGGCGGGCACGGCTGTCGACGGAAGGATTCCCCATGGGCGTCGCTATCGAGGTGAATGGGCTAACGAAGTCCTTCGGATCCTCGAGGATTTGGGAAGACGTGACGCTGGAAATCCCCGCCGGGGAGGTCAGCGTATTGCTGGGGCCGTCGGGTACCGGCAAATCGGTGTTCTTGAAGTCCCTGATCGGCCTGTTGCGCCCGGAGCGCGGCTCGGTCGTCATCGACGGCACCGACATCCTGCAGTGTTCGGCCAAGGAGCTCTACGAGATCCGCACGCTGTTCGGCGTGATGTTCCAGGACGGCGCCCTGTTCGGTTCGATGAACCTGTTCGACAACGCGGCGTTCCCGCTGCGCGAGCACACCAAGAAGAAGGAAGGCGAGATCCGTGACATCGTCATGGAGAAGCTGACCCTGGTCGGTCTCGGCGGCGACGAGAAGAAGTTCCCCGGGGAGATCTCCGGCGGTATGCGCAAGCGCGCCAGCCTGGCCCGCGCCCTGGTGATGGACCCGCAGATCATTCTCTGCGACGAGCCCGACTCCGGTCTGGACCCGGTCCGTACCGCCTACCTGAGCCAGTTGATCCTCGACATCAACGCCCAGATCGACGCCACGGTGCTGATCGTTACCCACAACATCAACATCGCCCGCACCGTGCCGGACAACATGGGCATGCTGTTCCGCCGCAAGCTGGTCATGTTCGGGCCCCGTGAGGTCTTGCTGACCAGCGATGAGCCCGTGGTGCGTCAGTTCCTCAACGGCCGCCGCATCGGGCCGATCGGCATGTCCGAGGAAAAGGACGAGGCGACCATGGCCGAAGAGCAGGCCGCGCTGGATGCCGGACAGCACGCGGGTGGTGTGGAAGAGGTCGAGGGTGTGCCGCCACAGATCGTCGCCTCGCCGGGGATGCCCGAGCGCAAGGCCGTCGGCCGCCGCCAGGCCCGGGTGCGCGAGATTCTGCACACCCTGCCCAAGGACGCGCAGGCCGCCATTCTCGACGACCTCGAAGGCACCCACAAGTTCCGCACCCACGAGTTCGGCGACTAGGACCGCCGGCCCGCCGGGTTTCGCGATAACTCCGCGTAACACGGCGGCCCGCCCTCTTGACGACGGGGCGTAAACGGGCCAGTCTGTTGGGCAGCATGTACCTGAACTGTCCGAGGGAAGTCGAGATCGCCAGCCAGCGCCGATATCCCGGGACCGCGAGTGCTGGGAAGTTGAGGAATGCGCAGTCCTGCGCTATTGTTGGACGTTGCGCTGGCTACCTCCTGCCCACCTCACCCGCCACCTGACACCGTGGTCTAAGCCTGAGCCCCTGACGTGGCTTAGTTCTTTAGTTGCGTGCGTGAGACCCGGACAGTTCGTTCGCCGGCCGAACCGACACAATTCGCGGCGAGCTGGCCGGTGGTTCCGGTCTTCGTGAGTCGCACGAGGTGCTGGAAGGATGCATCTTGGCAGATTTCCGCCAGAGCAAGACGGATCGCCCACAAAGTTCCTCTAACGGAAGTTCTTCAAACGGCTCCGTGCCCGGAGCCCCCGACCGAGTTTCCTTCGCCAAGCTTCGCGAACCGCTCGAGGTTCCCGGTCTGCTTGACGTGCAGATCGACTCCTTCGAGTGGTTGATCGGCGCGCCGCGGTGGCGTGAGGCCGCCGCCGCCCGCGGGGACGTCAAGCCGGTCGGTGGCCTGGAAGAGGTGCTTGACGAGCTCTCGCCGATCGAGGACTTCTCCGGCTCGATGTCGCTGTCGTTCTCCGACCCGCGGTTCGACGAGGTCAAGGCCCCGGTCGAGGAGTGCAAAGACAAGGACATGACGTACGCGGCCCCGCTGTTCGTCACGGCCGAGTTCATCAACAACAACACCGGCGAGATCAAGAGCCAGACGGTGTTCATGGGTGATTTCCCGATGATGACCGAAAAGGGCACCTTCATCATCAACGGCACCGAGCGTGTGGTGGTCAGCCAGCTGGTCCGCTCGCCCGGGGTGTACTTCGACGAGTCCATCGACAAGTCGACCGAGAAGCTGCTGCACAGCGTCAAGGTGATCCCGAGCCGCGGCGCCTGGCTGGAGTTCGACGTCGACAAGCGCGACACCGTCGGCGTCCGCATCGACCGCAAGCGCCGTCAGCCCGTCACCGTGCTGCTCAAGGCGCTGGGCTGGACCAACGAGAAGATCACCGAGCGGTTCGGCTTCTCCGAGATCATGATGTCGACGCTGGAGAAGGACAACACCGCCGGCACCGACGAGGCGCTGCTGGACATCTACCGCAAGCTGCGTCCGGGCGAGCCGCCGACCAAGGAGTCCGCGCAGACCCTGCTGGAGAACCTGTTCTTCAAGGAGAAGCGCTACGACCTGGCCCGTGTCGGCCGCTACAAGGTCAACAAGAAGCTCGGCCTGAACGTCGGCGAGCCGATCACGAGCTCGACGCTGACCGAGGAAGACGTCGTCGCCACCATCGAGTACCTGGTCCGCCTGCACCACGCCCGTACGGATGGCCAGGCCGCGGTTATGACTGTCCCCGGCGGCACCGAGGTGCCGGTGGAGACCGACGACATCGACCACTTCGGCAACCGCCGGCTGCGCACCGTGGGCGAGCTGATCCAGAACCAGATCCGGGTCGGCATGTCGCGCATGGAGCGCGTGGTCCGCGAGCGGATGACGACCCAGGACGTCGAGGCCATCACGCCGCAGACCCTGATCAACATCCGGCCGGTCGTCGCCGCGATCAAGGAGTTCTTCGGCACCAGCCAGCTCTCGCAGTTCATGGACCAGAACAACCCGCTGTCGGGTCTGACCCACAAGCGCCGCCTGTCGGCGCTGGGCCCCGGTGGTCTGTCCCGTGAGCGCGCCGGGCTGGAGGTCCGTGACGTCCACCCGTCGCACTACGGCCGCATGTGCCCGATCGAGACGCCGGAAGGTCCGAACATCGGTCTGATCGGCTCGCTGTCGGTGTACGCGCGGGTGAACCCGTTCGGGTTCATCGAGACGCCGTATAGGCGTGTCGTCAGCGGAGTTGTCACCGACGAGATCCACTACCTGACCGCCGACGAGGAGGACCGCCACGTGGTGGCGCAGGCCAACTCGCCGATCGACGGCAACGGCCGGTTCGAGGAGTCACGCGTCCTGGTCCGCCGGAAGGCGGGCGAGGTCGAGTACGTGCCGTCGTCCGAGGTGGACTACATGGACGTGTCGCCGCGCCAGATGGTGTCGGTGGCCACGGCGATGATCCCGTTCCTCGAGCACGACGACGCCAACCGTGCCCTGATGGGCGCCAACATGCAGCGCCAGGCGGTTCCGCTGGTGCGCAGCGAGGCGCCGCTGGTGGGCACCGGGATGGAGTTGCGCGCCGCGATCGACGCCGGCGACGTCGTCGTCGCGGAGAAGGCCGGGGTGATCGAGGAGGTCTCCGCCGACTACATCACCGTGATGGCCGACGACGGCACCCGGCACACCTACCGGATGCGCAAGTTCGAGCGGTCCAACCACGGCACCTGCGCCAACCAGTCGCCGATCGTCGACGCGGGGGCGCGGGTCGAGGCCGGCCAGGTCATCGCCGACGGACCCTGCACCGAGAACGGTGAGATGGCGCTGGGCAAGAACCTGCTCGTGGCGGTGATGCCGTGGGAGGGCCACAACTACGAGGACGCGATCATCCTGTCCAACCGGCTGGTTGAGGAGGACGTGCTCACCTCGATCCACATCGAGGAGCACGAGATCGACGCCCGCGATACCAAGCTGGGCGCCGAGGAGATCACCCGGGACATCCCGAACGTCTCCGACGAGGTGCTGGCCGACCTGGACGAGCGCGGCATCGTGCGCATCGGTGCCGAGGTCCGCGACGGCGACATCCTGGTCGGCAAGGTCACCCCGAAGGGTGAGACCGAGCTGACCCCGGAGGAGCGCCTGCTGCGCGCGATCTTCGGTGAGAAGGCCCGCGAGGTCCGCGACACCTCACTGAAGGTGCCGCACGGCGAGTCCGGCAAGGTCATCGGCATCCGGGTGTTCTCCCGCGAGGACGACGACGAGCTGCCGGCCGGTGTCAACGAGCTGGTGCGCGTCTACGTGGCCCAGAAGCGCAAGATCTCCGACGGCGACAAGCTCGCCGGGCGCCACGGCAACAAGGGCGTCATCGGCAAGATCCTGCCGCAGGAGGACATGCCGTTCCTGCCGGACGGCACCCCGGTGGACATCATCCTGAACACCCACGGTGTGCCGCGACGGATGAACATCGGCCAGATCCTGGAGACCCACCTCGGGTGGGTGGCCAAGTCCGGCTGGAACATCGAGGGTTCTCCCGACTGGGCGGTCAACCTGCCCGAGCAGCTGCTGCACGCGCAGCCGAACCAGATCGTGTCGACGCCGGTGTTCGACGGCGCCAAGGAAGAGGAGCTGCAGGGCATGCTGTCCTGCACGCTGCCCAACCGTGACGGCGAGGTCATGGTCAACGGCGACGGCAAGGCGGTGCTGTTCGACGGCCGCAGCGGCGAGCCGTTCCCGTACCCGGTGACCGTCGGCTACATGTACATCATGAAGCTGCACCACCTGGTGGATGACAAGATCCACGCCCGCTCCACCGGCCCGTACTCGATGATCACGCAGCAGCCGCTGGGTGGTAAGGCGCAGTTCGGTGGCCAGCGCTTCGGTGAGATGGAGTGCTGGGCCATGCAGGCCTACGGCGCGGCGTACACGCTGCAGGAGCTGTTGACCATCAAGTCCGACGACACCGTCGGGCGGGTCAAGGTATACGAGGCGATCGTCAAGGGCGAGAACATCCCGGAGCCCGGCATCCCGGAATCCTTCAAGGTGTTGCTCAAGGAGCTGCAGTCGCTGTGTCTGAACGTCGAGGTGCTCTCGAGTGACGGAGCGGCGATCGAGCTGCGCGAAGGCGAGGACGAAGACCTCGAACGCGCAGCGGCGAACCTGGGAATCAACTTGTCCCGCAACGAATCCGCCTCTGTAGAAGATCTCGCTTAATAGCTAGCTAGTTACTAAACCCGCAAGGGGAAAGGGAGTTACGTGCTCGACGTCAACTTCTTCGATGAACTCCGTATCGGCCTGGCCACCGCGGAGGACATCAGGCAATGGTCTTACGGCGAGGTCAAGAAGCCGGAGACGATCAACTACCGCACGCTGAAGCCGGAGAAGGACGGCCTGTTCTGCGAGAAGATCTTCGGACCGACTCGCGACTGGGAGTGCTACTGCGGCAAGTACAAGCGTGTCCGGTTCAAGGGCATCATCTGCGAGCGCTGTGGCGTCGAGGTGACCCGCGCCAAGGTGCGCCGCGAGCGGATGGGCCACATCGAGCTGGCCGCGCCCGTCACGCACATCTGGTACTTCAAGGGTGTGCCCTCGCGCTTGGGCTACCTGCTCGACCTGGCGCCGAAGGATCTCGAAAAGATCATCTACTTCGCCGCGTACGTCATCACCGCGGTCGACGACGAGATGCGCCACAACGAGCTCTCGACGCTCGAGGCCGAAATGGTGGTGGAGCGCAAGGGTATTGAGGACCAGCGCGACGCCGACCTGGAGGCCCGCGCCCAGAAGCTCGAGGCCGACCTGGCCGAACTGGAGGCCGAGGGCGCCAAAGCCGATGCGCGCCGCAAGGTTCGCGACGGCGGCGAGCGCGAGATGCGCCAGCTGCGCGACCGCGCCCAGCGCGAGCTGGACCGGCTGGAGGAGATCTGGACGACGTTCACCAAGCTGGCTCCCAAGCAGCTGATCGTCGACGAGAACCTCTACCGCGAGCTCATCGACCGCTACGGCGAGTACTTCACCGGGGCGATGGGCGCGGAGTCGATCCAGAAGCTGATCGAGAACTTCGACATCGACGCCGAGGCCGAGATCCTGCGTGACGTCATTCGGAACGGCAAGGGGCAGAAGAAGCTTCGTGCGCTCAAGCGGCTCAAGGTGGTCGCCGCGTTCCAGCAGTCGGGCAACTCCCCGATGGGCATGGTGCTCGACGCGGTGCCGGTGATCCCGCCGGAGCTGCGCCCGATGGTGCAGCTCGACGGTGGCCGGTTCGCCACGTCCGACCTGAACGACCTGTATCGCCGCGTGATCAACCGCAACAACCGCCTCAAGAGGCTGATCGATCTCGGCGCCCCCGAGATCATCGTCAACAACGAGAAGCGGATGCTGCAGGAGTCGGTGGACGCGTTGTTCGACAACGGCCGTCGCGGCCGTCCGGTCACCGGGCCGGGTAACCGCCCGCTTAAGTCGCTGTCGGATCTGCTCAAGGGTAAGCAGGGCCGGTTCCGTCAGAACCTGCTCGGCAAGCGCGTCGACTACTCGGGCCGTTCGGTCATCGTGGTCGGCCCGCAGCTCAAGCTGCACCAGTGCGGCCTGCCCAAGCTGATGGCGCTGGAGCTGTTCAAGCCTTTCGTGATGAAGCGGCTCGTCGACCTCAACCACGCGCAGAACATCAAGAGCGCCAAGCGGATGGTGGAGCGGCAGCGTCCCCAGGTGTGGGATGTCCTCGAAGAGGTCATCGCCGAGCACCCGGTGCTGCTGAACCGCGCACCCACCCTGCACCGCCTGGGTATCCAGGCCTTCGAGCCAATGCTGGTGGAAGGCAAGGCAATCCAGCTGCACCCGCTGGTGTGTGAGGCGTTCAACGCCGACTTCGACGGCGACCAGATGGCCGTGCACCTGCCGCTGTCGGCGGAGGCCCAGGCCGAGGCCCGCATCCTGATGCTGTCTTCGAACAACATCCTGTCGCCCGCGTCGGGCCGCCCGCTGGCCATGCCGCGTCTGGACATGGTGACCGGGCTGTACTACCTGACCACCGAGGTCGACGGTGACAAGGGCGAATTCAAGCCGGCCGCCAAGGATGAGCCCGAGGTCGGGGTGTACTCCTCGCCGGCCGAGGCGATCATGGCGTGCGACCGTGGCGTGTTGTCGGTGCGGGCCAAGATCAAGGTCCGGCTGACTCAGTTGCGTCCGTCCGCCGAGGTGGAGGCCGAGCTGTTCGGCGCCAACGGCTGGCAGCCCGGCGACGCCTGGATGGCCGAGACGACTTTGGGCCGTGTGCTTTTCAACGAGCTGTTGCCGGTGGGCTATCCGTTCGTGAACAAGCAGATGCACAAGAAGGTGCAGGCGTCGATCATCAACGACCTCGCCGAGCGCTACCCGATGATCGTGGTCGCGCAGACGGTGGACAAGCTCAAGGACGCCGGTTTCTACTGGGCGACCCGCAGCGGCGTCACGGTCTCGATGGCCGACGTGCTGGTTCCGCCGCGCAAGAAGGAGATCCTCGACCAGTACGAGGAGCGGGCCGAGAAGGTCGAAAAGCAGTTCCAGCGTGGTGCTTTGAACCACGACGAGCGCAACGAGGCGCTGGTGGAGATCTGGAAGGAAGCCACCGACGAGGTCGGCCAGGCGCTGCGGGAGCACTACCCGGCCGACAACCCGATCATCACGATCGTGGACTCCGGTGCCACGGGTAACTTCACCCAGACGCGCACGCTGGCGGGCATGAAGGGTCTGGTGACCAACCCGAAGGGTGAGTTCATCCCGCGTCCGGTCAAGTCGTCGTTCCGTGAGGGCCTGACCGTGCTGGAGTACTTCATCAACACGCACGGCGCTCGGAAGGGCTTGGCGGACACCGCGTTGCGTACCGCCGACTCGGGTTACCTGACCCGTCGTCTGGTGGACGTCAGCCAGGACGTCATCGTGCGCGAGCACGACTGCGAGACCGAGCGGGGCATCATCGTCGAGCTGGCCGAGCGTCAGCCGGACGGCACGCTGATCCGCGACCCGTACATCGAAACCTCGGCGTACGCGCGGACTCTGGGCGCCGACGCGGTCGACGAGGCCGGCAAGGTCGTGGTTCCGCGTGGCGAGGACCTCGGTGACCCGGAGATCGAGGCGCTGCTGGCGGCGGGCATCACGTCGGTCAAGGTGCGCTCGGTGCTGACGTGCACCACCGGTACCGGCGTGTGTGCGACCTGTTACGGGCGGTCCATGGCCACCGGGAAGCTGGTCGACATCGGCGAGGCCGTCGGTATCGTCGCGGCGCAGTCCATCGGTGAGCCCGGCACCCAGCTGACCATGCGTACCTTCCACCAGGGTGGTGTCGGTGAGGACATCACCGGCGGTCTGCCCCGGGTGCAGGAGCTGTTCGAGGCGCGCATCCCACGCGGCAAGGCGCCGATCGCCGATGTCACCGGGCGGGTGCGTCTCGAGGACGGTGAGCGGTTCTACAAGATCACCATCGTTCCCGACGACGGCAGCGAAGAGGTCGTGTACGACAAGCTCTCCAAGCGGCAGCGGCTGCGGGTGTTCAAGCACGAGGACGGATCCGAGCGGGTGCTGTCCGACGGCGACCACGTCGAGGTGGGCCAGCAGCTGATGGAAGGCTCGGCCGACCCGCACGAGGTGCTGCGCGTGCAGGGCCCCCGCGAGGTGCAGATTCACTTGGTCCGCGAGGTCCAGGAGGTCTACCGCGCTCAGGGTGTGTCGATCCACGACAAGCACATCGAGGTGATCGTCCGCCAGATGCTGCGCCGCGTCACCATCATCGACTCGGGCTCGACGGAGTTCCTGCCCGGCTCGCTGATCGACCGTGCCGAGTTCGAGGCGGAGAACCGCCGGGTGGTGGCCGAGAGCGGCGAGCCCGCCGCCGGCCGTCCGGTCCTGATGGGTATCACGAAGGCGTCGCTGGCCACCGACTCGTGGCTGAGCGCGGCGTCGTTCCAGGAGACCACGCGAGTGCTGACCGACGCGGCGATCAACTGCCGCAGCGACAAGCTCAACGGTCTGAAGGAGAACGTGATCATCGGAAAGCTGATCCCGGCGGGTACCGGTATCAACCGGTACCGCAACATCCAGGTGCAGCCGACCGAGGAGGCCCGGGCCGCCGCGTACACCATCCCGTCCTACGAGGATCAGTACTACAGCCCGGACTTCGGCCAGGCCACCGGTGCCGCGGTCCCGCTGGACGATTACGGGTACAGCGACTACCGCTAGTCAGCGCGAAAAGCCCCGGGCTTGGGCCCGGGGCTTTTCGCGTCTTGCGCCGGCCGAGCGTCACGCCAGCGCGGCCCTGGCCGTCCAACGTTGCGCTGGCGTGACGCTCGCATCGTCACAACACCTCACTACACTGGCCACGTGCTCATCGGTTCCCACGTCCGCAACGACGATCCCCTGGCCGCCGCGCAGGCCGACGGTGCCGAGGTGGTGCAGTTTTTCCTCGGCAACCCGCAGAGCTGGAAGAAGCCGAAGCCGCGCGACGACGCCGAGACGCTGAAGGCTTCCACCATCCCGCTCTACGTCCACGCGCCGTACCTGATCAATGTGGCGTCGGCGAATAACCGCATCCGCATCCCGTCGCGCAAGATCCTGCAGGACACCTGCGACGCGGCGGCGGAGATCAACGCGACCGCGGTGATCGTGCACGGCGGCCACGCCGACGACAACGACATGCAGGCCGGCTTCGGGCGGTGGGTCAAGGCGCTGGACCATCTCGAAACCGACGTGCCGGTGTACCTGGAGAACACCGCCGGCGGCGACCATGCGATGGCCCGCCACTTCGACACCATCGGCAGGCTGTGGGATCACATCGGCGACAAGGGGATTGGCTTCTGCCTCGACACGTGCCATGCCTGGGCCGCGGGCGAAGAACTGATCGGCGCGGTCGACCGGATCAAGGCCCTCACCGGTCGCATCGACCTGGTGCACTGCAACGACTCACGCGACGCGGCGGGCTCGGGCGCCGACCGGCACGCCAACTTCGGCACCGGCCAGATCGACCCGGACTTGCTCGCCGCCGTGGTCAACGCCGCCGGCGCGCCGGTGATCTGCGAGACCGCCGACGATGGCCGCAAGGACGACATCGCGTTCCTGCGAGAGCACCTCAACGGCTGACCGGCCGTGGGGCGTCGACTCGCCGCGATCGTCGGCTCGGTCCTGGTGATTGCGGGGTGCTCGGCATGGCAGGACCTGACGCTGCTAACGGGCTTCGTGAACGGCACGAGCCTGCACCACATCGATGCCGGCGGGCGTGATCGCAGTTACCGCCTGTACAGCCTGCTGGGGCGCCCGCCCCGGCCCCGTTGGTGGTCGTGCTGCACGGCTATTCGGGCAGCGGTAGGCAGGTCGAAAGGGATTACGGCTGGGACGGTTTGGCCGATTCGGGCAAGTTCGTCGTCGCCTACCCGGATGGTTTCGGCCAGGCCTGGAATGTCGACGGGGAAACGTGTTGCGGGCGACCGGCCCGCGAGGGCGTCGACGATGTGGGCTTCATCCGTGCGGTTGTCGCCGACGTGGGACGCAACGTCGGCATCGATCCCGCCCGTGTCTACGCCACCGGCATGAGCAATGGCGCCATCATGGCCTACACGCTGGCGTGCGCCACCGATCTCTTCGCCGCGATCGGCCCGGTGGCGGGCACGCAGCTGACCGCCTGTCAGGCCCCGCGTGCCACCTCGGTGCTGCACATCCACGGCACCGCGGACCGGCTCGTACCCTATGGCGGCGGTCAGGGCTTCAGCGTCATCAACGGTCCGCCGGTGGCGCGGGTGAATGCCTTCTGGCGCGACGTCGACCGCTGCGGCGCCCCGACCGACACAACCGACGGCCCGCTCGCGACGTCGACGGCCGCATGCGCCGACGATCGCGGCGTCGTGCTCATCACGATCGACCAGGGCGGCCACAATTGGCCGTCGTTCGCGGCGCAGACGTTGTGGTCGTTCTTCGCCGCCCATCCGCGGTAGTATTACACCTCTTGTACAACTGTCGGAAAAATGTAATATGAGTGGCATGCCAGACACCCATGTCGTCACCAACCAGGTTCCGCCGCTGGACAGCTACAACCCCGCTACCTCGCCGATGCTGGCCGAGGCCCTGATCCGCGAGGGCGGGCAGTGGGGCCTGGACCAGGTGACCGAGCTCGGAGCGATCAACGGCAGCCGCGAAGCCCAGCGCTGGGGTGAGCTCGCCGACCGCAACAGGCCCGTCCTGCACACCCATGACCAGTACGGCCATCGCGTCGACGAGGTGGAATACGACCCGGCCTACCACGAGCTGATGCGCACCGCGATCCGCCACGGCCTGCACGCCGCGCCGTGGGCCGACGAGCGGCCGGGTGCGCACGTGGTGCGCGCGGCGCTGACCTCTGTGTGGACCGTCGAGCCGGGTCACGTCTGTCCGATCTCGATGACGTACGCCGTCGTGCCCGCGCTGCGCTTCAACCCCGAGCTTGCGGCCGTCTACGAGCCACTGCTGACCAGCCGCGAGTACGACCCCGAGCTTCGGCCGGCCACCACCAAGCCCGGCATCACCGCAGGCATGTCAATGACCGAGAAGCAGGGCGGCTCCGACGTGCGCGCCGGCACCACCCAGGCCACCCCCAACACCGACGGCACCTACAGCCTGACCGGCCACAAGTGGTTCACCTCGGCGCCCATGTGCGACATCTTCCTGGTCCTGGCGCAGGCACCAAAAGGCCTGTCCTGCTTCATGTTGCCGCGCATTCTCCCCGACGGCAGCCGAAACCGGATGTTCCTGCAACGGCTCAAGGACAAGCTCGGCAACCACGCCAACGCCTCCAGTGAAGTCGAATACGACGGCGCCACAGCGTGGTTGGTCGGCGAGGAGGGTCGCGGCGTACCGACCATCATCGAGATGGTCAACCTCACCCGGCTGGACTGCACCCTGGGCAGTGCCACTAGCATGCGCACCGGTCTGACCCGCGCGATCCACCACGCCCAGCACCGAAAGGCGTTCGGCGCCTATCTGATCGACCAGCCGCTGATGCGCAACGTGCTGGCCGACCTGGCCGTGGAGGCCGAGGCCGCCACCACGGTCGCCATGCGGATGGCCGGCGCCACCGACCGGGCGGTCCGCGGCGATGCGACCGAGGCGCTGTTCCGCCGCATCGGCCTGGCCGCCAGCAAGTACTGGGTCTGCAAGCGCTCCACCCCGCACGCCGCCGAAGCCCTGGAGTGCCTGGGCGGCAACGGGTATGTCGAGGAATCCGGAATGCCCCGGCTGTACCGTGAGGCGCCGCTGATGGGCATCTGGGAGGGCTCGGGCAATGTCAGCGCGCTGGACACGTTGCGGGCCATGGCGACTCGGCCTGAATGCGTCGAGGTGCTGTTCGGCGAACTCGCGCACAGCGCGGGCCAGGACGCCCGACTGGACCACCACGTCGAAGCGTTAAGGCAACAGCTGGCCGACCTGGAGACCATTCAGTACCGCGCCCGCAAGGTCGCCGAGGACATCTGCCTGGCGCTGCAGGGGTCGCTGCTGGTGCGGCACGGCCATCCCGCCGTCGCCGAGGCGTTCCTGACCACCCGGCTGGGCGGGCAGTGGGGCGGGGCGTTCGGCACGATGCCGACCGGGCTGGACCTGGCGCCGATCCTCGAGCGTGCTTTGGTCAAGGGATGACCCGCGCCGGCGACCTGAACCGGTGCCACGTGAGCGGCCCCAATGAGGAGCGGCGCCAATGACCCACGCGATCAGGCCGGTCGACTTCGGCAACCTGAAAACGATGACATACGAGGTCACCGACCGGGTAGCGCGCATCACCTTCAACCGTCCGGAGAAGGGCAACGCGATCATTGCCGATACCCCGCTGGAGTTGTCGGCTCTGGTGGAGCGCGCGGACCTGGATCCCAACGTGCACGTCATCCTGGTGTCCGGCCGCGGCGAGGGCTTCTGCGCGGGCTTCGACCTGAGCGCCTACGCGGATCGCACCGGCTCGGCCGGCGGCACGGGCGCGTACCAGGGCACGGTGCTGGACGGCAAAACCCAGGCGGTCAACCACCTGCCGGATCAGCCGTGGGATCCGATGATCGACTATCAGATGATGAGTCGCTTCGTGCGCGGGTTCTCCAGCCTGATGCACGCCGACAAGCCGACTGTCGTCAAGATTCACGGCTACTGCGTGGCCGGCGGCACCGACATCGCGCTGCACGCCGATCAGGTGATCGCGGCCGCCGACGCCAAGATCGGCTACCCGCCGACCCGGGTCTGGGGGGTTCCGGCGGCGGGCTTGTGGGCGCACCGGCTCGGTGATCAGCGCGCCAAACGCCTGCTGCTCACCGGCGATTGCATCACCGGCGCGCAGGCCGCCGAGTGGGGCCTGGCGGTAGAGGCGCCGGATGCCGAAGACCTCGACGAGCGCACCGAGCGACTGGTGGCCCGCATCGCCGCGCTGCCGGTCAATCAGTTGATCATGATCAAGTTGGCGCTCAATGCGCCTCTGCTGCAACAGGGTGTGGCGACCAGCCGGATGGTCAGCACGGTGTTCGACGGTGTCGCCCGGCACACGCCGGAAGGGCACGCGTTCGTCGCCGACGCGGTTGAGCACGGCTTCCGCGACGCGGTGCGCCACCGTGACGAGCCCTTCGGCGACCAAGGTCGCCAAGCCTCACAGGTGTAAACCATGCCCAACATGACAGCGCGCTCGGTGGTGCTCAGCGTGCTGCTCGGTGCGCACCCCGCCCATGCCCGGGCCAGCGAATTAGTCAGGCTCACTTCCGATTTCGGCATCAAGGAGTCAACGCTGCGGGTCGCGCTGACCCGCATGGTCGGTGCCGGCGACCTGATCCGCTCCGCCGACGGCTACCGCCTCTCCGATCGCCTGTTGGCTCGGCAACGGCGCCAGGACGACGCCATCGACCCGCGGGTGCGCCCGTGGCACGGCGAGTGGGTCACGCTGATCGTGACCAGCGTGGGAAACGACGCGCGCACCCGCGCGGCGCTGCGAAACACCCTGCACGACAAGCGGTTTGCTGAACTGCGTGAAGGGGCGTGGCTGCGCCCCGACAACATCGACGCGCAGCTTGCCTCCGACATCACCGCCCAGGCCCGGGTGCTGCGGGCGCGCGACGACGACCCGGCAGGGCTGGCCGCACAGCTGTGGGACCTGCCCGCCTGGGCCCGGGCCGGGCATCGGCTGCTCGACGAGATGACCGCTGCGCCGGACGTTCCCGGCCGTTTTGTGGTGGCCGCGTCGATGGTTCGCCACCTGCTCACCGACCCGGTACTGCCCGACGAGTTGCTGCCGGCCGACTGGCCCGGCGCCCGGTTGCGGGCGGCCTACCACGACTTCGCCGCGGAGCTGCTCCGGCGGCGCGAACCACTATTTGCGGAGGCGACATGACTGAACCGGTGCGTATCGAGCGCAATGGCGCGGTGACGACGGTGATCATCAACCGGCCGGCCGCGCGCAACGCGGTCAACGGGCCGACGGCCGCCGCGCTGTACGCGGCGTTCGGGGAGTTCGACCGCGACGACACCGCGTCGGTGGCCGTGCTGTGGGGCGACAACGGAACATTCTGCGCCGGAGCAGATTTGAAGGCCTTCGGCACGCCCGACGCCAACGCCGTGCACCGCACGGGCCCGGGCCCGATGGGCCCGACGCGAATGGCGCTGTCGAAGCCCGTCATCGCCGCCGTCAGCGGTTACGCCGTCGCCGGCGGGCTGGAACTGGCCATCTGGTGCGACCTGCGGGTCGCCGAGGAGGACGCCGTGTTCGGCGTGTTCTGCCGGCGTTGGGGCGTCCCTCTGATCGACGGCGGAACCGTCCGGCTGCCCCGGCTGATCGGGCACGGCCGCGCGATGGACATGATCCTCACCGGCCGCGAGGTGGCCGCCGACGAGGCGCTGGCCATCGGATTGGCGAATCGGGTTGTCCCCAAGGGCCGGTCGCGCCAAGCCGCCGAGGAAATGGCGGCGCAACTGGCTGCGCTGCCGCAGCAGTGCCTGCGCTCGGACCGGCTCTCGGCGTTACACCAGTGGGGTACATCCGAATCCGACGCGATCGATTTCGAATTCGCGAGCATCTCCCGGGTGGCCGCGGAGGCGAACGAAGGAGCCCGCCGCTTCGCGGCCGGTGCCGGCCGCCATGGCGCGGGCGCTCAGTAATCCGGCAGGCTGAAGGAACGTGCGACAGATAACGCCTGTCGGGCCACCAGTTTGCTGATCGCTGGAATGCGCAGCAGCCGAAGCGTGGCATTGCGTAACGGGGCGAGCCGACCCGAGGTGACACGTTCGGTTTTCAGGGCGTTGATCGCGAGCTTCTGACACCGCGCGACGTACGGCTCGAGCAGTCGTTGGTAGCGGGCGAACGCCGCAGCGTGATCTTCGCCTGCCGCACGCATTTCGTGAGCCAGCACGTAGGAGCCGACAATCGCGAGAGTGGTGCCCATGCCCGAGCGTGGCGATGCGCACCAGGCCGCGTCGCCGGTCAGGCATACCCGGCCACGCGCGTACGAGCTCAAGTGAACTTGGGCGATCGAATCGAAGTAGACCTCCGGGGCCTCGGCGAGGCCGTGGAGCAGATTTGGGACTTGCCAACCCATCCCGGCATACCGCTCGGCGAACAACCGCTTGTTGCCCTCGGCGTTGCGATAGTCGAACCTGAGGTGAGGGTCGGCGAGGAAGAAGCTCGCTCGTGCCGGCTTGTCAGGATCAATGCCCTGCAGCGCCGCTGTTCGGCCGGCATCGATGTGGGCCATGCCGCAATGGTCGAGTCGCAAACTGTTTTCGATGTCGAAGAAGCCGAAGCACTGACCCAACTGTGTGACGTATTCCCCCTCTGGGCCGAATACCAATCTGCGGGTGCCGGAGTGCAACCCGTCCGCGCCTATGACGAGGTCGTACGTCCCTGTCGACGCGTCGCTGAAAGTCACACCGACTCCTTGAGCGTTGTCGTCGATGGCCGTAACCCGAACGCCGAAGCGATAGTTGACGTCGTTGCGCACAGCTTCGTAGAGAATGCGGGCAAAATCGCCCCAGTGCATCTCGACCTCGCCGCTGACGACTTCGGCGGGCAAACGGCCGACCTCCTTGCCGCGGTCGTCCACGAGCACCAGCGGCCCCATTCGGGTGGCACCCGCTCGCACCTGGTCGAGCAGACCCATTTTCTCGAGCACGGTGAGCGCCGGGCCTCGAAAGTCGACGGCCTGCCCGCCGGTGCGCAGTTGGCGAGCCTGTTCAACGATCGTCACGGTGTGACCATGCCTGGTGAGCCAGTAGGCCAGGCACGGACCGGCAATACCGCCGCCGTTGATGAGGACGTCGAAAGGCATTGCCGTGCTGAACTATCCGCCCTTGTTGACCGTGTTGCTCGAGCCGATCTGGTCGACCTTGGGGTCACCGTCCTTGTAGGTGATGGTGTTGTTCATCCCCAGCACGGTGATGCGGCTGTTCACCTTGTCGAAGGTGATCTTGTTGTTGGTTCCGCTGACGGTGACCTTCTCGCACGCGCCCGTGACGGTCAGGGTGTTGTCCGAGCCGCCGACGTTCAGCGACTTGCCCTCGGCGCAGTCCAGGGTGGCGGTGGTGCTCATCGATCCGTAGTTGAGCGTATTGCCGATCTCGATGGACGCGGTGGTGCTCGCCCCGCTCGATCCGGTCGTCGGCGCGGCACCGGCACTGGTCGTCGCGCTGCTCTTCGTGGTGGTCGTCGAGGAGCCCGCCGGCGGGTTGGCCGTCGAGCTGCAACCGACCAGCACCAGGGCGACGGCGGCGGGCGTCACGGCGAGCACGGTCAGGCGCAGCGAGCGGTCACGTACGTAGGCGGGCATGGTTCCTCGATTCCCCTCGATCGGATGATGTTGTGCTGCCGTCGTTTTAGCCCGGCACCTGCTGGAGCCGGTTGGTCATGCCCAGTTCACGGCCGCGGTCCCACAGGGCCGGCTGACCGCCCTTGTAGAACACCGTCTGGTTGTAGCCGTACACCGTGATGTCGTGCGAGACCGAGTCGGCGATGACGGTGTTCGACGAACCCATCACTGTCACGGCGTAACAATTGCCCAGCGCGGTCACGTTGTTGCCGCTGCCGTTGACGAACAGCGTGGCGTCGTTGCAGTCGATCGTCTGCTCGATGCCCTCACCGACGACGTGGGTGTCACCGTTCTTGGCCTGCGCCACGCGCGGCGGGGCGGCGGCGGTGGCAACGACGGCGACGACGCAGGTGGCCAGCGACCCGGCGGCAATCGTCCACTTCACTGCGGGCCCCCTTTGGTACGGGTTGGCTGCTCGAAACGAGGCAAGCATGACACTACGTCCATCCGACCGCCCGATGGCAGACTTTGTTTTGCTTTGCCGGGCGCTCAATATGCCCTCCGGGGAGATTAAGGGGATGACCGGGCGTCAACTAGAGTCATTAGTTAACCGCAACCCGTGCATTGGAATCGAAGGGCGGCCCCATGGCACCTCCACCGGACCAGCCGTCGGTGGCCGGGCGCCGGCGCGCGGGACGGCCCGCATCCCGTCCGGCCAAGCTGAGCCGCCACGGGATCATCGACGGCGCCCTGACGTTTCTGGATCGCGAGGGCTGGGACGCCCTGACCATCAACGCGCTGGCGATGCAGTTGGGCACCAAGGGGCCGTCGCTGTACAACCACGTCGACAGCCTGGAAGACCTGCGGCGCGCGGTGCGGATTCGCGTGATCGACGACATCATCACGATGCTCAACCGGGTCGGCGAGGGCCGCGCCCGCGACGACGCGGTGCTGGTGATGGCCGGCGCCTACCGCAGCTATGCCCACCACCACCCCGGCCGCTACTCGGCCTTCACCCGGATGCCGCTGGGTGGTGACGATCCTGAGTACACCGCCGCGACCCGGGGGGCGGCTGCGCCGGTGATCGCAGTGCTGTCCTCCTACGGGCTGGACGGCGAGGAGGCCTTTCACGCGTCGCTGGAGTTCTGGTCCGCCCTGCACGGCTTCGTTTTGCTGGAGATGACCGGGGTGATGGACGAGATCGACACGGACGCGTTGTTCTCCGACATGGTGCTGCGACTGGCGGCGGGACTGGAAAGACGCACCGCCGTCGACGGCACCCGCTAGGCGGCGACGGCGCTGGTACCGCCGCTTTGACCTGCAATACCGGCGGCGGGTAATGTGGTCCCTCGTGCCTGGCGGCTTACGGCGCCTAACCGTAAGGGAACGGATGCCGGGCAAATTCGCGTGTCCACGGAGCATCGGACCAGGTCCGGTGCGCAGCGCATGCGACACACCCGGACGCGGGGTGATGCGGCCGGGCATAACTGCAGTACACAAACTTGAAGACACCCGAATTGTGCCGAACACGAAGACAGAAAGCCGGTAGATGCCAACCATTCAGCAGCTGGTCCGCAAGGGTCGCCGCGACAAGGTCGCCAAGGTCAAGACCGCGGCCCTGAAGGGCAGCCCACAGCGCCGTGGCGTATGCACCCGCGTGTACACCACCACCCCGAAGAAGCCGAACTCGGCGCTTCGCAAGGTTGCCCGCGTGAAGCTGACGAGCCAGGTTGAGGTCACCGCCTACATCCCCGGCGAGGGCCACAACCTGCAGGAGCACTCGATGGTGCTGGTGCGTGGCGGTCGTGTGAAGGACCTGCCCGGTGTCCGGTACAAGATCATCCGCGGTTCGCTCGACACCCAGGGTGTCAAGAACCGCAAGCAGGCTCGCAGCCGTTACGGCGCCAAGAAGGAGAAGAGCTGATGCCGCGCAAGGGGCCCGCGCCGAAGCGTCCGTTGGTCAATGACCCTGTCTACGGGTCGCAGCTGGTGACGCAGCTGGTGAACAAAGTTCTGCTGGATGGGAAGAAATCGCTGGCCGAACGCATTGTGTATGGAGCGCTGGAGAACGCCCGGGAGAAGACGGGTACCGACCCGGTCATCACCCTCAAGCGCGCAATGGACAACGTCAAGCCCTCGCTCGAGGTGCGCAGCCGCCGCGTCGGTGGCGCCACGTACCAGGTTCCCGTCGAGGTGCGTCCGGATCGCTCCGTGACGCTGGCTCTGCGTTGGTTGGTCAGCTTCTCCAAGCAACGCCGCGAGAAGACCATGGTCGAGCGGCTGGCCAACGAGATCCTCGATGCCAGCAATGGCCTCGGAGCCGCCGTGAAGCGACGCGAGGACACTCACAAGATGGCCGAGGCCAACCGCGCCTTCGCGCACTATCGCTGGTAAGGGCCCTCACGGCGCCCAGGGCAGCGTGGCCGGGCGCAACCGACAGCGAAGTAACCAAGCAATCGAAAGAGTGGGAAGACTTCTGTGGCACAGAAGGACGTGCTGACCGACCTGACCAAGGTGCGCAACATCGGCATCATGGCGCACATCGACGCCGGCAAGACGACGACGACCGAGCGCATCCTCTACTACACCGGGATCAGCTACAAGATCGGTGAGGTGCACGACGGCGCCGCCACCATGGACTGGATGGAGCAGGAGCAGGAGCGGGGGATCACCATCACCTCCGCGGCCACCACCTGTTTCTGGAAAGACAACCAGATCAACATCATCGACACCCCCGGGCACGTCGACTTCACCGTCGAGGTGGAGCGCAGCCTGCGCGTGCTCGACGGCGCGGTGGCCGTCTTCGACGGCAAGGAAGGTGTCGAGCCGCAGTCCGAGCAGGTCTGGCGGCAGGCCGACAAGTACGACGTCCCGCGGATCTGTTTCGTCAACAAGATGGACAAGATCGGGGCCGACTTCTACTTCTCCGTGCGGACCATGGAGGAGCGCCTGGGCGCCAACGCGATTCCGATTCAGCTGCCCGTCGGGTCCGAGGGTGACTTCGAGGGCGTCATCGACCTGGTCGAGATGAACGCCAAGGTGTGGC
The DNA here is from genome assembly GCF_035617725.1 of Mycobacterium sp. 94-17. NCBI lineage: Bacteria > Bacillati > Actinomycetota > Actinomycetes > Mycobacteriales > Mycobacteriaceae > Mycobacterium > Mycobacterium sp. 94-17. The sequence continues at coordinate 144,157 of NZ_JAPIYN010000002.1, forward strand.
GCGGCGAGACGAAGCTGGGCGAGACCTACGACACCATCGAGATTCCCGCCGAGCTGGCCGAGAGGGCCGACGAGTACCGCACCAAGCTGCTCGAGGCGGTCGCCGAGACCGACGAGGCGCTGCTGGAGAAGTACCTCGGCGGCGAAGAGCTGACGGTCGAGGAGATCAAGGGTGCCATCCGCAAGCTGACGATCAGCTCAGAGGCCTACCCGGTGCTGTGCGGCAGCGCATTCAAGAACAAGGGTGTGCAGCCGATGCTGGATGCCGTCATCGACTACCTGCCTTCGCCGCTGGACGTGCCGCCCGCCGTGGGTCACGTTCCGGGCAAGGAGGACGAAGAGGTCACCCGCAAGCCGTCGACCGACGAGCCGTTCTCCGCGCTCGCGTTCAAGGTCGCGACGCACCCCTTCTTCGGCAAGCTGACCTATGTCCGGGTGTACTCGGGCAAGGTCGACTCCGGCAGCCAGGTCATCAACGCCACCAAGGGCAAGAAGGAGCGGCTGGGCAAGCTGTTCCAGATGCACTCCAACAAGGAGAACCCGGTGGAGACCGCGTCGGCCGGTCACATCTACGCGGTGATCGGGCTCAAGGACACCACCACCGGTGACACCCTGAGCGACCCGAACCAGCAGATCGTGCTGGAGTCGATGACCTTCCCCGACCCGGTCATCGAGGTGGCCATCGAGCCCAAGACCAAGAGCGACCAGGAGAAGCTGAGCCTCTCGATCCAGAAGCTCGCCGAAGAGGACCCGACCTTCAAGGTTCACCAGGACGCGGAGACGGGCCAGACCGTGATCGGCGGGATGGGCGAGCTGCACCTGGACATCCTGGTGGACCGGATGCGCCGCGAGTTCAAAGTCGAGGCCAACGTCGGTAAGCCGCAGGTTGCCTACAAGGAGACCATCAAGCGGACGGTGGAAAAGGTCGAGTTCACCCACAAGAAGCAGACCGGCGGTTCCGGCCAGTTCGCCAAGGTGCTCATCAGCCTCGAGCCGTTCCACGGCGAAGACGGCGCCACCTACGAGTTCGAGAACAAGGTCACCGGTGGGCGCATCCCGCGCGAGTACATCCCGTCGGTGGACGCCGGCGCGCAGGACGCCATGCAGTACGGCGTGCTGGCCGGCTACCCACTGGTGAATCTGAAGGTCACTTTGCTCGACGGGGCGTTCCACGAGGTCGACTCGTCGGAAATGGCATTCAAGATCGCCGGTTCTCAGGTGCTGAAAAAGGCTGCGCAGCAAGCACAGCCGGTGATCCTGGAACCGATCATGGCCGTCGAGGTCACCACGCCCGAGGACTACATGGGCGATGTGATCGGCGATTTGAACTCCCGCCGTGGCCAGATCCAGGCCATGGAGGAGCGGAGCGGTGCGCGCGTGGTCAGGGCGCATGTGCCGCTGTCGGAGATGTTCGGCTACGTCGGCGACCTGCGGTCCAAGACCCAAGGCCGGGCGAACTACTCCATGGTCTTCGATTCGTACGCCGAAGTGCCGGCAAACGTGTCGAAGGAGATCATCGCCAAGGCGACGGGCCAGTGACCGACGGCGACGGCGAGTAAGCGAGGCTTACGAGCAGGGAGTCGAGGGCCTGCGCGGCCAGCGGAGTAATCTTGCCGGGTCATTGGAAGCCTTGGGCGCGGCACAACTGAAAACACCAACACTGCTTTAACGAGCACCAACTAGTCCAGGAGGACACAGAAGTGGCGAAGGCGAAGTTCGAGCGGACGAAGCCGCACGTCAACATCGGGACCATTGGTCACGTTGACCACGGCAAGACCACGTTGACCGCGGCTATCACCAAGGTTCTGCACGACAAGTACCCCAACCTGAACGAGTCCCGCGCGTTCGACCAGATCGACAACGCGCCCGAGGAGCGTCAGCGCGGTATCACCATCAACATCTCCCACGTGGAGTACCAGACCGAGAAGCGTCACTACGCCCACGTCGACGCCCCGGGCCACGCCGACTACATCAAGAACATGATCACCGGTGCGGCCCAGATGGACGGTGCGATCCTGGTGGTCGCCGCCACCGACGGCCCGATGCCGCAGACCCGTGAGCACGTGCTGCTGGCCCGCCAGGTCGGCGTGCCCTACATCCTGGTCGCGCTGAACAAGGCCGACATGGTCGACGACGAGGAACTGCTCGAACTCGTCGAGATGGAGGTCCGCGAACTGCTGGCCGCCCAGGAGTTCGACGAGGACGCCCCCGTGGTGCGGGTCTCGGCGCTCAAGGCGCTCGAGGGCGACGCCAAGTGGGTCGAGTCCGTCGAGCAGCTCATGGAAGCCGTCGACGAGTCGATCCCGGACCCGGTCCGCGAGACGGAGAAGCCGTTCCTGATGCCCGTCGAGGACGTCTTCACCATCACCGGCCGTGGCACGGTGGTCACCGGCCGCGTCGAGCGCGGCATCATCAACGTCAACGAAGAGGTCGAGATCGTTGGCATCAAGCCGACCAGCACCAAGACCACCGTCACCGGCGTGGAGATGTTCCGCAAGCTGCTCGACCAGGGCCAGGCTGGCGACAACGTCGGGCTGTTGCTACGTGGCATCAAGCGTGAGGACGTCGAGCGCGGTCAGGTCGTGACCAAGCCCGGCACCACCACCCCGCACACCGAGTTCGAGGGCCAGGTCTACATCCTGTCCAAGGACGAGGGCGGCCGGCACACGCCGTTCTTCAATAACTACCGTCCGCAGTTTTACTTCCGCACCACCGACGTGACCGGTGTGGTGACGCTGCCGGAGGGCACCGAAATGGTGATGCCCGGTGACAACACCAACATCTCGGTGAAGCTGATCCAGCCCGTCGCCATGGACGACGGTCTGCGGTTCGCGATCCGCGAGGGTGGCCGCACCGTCGGCGCCGGCCGGGTCGTCAAGATCATCAAGTAGTTCCCGAGCACCGCAGAGCCCGGATTGCCCACCAGGCAGTCCGGGCTTTGTGTTGTGGGTCGGCGATGTCGCAGACCAAAGTGGCGGAGATCCTGCGCCGACGGCGCCGCCTGGCTACGATGTGCGCATAATTCTCCTGACCGTCGCATTGCGGGAGGTGGCGATGTCGTTCGTTCAAGCGACGCCCGAGTTGGTCGAGGCCGCCGCGGGGGACTTGGCCACGATCGGGTCGACGATCAGCTCGGCCAACACCGTGGCATTGGGTCCGACATCGAATGTGCTGGCTCCCGGCGCCGACGAGGTGTCGGTGGGTATCGCCGCGCTCTTCGATGCGCACTCCCGCGTCTATCAGGCGCTCAGCGCCCAGGCAGCCGAGTTTCACAGTCAATTCGTCCAGTTGATGAACGGCGGTGCGGCACAGTACGCGTTCGCCGAGGCCGCGAACGTCTCACCCCTGCGGGCCGTGGCGGCCCCCGCCTCCGTGGCCGCGCAGGTGCCTGCCGTGAGCGTCGGCGCCGTGGGGACGTCCGCTCCGGCCGCGCCCGCGGGATCGCTGGCGGCGGCGATGGCACCTGCCGCGGCAGCGGCGGCGCCCGCTCCGGCCGGCACTCCGGCTGTGGCGGCTCCGGCGGGATCGGCGACGCTGGCCTCGGCGACCACCCCTGCCGGCGCGGCCCGGGTGGTGACGCCGTCCTACGCGCCGGCCGGATCGGCGCCCAGTTCTCCGGCCGGCGTCGTCCCGGCGTCGTCGGCGACGACACCGGCCGGTGCCCCCGCCGCGGCGATGCAAACCGAGGTGCCGCCGCAGGGCTCCGGTGCCTCGGCGATGCCGGTGTCGGCGCGCACGGTGCCGCACGCCCCGGCCACCGCGCAGCCCACGCACTCGGCGGGCACGCCGGTCAAGCGGATGCCGACCGTGTCACCCGAACCGCTGTAGCCGACCGGACGCGGTTTGCGTGGGTCGGCGTCGCCGGGTGAATTAGAACACGTTTCAGTTGCGCTGCTAGCCTGGCTTGGTCTATCGGCGTTCGAAGGGGTTGTACGTGGCTGGACTGGCCGGATCACTGCAGGGGCGGGTCGCATTCATCACCGGGGCCGCCCGCGGGCAGGGGCGCTCGCACGCGGTGCGGCTGGCCCGCGAGGGCGCCGACATCGTCGCGCTGGACATCTGCGCGGCGGCGTCCGCCAGCGTGACGTATCCGCCGGCCACCCGCGAGGACCTCGATGAGACCGCCCGCCTGGTGGAAAACGAGGGCCGCAAGATCCTGAGCCGCGAGGTCGACGTCCGCGACGACGCCGCCCTGCGGGATCTGGTCGCCGATGCGATCGAGCAGTTCGGCCGGCTCGACATCGTGGTGGCCAACGCCGGAGTGCTGAGCTGGGGCCGCATCTGGGAGCTCTCCGACGAGCAGTGGAACACGGTCATCGATGTCAACCTCACCGGCACGTGGCGCACGCTGCGCGCCGCCGTGCCCGCGATGATCGAGGCCGGAAACGGCGGCTCCATCGTGGTGGTCAGCTCCTCGGCTGGCATCAAGGCCACGCCGGGCAACGGCCACTATTCGGCCAGCAAGCACGGACTCACCGCGCTCACCAACACGCTCGCCATCGAACTCGGCGAATTCGGCATCCGGGTCAACTCCATCCACCCGTACTCGGTGGACACCCCGATGATCGAACCCGAGGCGATGATGGAGATTTTCGCCAGGCATCCCGCCTTCGTCCACAGCTTTCCGCCAATGCCGGTGCAGCCCAACGGATTCATGTCTGCCGACGAAGTGGCCGACGTGGTGGCGTGGCTTGCCGGTGACGGCTCGGGCACGCTCACCGGGACCCAGATCCCCGTAGATAAGGGTGCCCTAAAGTACTGAGCGGCCATCGTGCTAAGAACTCCACGTGAGTAGTGACGAAAGCGCCAACAACGGAATCGTGGTCGTCGGCGGCGGACTGGCCGCCGCCCGCACCGCCGAGCAGCTGCGCAAGTCGGAGTATTCCGGGCCCATCACGATCGTCAGCGACGAGGTGCACCTGCCCTACGATCGCCCGCCGCTGTCCAAAGAGGTGTTGCGCAAAGAGGTCGACGACACGGCGCTCAAACCGCGCGAGTGGTATGACGACAACAACGTCACGCTGCGGCTGGGGTCGGCCGCCCGCAGCCTGGACACCGCGGCGCAGACGGTGACGCTGGACGACGGGACCACGCTGGGTTACGACGAACTGGTCATCGCCACCGGCCTGGTGCCGCGGCGCATTCCGACGATCCCGGATCTCGAGGGCATCCGCGTGCTGCGGTCGTTCGACGAGAGCATGGCGCTGCGCCGGCACGCGACCGCGGCGCAGCGCGCCGTCGTCATCGGGGCCGGCTTCATCGGCTGCGAGGTGGCGGCCAGCCTGCGCAGCCTGGGCGTACACGTGGTGCTGGTGGAGCCGCAGCCGACACCGCTGGCGGCGGTGCTCGGTGAGCAGATCGGTGAGCTGGTGGCGCGGCTGCACCGTGCCGAAGGCGTCGACGTTCGCCTCGGGGTCGGGGTGGCCGAGGTGCGCGGCGACTCGCACGTCGAGGCGGTGGTGCTGAGCGACGGCACCGAACTGCCGGCCGACATCGTGGTCGTCGGCATCGGGTCGCGTCCGGCGACCGAATGGCTCGAAGGCAGCGGAGTCGAGGTGGACAACGGCGTCATATGCGACGAAGCCGGACGCACCAGCGCGCCGAAGGTGTGGGCGCTCGGTGACGTCGCATCGTGGCGCGATGCGACGGGACACCAAGGGCGCGTGGAACATTGGAGCAACGTCGCCGACCAGGCACGCGCCGTCGTGCCGGCGCTGCTCGGCCAAGAAGTGCCGTCGGTGGTGGTAGTGCCGTACTTCTGGAGCGACCAGTATGACGTCAAGATCCAGTGCCTGGGCGAGCCGGAGGCCGGCGATACCGTCCATATCGTCGAGGACGACGGCCGCAAGTTCCTCGCCTACTACGAGCGGGACGGCGTCCTGGTCGGGGTGGTCGGCGGCGGGCTGCCCGGCAAGGTCATGAAGGTTCGGGCCAAGATCGCCGCGGCCGTGCCTATCGCCGAAATGCTGGGCTGACAAAGCCTTTTCGTGTCCGCGGTGCGCGGCGGCCGTGCGGTGCTACCGCCAGTCCACCGGCGGCCCGTGCGGATGACATTCGGCCAGCACCTGCGAATCGCCCCGCGGCCAGATGCGGGCCCGCACCACGAAGGTTACCGGTGCGCCCGGCCCGTCGCGCTCGGGCTCCATCGTCAGGTGGGCGAACGGCGAGCGCACGTCGGCCCGACCGGCCAGCGCGTCCACGTGAGCCTCGACGGTGGCACGTTCGTCGGCGGACAGGTACTGCCAGGTGATCGAATGCCATAAGACGGTCAGCGCACCGTCGGCCAGGGTCAGGCCGGCGACCGCGTCCGCAGCGCTGCGGCGTTCGAGTGTGGCCGGGACCCGGCGGGCGACCTCGATGGCGCCGCGCAACCGCGCCAGCCGGGCGTCCTGGTCGGGCCAGACGTAGCTCAGCAGGGCCATCTCGCCGTCGGCGTCGCCGACGTCGATGGGCGCGATGTCGTAACCGTGACGCGCGACGATCCGCACCTCGCGCCGCACCGGCAGCGCGCCGCGCCACGCGTCGTCGATGGTCACCGGCGAGTCGGCCGGCCCCCACCGGCCACCGGCGAAGCGATAGCCGTAGTGGTCCGCCCGCAGGTTCAGCCCCGCACTCGTTCCGATCTCGAAAAGCCTTACCGGATATTCGAATTCGTGATTGACGTGCAGCAGACCGCCGATCAGTGCGGCCGATCGGCCCACCTCGTTCGTCTGCGGAGGCCGCCGCAGCGCGGCGCGCAGCTCGTCGGCGTGAGCGGCCGCGGTGTCCAGAATTTCCGGCCAGGCGCGTTCGGCATCCCAGCTTCCCCCGCTGCTGGGGTAGAAGCGGCGCAACCGCGACGCCCGGCCGTCGAGCACCAGCCGGTGCAACCCGCCGAGCAACCGCAGCGGTACCGCGTCGCGCGACGGGGCGTCCTCACGCCCGGACAGGATGGTCGCGAAGGCGCCCCCGGCCTCGACGTCGCTCGCCACCAACTCGAACAGCTCGCCGTACATCCGCGAGCCCGACGCGGCGCAGAACCTGCCCTGTGACCGCAGGGTGTGCACCAGGTGTTCTGTCGTCACCTGTCCAGCCCGTCCAGCCCGGCGCCGACCACGTCGAAGGCCTTGCCCAGGGCGACCGGCAGGGGAACGGACTCGTCGCTGAGCCAGTGTTCGTAGGCCGCCAGGGCCACCCCCAGCATCGTCCAGGCGGCAGTCTGGGGCAGCAGATCCGTGGGCTTCGCATCCAGGCGGCGCGCCACGAACCCGGCGATCACCTCACGCCAGCCGGCATACATCGTCATCGAATACGCTTGCAGCTCAGCGGTTTGCAGAATGACCCGCATCCGCTGCCGGTGCCGGGCCGTCTCGGACTCGTCAAAGGTGTTGAACGCCAACAGCGCAAAGCGCAGCGCGTCGCTCAGGCGCACGCCGGCGTCGATGTCGTCGAACAGATCGCGCAGGTGGGCGAGGTGGTTGTCGAAGTCACCCCAGGGGATGGCGTTCTTGGACGCGTAATACCGGAACAGGCTCCGGCGGGAGATGCCGGCGGCCTGGGCCACATCGTCCACGCTCACGTCGGCGAAACCGCGGGCCGTGAACATGTCGATGGCGACGCCGGTGATGTGGTGCGGAGTGGTCGAGCGGCGCCTGCCCACCCGTGGTTGCGGCATCATCGGACCTCGCCCTTCCATTTCGGCACTCGATGCCATATTCTGACGACCAGTGTGACCCAGACCCCATCGTTGTCAAGACCGGACGAAAGGCAAGCCCCGTGGAACACGAGACCGAAACCGACACCCAGCTCGTCACCGAGACCCTGGTCGAAGAGGTGTCCATCGACGGCATGTGCGGGGTCTACTGACCGTGCCCGCGCCCGCGCAGGCGGCGACCTCGTTCGATCCTGACAGCGGCTGGCGACTGCACCCGCAGGTGGCGGTTCGGCCGGAGCCGTTCGGTGCGCTGCTGTATCACTTCGGTACCCGCAAGCTGTCGTTCCTGAAGAACCGCGTCATCCTCGACGTGGTGAAGTCGCTGGCCGACCATCCCGACGTCCGGTCCGCGTGCCGCGCGGCCGGAGTCGACGACGCCGCGCAGGCGCCCTATCTGCACGCGCTCGGCGTGCTCGTCGAGTCCCACATGCTGGTGCCCCTGGAGGACCATCAATGACAACAGCGGCCCCCGTACCCCGGCTCATCGAGCAGTTCGAGCACGGGCTGGACGCGCCCATCTGCCTGACGTGGGAGCTCACCTACGCCTGCAACCTGGCGTGCGTGCACTGCCTGTCGTCGTCGGGCAAGCGCGATCCGCGCGAGCTGTCCACCCGCCAATGCATGGACATCATCGATGAGCTGGAACGCATGCAGGTGTTCTACGTCAACATCGGTGGTGGGGAACCGACTGTGCGCCCGGACTTTTGGGAACTCGTGGACTACGCCACCCAGCACCACGTCGGCGTGAAGTTCTCCACCAACGGCGTGCGGATCACCCCGGAGGTGGCGGCACGGCTGGCGGCCAGCGACTACGTCGACGTCCAGATCTCGTTGGACGGGGCCACCGCCGAGGTCAACGACGCGGTCCGCGGGCCCGGCTCGTTCGCCATGGCGGTTCGGGCGCTGGAAAACCTGGCCGCCGCCGGATTCATGGACGCCAAGATCTCCGTGGTGGTCACCCGGCACAACGTCGACCAGCTCGACGAATTCGCCGCGCTGGCAAGCCGTTACGGTGCTACACTGCGGATCACCCGGCTCCGCCCGTCCGGGCGTGGGGCCGACGTCTGGGAAGAGCTGCACCCCACCGCCGACCAGCAGGTCCAGCTGTATGACTGGCTGGTGGCCAAGGGGGAGCGGGTGCTCACCGGCGACTCCTTCTTCCATCTGGCCCCGCTCGGCTCGTCGGGCGCGCTGGCCGGGCTGAACATGTGCGGCGCCGGCCGCGTCGTGTGCCTGATCGACCCGGTCGGCGACGTCTATGCCTGCCCGTTCGCCATCCACGACCGCTTCCTGGCCGGAAACGTGCTGGCGGACGGTGGTTTTGACAATGTGTGGAAGAACGCCCCGCTGTTTCGGGAACTGCGGGAACCGCAGTCCGCCGGCGCCTGCGGCAGCTGCGGGCATTACGACAGCTGTCGCGGCGGATGCATGGCCGCCAAATTCTTCACCGGCCTGCCGCTGGACGGACCGGACCCCGAGTGCGTCCAGGGTCACAGCGCGGCGGCGCTCGCCCACGACCGCGAGACACCGCGCCCCCGCGCCGACCACTCCCGCGGCACCCGCATCCGCCAACCGGTGCCGCTCACCCTGTCGTTGCGGCCGCCTGCGGTCACGCCGCCCGAGGTGCCGCCGGCCCGCATGTGCAACGAAAGCCCGGTGTGACCGTGGCCGACGCATGGTTCGAGACCGTCGCCATCGCGCAGCAACGCGCCAAGCGCCGGCTGCCGAAATCGGCATATTCGTCGCTGATTTCGGCCAGCGAAAGAGGCGTCACGGTCGCCGACAATGTGGCGGCTTTCAGCGAACTCGGATTCGCGCCGCACGTCATCGGTGCGCAGGAAAAGCGCGATTTGTCGACCAGCGTTATGGGACAAGAGATTTCACTGCCGGTACTGATCTCGCCAACGGGGGTGCAGGCGGTGCACCCCGAGGGTGAGGTGGCCGTGGCGCGGGCCGCCGCTGCCCGCGGCACCGCCATGGGGCTGTCTTCGTTCGCCAGTAAGCCGATCGAAGACGTCATCGCGGCGAACCCCAAGGTGTTCTTCCAGGTGTATTGGCTCGGCGACCGCGACGCGATCGCCGCGCGGGTCGAGCGCGCCCGCGCGGCCGGGGCCGTGGGCCTGATCGTCACCACCGACTGGAGCTTCTCGCACGGCCGCGACTGGGGCAGCCCGTCGATCCCGGAGAAGATGGATCTGCAAACGATCGTCAAGATGAGTCCGGAGGTCATCACCAAGCCGCGGTGGTTCCTGCAGTGGGCGAAGACCATGCGGCCGCCTGAGCTGCGCGTGCCCAACCAGGGCCGTCGCGGCGAGCCCGGCCCCCCGTTCTTTCAGGCCTACGGAGAGTGGATGGGCACCCCGCCGCCGACCTGGGAGGACATCGCCTGGCTCCGCGAACTATGGGGAGGCCCGTTCATGCTCAAGGGCGTGATGCGCGTCGATGACGCCAAAAGGGCGGTGGACGCCGGTGTTTCGGCCATCTCGGTGTCGAACCACGGTGGCAACAACCTGGACGGCACGCCGGCCTCGATCCGGGCCCTGCCTGCGGTGGCCGCGGCCGTCGGGGATCAGATCGAGGTGGTGCTCGACGGTGGCATCCGGCGCGGCAGCGACGTCGTCAAGGCCGTGGCGCTGGGAGCGCGCGCGGTGATGATCGGCCGGGCCTACCTGTGGGGGCTGGCGGCGGCCGGCCAACCGGGCGTGGAGAACGTGCTCGACATCCTGCGCGGCGGCATCGACTCGGCCCTGATGGGTCTGGGCCTCTCCTCGGTGCACGACCTCGGACCCGACCACATTCTGGTGCCGCCCGGTTTCACCCGGGCGCTGGGCTTGCCCCCGGGTAGCGCGTAGCAAAAGCCTGGGTATCCGGGCCGGAAATATCCGGATTTAACGATGTGTGCACGATTCCTGGTACGGGCGGGGTAACCGTGACGGACGAGTCCACAATTCGAACGCCCGATGAACGAGCCAGAAAAAAAGTTTTTTTCAAGCTCCAACAATTGGTGCACGGCAGGTGAATTCGTCCTACCATCACCGAGTGTCCGTACTCGGCGAATTGGGAACCGCGACGTCGAGCCAGCTATCAAAGATGTCGGCGTCGGTATTGGTTCCCCTGGGATCGACCGAGCAACACGGCCCGCACCTGCCCCTGGACACCGACACCCGGATCGCGACCGCGGTCGCCGGCGGCGCCGCACCGCGCGTCGGCCGTGACTGGCTGGTGGCGCCGGCCATCGCCTATGGCGCCAGCGGCGAGCACCAGAGCTTCCCGGGGACCGTCTCGCTCGGCACCGAGGCGCTGACGCTGCTGCTGGTCGAATACGGCAGGTCAGCGGCCGGCTGGGCCCGGCGCCTCGCCTTCGTCAACGGCCACGGCGGCAACGTTGCGGCGTGCGGCCGCGCGGTGGCCCTGTTGCGCGCCGAGGGCCGCGACGTCGGGTGGTGCCCCTGTCTGAGTGCCGGCGGCGACGCCCACGCCGGCCATACCGAAACATCGGTGTTGCTGCACATCTCGCCGGCCGAGGTGAGAACCGACCAATGGGTGCCCGGCAACCGGTCGCCACTGCCCGAGCTGATCGGGTCGATGCGCCGCGGGGGAGTCGCGGCGGTCAGCCCGGTCGGCGTGCTGGGCGACCCGACCACGGCCACCGCCGCCGAGGGCGAGCGGATCTTCACCGAGATGGTCGACGAGTGTGTCCGCCGGATCGCGCGGTGGCGGCCGGGGCCCGACGGGATGCTGATATGACCGCGCCGGCGAAGCGGCGCATATGACCGCCGCCCGGTTACCGAACGGGTTCGCCGTTCAGGTCGACCGCCGCGTGCGGGTGCTCGGTGACGGCTCGGCGCTGCTCGGCGGTTCGCCGACCCGGCTGCTCAAGCTGGCCCCGGCCGCGCAGGACATGCTCGCGGACGGCCGGCTGAAGGTGCGCGACGACCTCAGCGCCCAGCTCGCCCGCACCCTCCTGGACGCCACGGTGGCGCATCCGCGGCCAGCGGGTGGCCCGTCGCACCATGACGTGACAGTGGTGATCCCGGTGCGGGACAACGTTTCTGGCGTACGCCGCTTGGTGAGTTCACTGCGCGGCCTGCGGGTGATCGTGGTTGACGACGGCTCGTCCCCTCCCATCAATCCCGAGGACTTCGTCGGCGCGCACTGCGACATCGAGGTGCTGCGCCACCACCGCAGTAAGGGCCCGGCCGCGGCCCGCAACACCGGGCTGACGGCCTGCCGGACGGACTTCGTCGCCTTCCTGGACTCCGACGTCGCCCCACGGCGGGGCTGGCTGGAGGCCCTGCTGGGTCACTTCTGCGACCCCACCGTCGGCCTGGTCGCGCCCCGCATCGTCGGCCTGTCGCACAGCGAGAACGTGGTGGCGCGCTACGAGGCGGTGCACTCCTCGCTGGACCTCGGTGAGCGCGAGGCGCCGGTCCTGCCGCACAGCACGGTGTCCTATGTGCCCAGCGCCGCGATCATCTGCCGGTGCTCGGCGATCCGGGGTGTCGGCGGCTTCGACGAGACCCTGCAATCCGGTGAAGACGTCGACCTGTGCTGGCGCCTCATCGAGGCGGGTGCCCGGCTGCGCTACGAGCCGATCGCGCTGGTCGCCCACGACCACCGCACCGAGTTGCGGGATTGGCTTGCGCGCAAAGCGTTTTACGGTGGCTCGGCGGCTCCGCTGTCCGTCCGCCACCCGGACAAGACGGCGCCGGTGGTGATCTCCGGTTGGGCGCTCATGACGTGGATCCTGATGGCGTTCGGCTCCACCCTGTCGCGGCTGGTGTCCGTCGTCCTCGCCGTGCTGACCGGCCGCCGGATCGCGCGGGCGATGCGCAGCGCGGAGACGTCGATGACCGACGTCGCGATGATCGCGGGCCGCGGCCTGTGGTCTGCGGCGCTGCAGCTGGCGTCCGCGCTGTGCCGGCACTACTGGCCGTTGGCGTTGCTGGCCGCGACGATGTCCCGTCACTTCAGGCGCGTGGTGTTGATCGCGGCCGTCATGGACGGGGTGGTCGACTGGGTTCACCGCCGCGACGCCATCGGTGACGATGTCGAACCGATCGGGCTGCCGACCTATCTGGTGCTCAAGCGTGTCGACGACCTGGCGTACGGGCTCGGGTTGTGGTGGGGTGTGCTACGGGAGCGCAACGTGCGCGCCCTCAAACCCCAGATCCGGAGTTAAGCACCGCCTTGAGCACGGCCGCCTCGCACAGCGATGTGCTGATCGTCGGCGCCGGCAGTGCAGGATCGGTTGTTGCCGAACGTCTTTCCGCCGACCCGCACCGTACGGTGACCGTCCTGGAGGCCGGTCCCGCGCTCGATGACCCGGCACTGCTCGCGCTGACCGCCAACGGTTCGCAGTTGCCGATCGGCGCGGGCAGTCCGTTGGTCGCGCGCTACCAAACCCGCCTCACAGACGACCCCGTCCGTCAGCATCCCCTGGTGCGCGGCGCGACGGTAGGCGGATCGGGCGCGGTCAACGGTGGCTACTTCTGCCGCGGATTGCCGCGTGACTTCGATCGGATGGCCATCCCGGGCTGGGCATGGCCCGACGTTCTGGACAGCTTCCGCGCCATCGAGACCGACCTGGACTTCGCCGGCCCGGCGCACGGCGACAGCGGTCCCATCCGGGTGCGCCGCACGCGCGAAATGACCGGGACCACAGAGCGATTCATCGTCGCCGCCGAGCGCGCCGGATTCAGATGGGTCGCCGACCTCAACGACGGCGGACCGGAGCAGGCTTCGGGAATCGGCCCCGTCCCGCTCAACATCGTCGACGGTGTGCGCCGGGGCCCCGGAGCGGGCTACCTGATTCCGGCGCTGGGCCGGCCGAACCTCGACCTGCGGGCGCGGACCCGGGTTGCCCGGTTGCGTTTCGCGGGCACCGTTGCGGTGGGCGTCGAGGCGATCGGGGAGCACGGCCCGATGACGTTTGATGCCGACCGAATCGTGTTGTGTGCCGGCGCTATTGAGACGGCGCGCCTGCTCATGGCCTCGGGCATCGGCGATGAGCCGATGCTGACCACCGCCGGGGTGCCGGTGCTGGCGCCGTTGCCGGTGGGCGCGTCCTTCAGCGATCACGCCGAGTGGGTGCTGCCCACCGATTGGACCGTGGCGCCCGGACGTCCGGTGCTCGAAGTGGTGCTCAGCACCGACGACGGGCTCGAGATCAGGCCGTACACGGGCGGATTCGTGGCGATGACCGGCGACGGCACCGCCGGGCATGCCGACTGGCCGCACATCGGGGTGGCGCTGATGCGGCCGCGGGCGCGGGGGCGCATCACGCTGGTAGCCCCCGACCCGGACGTGCCGCCGCGCATCGAGCACCGCTACGACAGCGAGCCCGACGACGTGGCGGCGCTGCGCCGAGGCACCGAGCTGGCCCGCGAATTGTCCGGCGGCACAATCGATGCCGCGGCGGCGGTATGGTCAACCTCGCAACATCTGTGCGGCACCGCACCGATGGGCGCCGACGGCGACCCGCATGTCGTCGTCGACTCGCGGTGCCGGGTGCTCGGCATCGACAACCTGTGGGTGATCGACGGCTCGATCCTGCCCGCGATCACCGGCCGCGGCCCGCACGCCACGATCGTGATGATCGGGCACCGGGCCGCGGAGTTCGTTCACTGACGCCGGCCGGACAGCAACCTGCGCACCGGGCGTAGCTGGCGACCGTCGCGACCGGGCGCCCACAATCCGATCAGGACGGCGGCCACGGCGACGATCGCGGCCATCGTGATCGTGGAGGCGTGCAGGGCCGCCAGGAAGGCCGACTTGCTGATGTCGGCCAGCTCCCGGCCCTGGGGACCGAGCCTGCCGGCCACCTCGACGGCTTTCGCGAGCGAGTCGGTGGCTTCGGTACGCACCGGCGCGGGAAAGGCCGCCAGCCGGGGGGCGAGCTCGTGCGAGTAGCGGCCGGCCAGAACGGAACCGGCCACCGCGATGCCCAATGCACCGCCCATCTCGCGCGACGTGTCGTTCACCGCGGAGGCGACGCCCTGCTTCTCGTCGGGAACGGCGCCCATGATCGCCGACGTCGTGGGAGCCGTGCAGATCCCGATTCCGGTAGCCAGTACCAATGTGGGCCAAGCGAATTCGAAATACGTCGAGTACAGGTCCAGTCCGTACATGCACCCGAAACCGACTGCCATCAGCAGCGTGCCTACGAACAGCACCAACCGCAGACCCAGCTTGGGCACGTACCAGAACGACAGCGCCGAGCAGACGCCCAGCGGCACCATGAACGGCCCGAAGGCGCTCGCGGTCGCCAGCGCCGAGTAGCCCATGATCTGTTGCACGTATTGCATTCCGAGGTAGAAGAATCCGAACGTCGCGCCGAACAGGATGACGATCGCGCCGACGCCGGTGGCGAAATTGGGGTCGGCGAACAGCCGGACATCCAGCAGTGGTTGCCGCCCGCGTAACGCCAGGCGTAACTCGAGGGCGCCGAACGCCGCGGCCAGGACCGCGCCCGCGACGAGCCCGCCCCACACCACCGGGTCGCTCCAGCCGCGGCCGGGCGCTTCCAGGATGGCGGCCACCGCAATCGCGACCGCCGCGCCGATCAGCGCCGCCCCGCGCCAATCGATGCGGGGAGCATCGGTTTCGCGGGACGATGCGACCGTGCAGGCCAACGTGAAGATGACTAGCCCGGCGATACCCAGCGACCAGAAGATGGCGTGCCAGTCCCAAAAGCGAAGCAGCAGGCCGGAACCGAGCATTCCCAGGACACCGCCGGAACCGGCCGTCCCGGCCCAGATCCCAACGGCTTTGATGCGGTCGTCTTTTGGATACGCCACCGTCAGCAGCGAGAGCGTGGCGGGCATGACGAATGCGGCGCCGATCCCGGCCACGGCCCGGCCCGCGATCACCTGGCTCGGGTTGTGCAGCAGGGCCGGTGCGATCGAGCCGATCGAGAACACCAGCAGTCCGGTCAGCAGCGCACCGCGCCGGCCGTAGCGGTCGCCGAGCGCGCCGGCCGGCAGCAGCAGGCACGCCAGCGCCACCGTGTAGCCGTCGACGACCCAGTTCAGCTGCGATGCGGTGGCCGAGGTGGCCACCGCCAGGTCGCCGAGCGCGGTGTTCAGGGCCGTCATCGACGCCACCACCAGGGCTACGCCCGTGCAGGCGACGGCCAGCGTCCAGTTTCGCGCCCGGGAGCTATTGCCGATGCCGATCCCGTCAGTACGCTGGTCGGACCGGACGAGGGTTTCGACCATGCGATGCACCTCCTTGGCGGGGTGGAGTTTCGAGACCAACAGTCTTGTAGATAGACCGATGGTCTCGTTTTCAAACAGGAGGTGGGTCGCAATCAGCGACGGGACGTCCGATCCGCGACCCGCGAGGTCGCGGGCCAGGCTGCTGGAAGCCGCCGTCACCCTGTTGCGCGCCGGGGGTCCCAGCGCGGTGACCGTCGACGCCGTGACCCGCACCGCCAACGTCGCCAGGGCCACCCTGTATCGCCACTTCCCGAGCGGAAACGACCTACTGGCAGCGGCTTTCAACAGCCTGATTCCGGCATCGCCCACACCGCCGGCCGAGGGTTCACTGCGCGATCGTCTGGTCGCGGTGGTGCTGGCCCAGGCCGAATCCGTCGCCCAGGCGCCCACCCTGATGACCGCCATGTCCTGGCTCGCGCTGGGCCGCGATCTCGAGGGCCTGCCCGCGCCCCGGAACAGCCTCAACGCCGACAGCGTGGCCATCACCACCCTGCGTGAGCGCATCGCCCAGCAGTACGCCGAGCCCTTCGACGCCATCTTCGACAGCCCGGAGGCCGCTGAACTGGGGGAGGTGGACCGGTCGCGGGCGATCGCCCTGCTCATCGGCCCGCTGGTGCTGGGCCGCCTGTCCACGCTGCCCGATTTCGACTACTACCAATGCGCGCTGGCGGCCGTCGACGGCTTCTTACATGTGCAATGCGGCAGGACCGGCATCGCGGACATCGAATCGGCGGGGGCCTAGGGAGCCGACGATGACCGTCATCGGCCCGCTGACCAGCGCGTTTACCGCCCGCGGCCAGTTCCCTGGCGTCGGGCGCCGCGGAGACGGCCGCAGATCGCGGCCGAATTTTGCGCGGGCGACGATCTGAGGCATACTGTTCAGGTTGCCTTGAGCCGGGTTTGCGCCTGGTCGGGCATACGACCAGCGTCCAAACGGGCGCGTCCGGTCCCATCCTTTGAGAGCGACGAATTTCGATCGCGGATGAGGCTGCGTGAGGGTGACACGCCCGACCGCGGGGGTCGGTGGACCACGACAGGTAAACAGCGGCGCGATATCCGGCGCAACGCGCGACCGGCCCAGAGTTGGGCGGGCCGACCCGCACGCCGGGAGCACTGGGACACGGAGACAAGCCCGATTGCGGGCTTCATACAGGAGTGAAGGTAGGAGAAGCGTGGCGGGACAGAAGATCCGCATCAGGCTTAAGGCCTACGACCATGAGGCTATTGACGCGTCGGCGCGCAAGATCGTCGAGACCGTCGTCCGTACGGGTGCCAGCGTGGTAGGTCCGGTGCCGCTGCCGACTGAGAAGAACGTGTATTGCGTCATCCGCTCGCCGCACAAGTACAAGGACTCGCGCGAGCACTTCGAGATGCGCACCCACAAGCGGTTGATCGACATCCTCGACCCGACGCCGAAGACCGTCGACGCGCTGATGCGCATCGACCTTCCGGCCAGTGTCGACGTCAACATCCAGTAGGAGATCCAGAACAAATGGCGAGACAAGGCATTCTGGGCACCAAGCTGGGCATGACGCAGGTGTTCGACGAGAACAACAGGGTCGTGCCGGTGACGGTCGTCAAGGCCGGCCCGAACGTGGTGACCCGGATCCGTACCCCCGAGCGCGACGGCTACAGCGCCGTGCAGCTGGCCTACGGCGAGATCAGTCCCCGCAAGGTCAACAAGCCGGTGACCGGTCAGTACGCCGCCGCGGGCGTGAACCCGCGCCGGCACCTGGCCGAGCTCCGGTTGGACGACGAGGCCGCCGCGGCGGACTACGAAGTCGGCCAGGAGCTGACGGCGGAGATCTTCGCCGACGGCGCCTACGTCGACGTCACCGGCACCTCCAAGGGCAAGGGTTTCGCGGGCACCATGAAGCGCCACGGCTTCCGCGGCCAGGGCGCCAGCCACGGCGCGCAGGCGGTGCACCGCCGTCCGGGTTCCATCGGCGGCTGCGCCACCCCGTCCCGCGTGTTCAAGGGCACCCGCATGTCGGGCCGGATGGGTAGCGATCGGGTGACCGTGCAAAACCTGGTGGTGCACAAGGTCGATGCCGAGAACGGCGTGCTGCTGATCAAGGGTGCGGTCCCCGGCCGCACCGGCGGGCTCGTCGTGGTCCGCAGCGCTGTCAAACGAGGTGAGAAGTGATGGCAGAAAGCTCCAAGACGCTCAAGATCGACGTCAAGACGCCGGCCGGTAAGGTCGATGGCTCGGTCGAGCTGCCGGCCGAATTGTTCGACGCCCCGGCCAATATCGCGCTGATGCACCAGGTGGTCACGGCGCAGCGGGCGGCGGCGCGGCAGGGCACGCACTCGACCAAGACCCGCGGCGACGTCAGCGGTGGCGGCCGTAAGCCGTACCGGCAGAAGGGAACCGGCCGGGCCCGACAGGGTTCGACGCGGGCCCCGCAGTTCACCGGCGGTGGTGTCGTGCACGGCCCGAAGCCCCGCGACTACAGCCAGCGCACGCCCAAGAAGATGATCGCCGCGGCGTTGCGCGGCGCACTGTCCGACCGGGCGCGCAACGGCCGCATCCACGCGATCACCGAAGTGGTCTCGGGCCAGACGCCGTCGACCAAGAACGCCAGGGCGTTTTTGGGCACGCTGACCGACCGCAAGCAGGTTCTGGTCGTGATCGGCCGCAGCGACGAGGCCGGTGCCAAGAGCGTGCGCAACCTGCCGGGCGTGCACGTCCTGGCGCCCGACCAGCTCAACACCTACGACGTGCTGCGCTCCGACGACGTGGTGTTCAGCGTTGAGGCGCTGAACGCCTACATCGCGGCCAACACGGCCAAGTCCGAGGAGGTTTCGGCGTAGATGGCAACCATCACTGACCCCCGCGACATCATCCTGGGCCCGGTCATCTCGGAGAAGTCCTATTCGCTGCTCGACGACAACGTGTACACGTTTGTGGTGCACCCCGATTCGAACAAGACGCAGATCAAGATCGCTGTCGAGAAGATCTTCTCCGTCAAGGTCGCGTCGGTGAACACCGCGAACCGGCAAGGTAAGCGCAAGCGCACCAGGACCGGATTCGGCCAGCGCAAGAGCACCAAGCGGGCCATCGTCACGCTGGCGCCGGGTAGTAAGCCGATCGATCTGTTCGGGGCACCGGCCTAGCCGCCGCGAGAGGAAACCTGATTAGACATGGCAATTCGTAAGTACAAGCCGACGAGCCCCGGCCGTCGCGGTTCGAGCGTGTCCGACTTCTCCGAGGTCACTCGTTCCACCCCGGAGAAGTCGCTGGTGCGTCCGCTGCACGGCCACGGCGGGCGAAACGCACACGGCCGCATCACCACCCGCCACAAGGGTGGTGGCCACAAGCGCGCGTACCGGGTGATCGACTTCCGCCGCAACGACAAAGACGGCGTGAACGCCAAGGTCGCCCACATCGAATACGACCCCAACCGGACCGCCAACATCGCGTTGCTGCACTTCCTGGACGGCGAGAAGCGTTACATCATTGCGCCGCAGGGACTCTCGCAGGGCGACGTGGTGGAGTGCGGTCCGAACGCCGACATCAAGCCGGGCAACAACCTGCCGTTGCGCAACATCCCGGCCGGTACCGTGATCCACGCCGTGGAGCTGCGACCGGGCGGTGGCGCCAAGCTGGCGCGGTCGGCCGGATCGAGCATCCAGCTGCTCGGTAAAGAGGGCACCTACGCGTCGCTGCGCATGCCCAGCGGTGAGATCCGCCGCGTCGACGTGCGCTGCCGCGCCACGGTCGGCGAGGTCGGTAACGCCGAGCAGGCCAACATCAACTGGGGCAAGGCCGGCCGGATGCGCTGGAAGGGCAAGCGTCCCTCGGTGCGGGGTGTGGTCATGAACCCGGTGGACCACCCGCACGGTGGTGGTGAGGGTAAGACCTCCGGCGGTCGTCACCCGGTGAGCCCGTGGGGCAAGCCCGAGGGCCGCACCCGCCACCCGAACAAGGCCAGTAACAAGCTCATTGTCCGACGCCGGCGCACCGGCAAGAAGCACGGCCGGTAGGAGTAGCACATGCCACGCAGCCTGAAGAAGGGCCCGTTCGTCGACGACCATCTGCTGAAGAAGGTCGACGTGCAGAACGAGAAGAACACCAAACAGGTGATCAAGACATGGTCGCGGCGTTCGACGATCATTCCTGACTTCATCGGCCACACCTTCGCCGTCCACGACGGACGCAAGCACGTCCCGGTGTTCGTCACCGAGTCGATGGTCGGCCACAAACTTGGTGAATTCGCGCCCACCCGCACCTTCAAGGGACACATCAAGGACGACCGGAAGGCCAAACGGCGATGACCACAACGGAATTCCCATCGGCGGTGGCCAAAGCACGTTTCGTGCGGGTGTCGCCGAGAAAGGCGCGCCGGGTGATCGACCTGGTGCGCGGGCGATCGGTGGCCGACGCGCTCGACATCTTGCGCTGGGCGCCGCAGGCCGCCAGCGAGCCGGTGGCCAAGGTGATCGCCAGCGCCGCGGCCAACGCGCAGAACAACAACGGGCTCGACCCGACGACCCTGGTGGTGGCCACCGTCTACGCCGACGAGGGCCCCACCGCCAAGCGCATCCGCCCGCGCGCCCAGGGCCGCGCGTTCCGGATTCGCAAGCGCACCAGCCACATCACGGTCGTGGTGGAGAGCCGTCCGGGCAAGGACCAGCAGGCGAAGTCGTCGCGCGCGCGTCGTGCCGAGGGCAGCAAGGCCGCCGCGAAAGCACCCGCCAACAAGGCGCCCGCGAAGAAGACCGCCGCCAAGAAGGCGCCCGCCCAGAAGGCTTCTCCTTCTGCGGCCAAGAAAGCACCTGCCAAGACGTCTGAGACCTCTGACGCGAAGGGAGGCTCAGACTAGTGGGCCAGAAGATCAATCCGCACGGCTTCCGGCTGGGCATCACCACCGACTGGAAGTCACGCTGGTACGCCGACAAGCAGTACGCGGACTACGTCAAGGAAGACGTCGCGATCCGGCGGCTGCTCTCGACCGGCCTGGAGCGGGCCGGCATCGCCGACGTGGAGATCGAGCGGACCCGTGACCGGGTCCGCGTGGACATCCACACCGCGCGCCCGGGCATCGTGATCGGCCGTCGCGGCACCGAGGCCGACCGGATCCGCGCCGACCTGGAGAAGCTGACCGGCAAGCAGGTGCAGCTCAACATTCTCGAGGTCCGAAACCCGGAATCGCAGGCACAATTGGTGGCCCAGGGCGTCGCCGAGCAGCTGAGCAACCGCGTGGCTTTCCGCCGGGCGATGCGCAAGGCCATCCAGTCGGCGATGCGCCAGCCCAACGTCAAGGGCATCCGGGTGCAGTGCTCGGGACGTCTCGGCGGCGCCGAGATGAGCCGTTCGGAGTTCTACCGCGAGGGCCGGGTGCCGCTGCACACGCTGCGCGCCGACATCGACTACGGGCTGTACGAGGCCAAGACCACCTTCGGCCGGATCGGCGTGAAGGTGTGGATCTACAAGGGCGACATCGTCGGTGGCAAGCGCGAATTGGCCGCCGCCCCGGCGGGCGCCGAGCGCTCGCGCCGTGAACGTCCGTCGGGCACCCGTCCGCGTCGCAGTGGCGCGTCGGGCACCACGGCCACCGGCACCGAGGCCGGCCGCGCGGCCGCGAGCGCCGACGAGGGCGCCGGAGCCGCGGCGCAGTCCGCACCCGCTGCAGAACCACCAAGCACGGAGAGCTGAATCATGTTGATCCCCCGCAGGGTTAAACACCGCAAGCAGCACCACCCCCGCCAGCGCGGCATCGCCAGTGGCGGCACGGCGGTGAACTTCGGTGACTACGGCATCCAGGCTCTGGAGCACGCCTACGTCACCAACCGGCAGATCGAGTCCGCTCGTATCGCCATCAACCGGCACATCAAGCGTGGCGGCAAGGTGTGGATCAACGTCTTCCCCGACCGGCCGCTGACCAAGAAGCCCGCCGAAACCCGGATGGGTTCGGGTAAGGGTTCGCCGGAGTGGTGGGTCGTCAACGTAAAGCCGGGCCGGGTGCTGTTCGAACTCAGCTACCCCAACGAGCAGATCGCTCGGGCGGCGCTGACCCGCGCAATCCACAAGCTGCCGATCAAGGCACGCATCGTGACTCGAGAGGATCAGTTCTGATGGCAGTCGGAACCTCGCCTGGCGAACTGCGTGAGCTCACCGAGGATGAGCTGACGGAGCGCTTGCGCGAATCCAAGGAAGAGCTTTTCAATCTGCGTTTCCAGATGGCGACCGGACAGCTCACCAACAACCGCCGGCTCCGCACGGTGCGTCAGGAGATCGCGCGCGTCTACACCGTGCTGCGCGAACGAGAACTGGGCTTGGCCAGCGGGCCCGACGGTAAGGAATCGTGATGGCAGAAGCCAAGAAGGCCGCCCCGAAGAAGGCCGCCGCAAAAGAAGCCGTGTCGAAAGACGGTAATGCCAAAGGCCCCAAGCACACTCCGGCCAACCCGAAGGTGCGGGGCCGCCGCAAGGTGCGCATCGGCTACGTGGTGAGCGACAAGATGCAGAAGACCATCGTGGTCGAGCTCGAAGACCGCGTGCGTCACCCGCTGTACGGCAAGATCATCCGGACCACCACCAAGGTCAAGGCGCACGACGAGAACAGCACCGCCGGCATCGGCGACCGCGTCTCGCTGATGGAGACCCGCCCGACGTCGGCGACCAAGCGTTGGCGGCTCGTCGAAATCCTGGAAAAGGCGAAGTAAACCCCTCGCGGTAGCAGCACCACCACGCCCGGGCCCCGGGTGTAGTCTTCACGCACGTTCGGCAAGTCCGCTACGAGAGTGAGGCTGACGATGGTCGCTGGGTCGGGGCAGAGCGGGGAGCCGCGGTTCAGCGGCAAGATCGAGCTCGACATCCGGGATTCCGAACCGGACTGGGGGCCCTACGCCGCGCCGACCGCGCCCGAGAACGCGCCCAACGTCCTGTACCTGGTGTGGGACGACACCGGCATCGCGACCTGGGACTGCTTCGGCGGCCTGGTCGAGATGCCCGCCATGTCGCGCATCGCGCAGCGCGGCATCCGGCTCTCGCAATTCCACACCACGGCGCTGTGCTCGCCGACCCGGGCGTCGCTGCTCACCGGCCGCAACGCCACGACCGTCGGCATGGCCACCATCGAGGAGTTCACCGAGGGTTTCCCCAACTCCAACGGCCGCATCCCGTTCGAAACCGGGTTGCTCTCCGAGGTTCTCGCCGAACGGGGATACAACACCTACTGCGTGGGCAAGTGGCACCTGACGCCCCTCGAGGAATCGAACCTCGCCGCGACGAGGCGGCACTGGCCGACCTCGCGCGGCTTCGAACGGTTCTACGGGTTCATGGGCGGCGAGACCGATCAGTGGTATCCGGACCTCGTCTACGACAACCACCCGGTGGCTCCGCCGGCCACCCCGGAGGACGGCTACCACCTCTCCAAAGACCTCGCGGACAAAGCGATCGAATTCATCCGCGACGCGAAAGTGATTGCGCCCGAGAAGCCTTGGTTCTCCTACGTCTGTCCGGGCGCCGGGCACGCGCCGCACCACGTGTTCAAAGAATGGGCGGACCGCTACGCCGGCAAGTTCGACATGGGCTACGAGCGCTACCGCGAGGTGGTGCTGGAGCGGCAGAAGTCGCTGGGTATCGTGCCGTCCGACACCGAATTATCACCGGTCAACCCGTATCTCGACGTGAAGGGGCCGGGCGGTGAGCCGTGGCCGCTGCAGGACACGGTGCGGCCCTGGGATTCGCTGAGCGACGAAGAGAAGAGGCTGTTCTCCCGGATGGCCGAAGTGTTCGCCGGGTTCCTGAGCTACACCGACGCCCAGATCGGCCGAATTCTGGACTATCTCGAGGAATCGGGCCAGCTGGACGACACCATCGTCGTGGTGATCTCCGACAACGGCGCCAGCGGCGAGGGCGGCCCGAACGGATCGGTCAACGAGGGCAAGTTCTTCAACGGCTACATCGACACCGTCGAGGAGAGCATGAAGCTGTTCGAACACCTCGGCGGCCCCGAGACCTACAACCATTACCCGATCGGGTGGGCGATGGCGTTCAACACGCCCTACAAGCTGTACAAGCGCTACGCCTCCCATGAGGGCGGCATCGCCGACACCGCAATCATCTCGTGGCCCAACGGAATTGCCGCACACGGGGAAGTCCGCGACAACTACGTCAACGTCTGCGACATCACCCCGACCGTCTACGACCTGCTGGGCATGACGCCGCCGGAAACCGTGAAGGGTATCGCCCAGAAGCCGCTGGACGGTGTGAGCTTCAAGGCGGCCCTTGATGATCCGGGCGCCGAGACCCAGAAGAGCACCCAGTTCTACACCATGCTGGGGACCCGCGGCATCTGGCATCGGGGCTGGTTCGCCAACACCGTGCACGCGGCCACGCCGGCCGGCTGGTCGCATTTCGACGCCGACCGCTGGGAACTGTTCCACATCGAAGCCGACCGCAGCCAGTGCCACGACCTGGCCGCCGAAAACCCGGACAAACTCGAAGAACTCAAGGCGCTGTGGTTTTCGGAGGCGGCCAAGTACAACGGCCTGCCGCTGTCGGATCTCAACCTGCTGGAGACCCTGACGCGGACGCGTCCCTATCTGGTTAGCGACCGCAACAGCTACATCTACTATCCCGACTGCGCCGACGTGGGCATCGGTGCGGCCGCCGAAATCCGGGGCAGGTCGTTCTCGGTGCTGGCCGAGGTGACCGTCGACACCACCGGCGCCGAGGGTGTGCTGTTCAAACAGGGCGGCGCGCATGGTGGACATGTTCTGTTCATCCAGGACGGCCGCCTGCATTACGTGTACAACTTCCTCGGCGAGCGCCAGCAGGAGGTGGCCTCGTCCGACGCCGTACCGCTGGGCAGACATCTGTTCGGCGCCAGCTATTCCCGCACTGGGACGGTCGAGAACAGCCACACGCCGCTGGGCGACGTCACGCTGTTCATCGACGACAAGGTGGTCGGCACGCTGACCGGGGTGATCACCCACCCCGGTACGTTCGGCCTGGCGGGTGCCGGTATCACGGTCGGTCGCAACGGCGGGTCGGGCGTCTCCAGCCGCTACAAGGCGCCGTTCGTGTTCACCGGCGGCACCATCACCCACGTCACCATCGACCTGTCCGGTCGTCCCTACGTGGAAGTGGAAACCGAGATCGCGCTTGCCTTTTCGCGGGATTGACCCGCCGCCCGACGAAAGGTGCCGATTCCGCCATCGGCTCGGCCAACCGGCGGGCGGATGAAATCGTGATCGTTATTCGCTGAAATGTGTGAACCGCGCTGCTAGCATCACGCTGCGTGATGCCTCAATGACCGCCGGGCCGCCGGCACCTCCGGCGCAGACCGGTGCGCGAGGACGCCAGCTCGCGATCGCGTTCGGGATCGTCGCCTCCCTCATCGTCATCTACGTGCTGTCGCTGATCGCCGTGCACCTGTTGGCCAAGTCGGCGCCCCCGTTGCCCGCGGTGGACCTGAGCAAGGTCGAGGCCGAGGACAGCGTCGTGCAGGTCCGACTCGAGAAGCTGGACACCGTCGCAAACCGGTTGACGGTGAATGTGCTCGTCTACCCCAAAGACACGTTGTACGACAAGAACTTCGGCGTGTTGACGAGCGACGCGGCGGTGCGGCTGTATCCCGACAACGACCTGGGTGATCTGCAATACCCGGTTGGAAAAGCGCCCGCACAGGTCAGCACCACCATCGAGGCGCACGGCGATCCCGCGAACTGGCCGTTCGATACGTACCGAACCGGGGTCATCTCCGCCGACGTGTTCACCGGGTCCGGCGCCAACAAGGAGAAGACGGCGGCCCGGGTCGAGGCAACCGGGAGCCTGGACGGGTGGGACGCCACCGTAACCCGCGTCCACGACGCCGACGAGAACAACCCAGATCTCAAGGATGACTTGGTGATTACGCTGCACCGGGCCAAGGGGCAGCTGATCTTCGACGTCGGTATCTGCCTGGTCCTGATCTCGCTGCCGGTCCTGGCGTTGTGGGTCGCCATTCCCGTGGCGCTGGGCAGGACGTCGTTCCTGCCGCCGCTGACCACGTGGTACGCCGCAATGCTTTTCGCGATTGTCCCGCTGCGCAACATCCTGCCGGGCAGCCCGCCGTACGGCTCGTGGGTCGACCAGGCCATCGTGCTGTGGGTGTTGATCGGGCTGGTCACCGCGCTGACGCTGTTCCTGGTCGGCTGGTGGCGACAACGCGATCGAAAAACGCCTACCCGCACCTGAATTCGCTCATTCGGATTTCGGGGCGTCCACCGAGCTGATCGCGTCGACGGCGCTGGAAACCCTGGCCTGAAAGTCGGGCGACAACGGAATGTCGCCGTTCCTGGCCAGTTCGACCTGACCGGGTCCGATGGCCGCCTGAAGAAAAGCCTTGACCGCGTTCGCCATGTCAAATGTGGGGTACTTGGAGCAGACGATCTCGTAAGTCGCCAACACGATCGGGTAGACGTCGGGCTGGGCGGGGTTGTAGAACGACGACAGGTCGAGCACCAGATCGTTGCCGGCACCGATGATCCTGGCGCCCTTGATGGTCTTGCCGACCGTGTCGGTGCCGATCCGGACGGGGCGCAACGACCTGGGACTGGCCGGCGTCTTGATCTCGGCGGCGAACAGCCCTTGCTGGAGCGCGAACGACAACTCGTTGTAACCGATCGCTCCCTCGGTGCTCTTCACGGCGGCCGCGATGCCGGTGTTGCCGACGGCGCCGCTACCCACACCGCCGTTGAAGGTCTTGCCCGCACCCTTGCCCCACGCTCCGCCGGAGGCGGACTGCAGATAGGCCTGGAAGTTATCGGTGGTGCCCGAGCCGTCGCTGCGGTAGATGACGTGGATGTCCTCGGGCGGCATGGAGGCGTTGAGCAAGGCCAGGGCCGGGTCGTCCCATCGCGTGATGGTGCCGTTGAAGATCTTGGCCAGCGTGGGCGCGTCGAGCACCAAGGAGTCGACGGCGGACAGGTTGTAGGTGATGGCCAGTGGGCCGAACACCACCGGCAGGTTCCAGGCGTCGGCACCGCCGCACCGATTTCTGGCGGTGGCGTATTGGTCACCCGACAGCGGTATGTCCGATCCGGCGAAATCCGTTCTGCCGGCGAGGAAGTCGGCGATACCGTTGCCCGACCCGTTGGCGGTGTACTTCAAGGTTTGCCCGGTGCAGGCCGTGACATAGGCGTCGATGAACCGGGTCATCGCGTTGGCTTGCGCGGTCGAGCCGCTGGCCGTCAGGTTTTGCTTGCCGCCGCAGTCGACCTTGGCCCCGGCCGTATACGGCAGGCTCGCGGACGCGTCGCTGCATGCCGAGACCAACATGGCGGCGGCCGCCAAAGCGGCGGTGGCCCGTGCCGAACGATTGCGCTTCACACCCGACATCTACCGCCACTGGCTTAACAGGCAAACAAACTGCGGATGAACGGGTGCGCCAAGCGGCGCACGCTCGGACGTTTGCGCGGTTGGCTGGGCGTGCTTTCACCGAGCCTCCGAAATGGTTTCGCTGGGCCGCCGGGCGGCGCTGGGCCCACGGGTGAGAATCACCTAAACATGATCAATTCTTTAAGAACCTCCGTGACGACCAGGAGTTCGCTAGCATCCGTTCTCGAGTGTTCGACATGCCCACGGAGGTGTTGACCGATGACCCACCAAGCGCCTGCCCTGGCTCTTGCCGTGGCCATCCAAATTGCCTTGGGGCGCAGAAAATTTGTGCCGCCATTCGTGACGTGGTTCGCCGCGATGCTGTTCGCCGTCATCCCTATCCGTAACTTCCTTCCGGGTGCGCCACCGCCAGGGGCGTGGATCGACCAGGTCCTGGTGCTCTGGGTGTTGATCGCGCTCGTCGCGGCGATGGCTCTGTACATGCTCACGTGGTACAGACAATCCGACTAGGGGCCCGTCATACCCTGATGGGGTGCGCAGCGAACTGGTCGACCTCCCGGGCGGGTCCTTCCGCATGGGCTCGACTAGCTTCTACCCCGAAGAGGCGCCGATTCACACTGTGACGGTGGCTCGGATTGCGGTGGAGCGGCATCCGGTGACCAACGCGCAATTCGCCGAATTCGTCGACACCACCGGTTACGTGACGGTGGCCGAGCAGCCGATCGACCCGGCGCTGTACCCGGGGGCGAACCCCAGCGAATTGAGCCCGGGCGCAATGGTTTTCCGGCCCACGCCAGGGCCGGTCGATCTGCGCGACTGGCGACAGTGGTGGCAGTGGGTGCCGGGGGCGAGCTGGCGCCACCCGTTCGGGCCTGACAGCGATGTGGCGGACCGCGGCGATCATCCAGTGGTGCAGGTGGCGTATCCGGACGCGATTGCCTATGCGCGCTGGGCCGGGCGGCGGCTGCCCACCGAGGCGGAGTGGGAGTACGCGGCCCGGGGCGGGTCGACAACGACGTACTCGTGGGGCGACGAGGCCACCAGCGATGGCCGGCTGATGGCCAACACGTGGCAGGGCAGCTTCCCGTACCGCAACGACGGGGCGTCCGGCTGGGTGGGAACGTCGCCGGTTGGCACGTTCGCTCCCAACGCATTTGGGCTCGTCGACATGATCGGCAATGTGTGGGAGTGGACGGCCACCGAGTTCGCCGCGCATCACCGGCTCGACCAGCCGCCCAAGTCCTGCTGTACCCCGTCGGGTCCCGCCGATCCGTCCGTCAACCAGACGTTGAAGGGCGGCAGCCACCTGTGCGCGCCGGAGTACTGCCACCGCTACCGTCCGGCGGCCCGATCGCCGCAATCACAGGACTC
The DNA here is from genome assembly GCF_035617725.1 of Mycobacterium sp. 94-17. Taxonomy (NCBI): domain Bacteria; kingdom Bacillati; phylum Actinomycetota; class Actinomycetes; order Mycobacteriales; family Mycobacteriaceae; genus Mycobacterium; species Mycobacterium sp. 94-17. Next base: position 172,770 of record NZ_JAPIYN010000002.1, read on the forward strand.
CGCGACGACGCACATCGGGTTTCGCTGCGTGGCGGACCCACGACCGGGCTAGCAAAAGCTGTCGCAGCGCGTAGGCCGGCCGATCGCGGGGCGTGCCGACCGGTGAAGTCTAACGGGGCATGTCCGGTGGGCGTCTGGCGCCTGTTATGTTTCTGGACAGGGGATTTCGCCGCGCATCCGGCCCCGTCATTCGCTAACATCTGACGACGTGCCACCCTGCTCCGGCCCGACTTCGCCAGCAGTGCCGACCCGGTGCCAGCAAGCGTCGCGACACGGTCGCCACACGATTGCTCGCGACGGCAGCCGATGACCACCGAGGCCCCGAGCCCGGTCGCGCCGGCGGACCGATCGGCTCCGGTGCCGCCCACGAAGAAGAAGCGTGAGGCGCCGCGGATCGCGATCGGCGTGTGCATTCTCGCGGCCGTCATCATCGTCTACGTCCTGTCGCTTTTCGGCGTGCACTTTCTGCAACGGTCAGAGGGCCCGCTGCCCCCACTCGACCTGAGTCAAGGCGGCGGCGACGCCACGATCGTGCAGCTGCGGCTCGAAGAGCTGAAGCCGGTCGCGAATCGTCTCTCCGTCGAGGTGCTCGCGTATCCCGGAGTTAACCAGTACGACAACCGTTTTGACGTGCTGGCGAACGATGTCGCGGTGCGCCTATACCCCACAAGCGATCTGGGCGATCTGCAATACCCGAAGGGCAAGGCGCCGGCCCAACTCAGCACCACCATCGAGGCGCACGGCGATCCCGGCAACTGGCCGTTCGACTCCTACCAGACCGAGCCGATCGCGGCCGACGCTTTCGTGGGCGCCGGCGACAACCGAAGGAAGGTGCCAGCCCGCGTCGAAGTGACCGGCGCACTGGACGGGTGGCAGGTCAGCGTCAACCGCGTGCACGACCCGAGTGCGCTGCCCACCTCGCGCGCGACCGACAACGGCAACGTGGTGATCACGCTGAAGCGGGCCAAGGGTCCGCTGATCTTCGACCTCGGGATCTGCCTGGTGCTGATCAGCCTGCCCACCCTGGCGCTGCTGGTCGCCATTCCGATGGCGCTGGGCAGACGCAAGTTCCTGCCGCCCTTCGCCACCTGGTACGCCGCGAACCTGTTCGCGATCGTTCCGCTGCGCAACATCCTGCCGGGGGCACCGCCGCCCGGCTCGTGGATCGATCAGGCGATCGTGCAGTGGGTACTTATCGCACTGGTGACGGCGATGAGTTTGTACATCGTCGCGTGGATGCGGCAGGGCGACTGAATTGATGTAGGCCGCTGGCATAATCGAACACATGTTCGAGTAGTGGTATGCCTCGCGGGAGGCCACCGAATGCGACCTCGACCATACGATCCCGTATGCCGAGGGCGGCGCTACGCACGCGTCGAACCTGAAGGCGCTGTGCCGTCTTCATCATCTGATGAAGGCGTTCTGGGGCTGGCGCGACCGGCAGCTTCCCGATGGCACGGGCATTTGTGGAAGACGCACCCCAGCAGGGGCCATCGCTAAGAGGAAGCGACGGCGAACAAACGCCACTCACCCGGCACACCCTTGAGGTCATGCGTGCCGCGATCCTCGAACTCGATTCCTGACCCGATCACCAGGTCGCGCAGCGTGCTTGACACGAGCACATCATTAGGCCCCGCCAGTGCGCTCACCCGCGCACCGATGTGCACGCCGATCCCACCGATGTCGTCGCCGCGAACCTCGCACTCACCGGTGTGCAACCCGGCGCGCACCTCAATGCCGAGGACCTGCACCGCATCGCGGATCGCCATGGCGCAGCGGATCGCTCGCTGCGGGCCGTCGAACATCGCGAGGAAGCCGTCGCCCGACGTATTCACCTCGCGGCCTCTAAAGCGATTGAGTTGCACGCGCACGACCGCGTCGTGCGCGTCGAGCAGCGCACGCCAGTCACGGTCGCCCATCTCGGCGGCGCGGCGCGTCGAGTCCACAATGTCGGTGAACAGCACCGTGGCAAGAACCCGATCATCGGCCACGTCGGCCTGCTCGCCAGTGAGAAACTCGGCAATCTCCTGAAACGAGTCGCGCCACGGCTCAACGAAGTGAAACATGTTGCGACCCGGCAACTCAACGTACTTCGCACCCGCTATGTGATCTGCGTTGTACTTGCCCATCGCAGGCGGGATGGTCGGGTCGTCGGCGTGCTGAACGACCAGGGTGGGCACGCGGACCGTCGGAAGTACTGCCCGCACATCCATTTCCGCCGTTAGAGGCATCATGAGCGCAAGGGTCCGTGGACTCGCCGCAAGCCGTTCCATTCGCGCCCAGGTTGCCCGAATCTCTTCGTTCCAAGGCATGTCTGGATTGATCAGATGTTGCAACTCCCCGGTCCCCCACATGGCAGCCATTGCATTGACCACTTCCTCGTCGCGCCCTTCGGGTCGCGTCTCGAAGCTCGCGTAGCCCTCCAGCACAATTAGTGCGGTCGTCCGGGACGGATGTGTCGCCGCGAACAACGCCCCTGTCGCCAACGCGCCGTCGATAGCGATGAGAACAGCTTCACGAGTTCCGAGATCATCGAGCACCGCCGTGATGCTGTCGGCCCACTGCTCCAGTGTCGGCAGCGCACCCAACGTGACGGGATCGGACGCTCCGGTGCCCGGCTGATCGAAGAAGATCAATCGACCGAGCGATGACATCGCTTCGACCCACCCTTGTAGGGACGGTAGCTCCGGAAGGAGCTCGCAGCACGTGAACCAGTTCGGGACGAACACAATATCGCGAGGGCCAGGGGGCGAGGCGCGGTAGGCGACGCGCAAGTCACCGTTCAGCGCGTAGCGCGTCTCGGAGAACATTGCCGAAGTGTAAGCCGAGGAACGCGAAGGTTACCGGAGTCAGGCCGCTTGGCTGATCGCCAACGAGTCGACGGCACGGTCATCTGGACACTGCCCGACCAGCACACCTACGTCACCACCCCGGGGAGCGCGCTACTGTTCCCTAGCCTGTGCCGCGGCACCGGTGCCCCGCCCGCCCCTGAAACCGGCCTCCCCCAGGACTACTGCGGCGATCGCACCGCCATGATGCCCCGACGCACGCGCACCCGCGCCCAAAACCGGGCCGCGCGCGTCGCCACCGAACGCAGGCAAAACCACCAAGCGCGGCAAGCGAAAGGTCGGGAACGTGAGGCCGCCTATTTCGGTCCCGCCCCACCGGCCGACGGCGACGATGATCCACCGCCATTCTGATTGGCGGACAACGGTTTATGCAGAGGCGATGGCGAACACGCGCCACTCGCCGGGCACGCCCTTGAGCTCGTGCGCGCCGCGCTCATCGAACTCGAGTCCTGACCCAATCACCAAGTCGCGGAGCGTGCTGGACACCAGTACATCGTTCGGCCCGGCCAGCGCGCTCACGCGCGCGCCGATGTGCACGCCGATCCCACCGATGTCGTCGCCGCGGATTTCGCACTCGCCGGTGTGCAACCCGGCGCGCACTTCGATGCCGAGCGCCTGCACGGCGTCGCGGATCGCCATGGCGCAGCGGATCGCTCGCTGCGGGCCGTCGAACATCGCAAGGAAGCCATCGCCTGAGGTGTTCACCTCGCGGCCTCGAAAGCGGTTGAGTTGCACGCGCACGATGGCGTCGTGCGCATCGAGCAGCGCGTGCCAGTCGCGGTCGCCCATCGCGGCGGCCCGGCGCGTCGAGTCCACAATGTCGGTGAACAGCACCGTGGCCAGGACACGGTCGTCGGCAACTTCGGCCTGCTCGCCGGTCAGAAACTAGGCTATCTCTTGGAAGGACTCGCGCCACGGCTCGACGAAGTGGTACATGTTGCGTCCTGGTAGCTCAACGTATTTCGCATCCGGTATGCGATCAGCGACGTACCCTCCCATCGAGGGCGTGATGAACGGGTCGTCAGTGTGCTGGACGACGAGGGTTGGTACGCGGACTGTCGGAAGGAGTGCCCGCACGTCCATTTGCGCCAGCGGCATCATGGCATCAACGGTCCCTGGGCTGGCAGCCAGGCGATCATGTCGCGCCCACATCGCTCGGACCTCCTCGTTCCATGGCATGTCCGGATTTGTCGCATGTTCAAACTCCCCCGTGCCCCAAGTGGCGACCACCCAGGCGATGAATTTTTCCTGGTCGAAATCATCGGTGCGCACAAGATGTGCATAGCCGTCGAGCACGACGAGTGCGGCGGTGCGGGACGGATGTGTTGCTGCGAATAGCGCCGCTGTCGCAGACGCGGCGTTGGTCGCCAGGAGCACCGCTTCGCGACTTCCTAGATCGTCCAAGACTGCGGTGATGCTGTCCGACCATTGCTCCAAGGTTGGCATTGCTCCCGGGGTGACGGGATCGGATACTCCCGTGCCAGGTTGGTCGAGAAAGATGAGCCGACCGAGCGATGTCATTGCGTCGACCCAGCCCTGAAGGGACGCTAGCTCGGGAAGAGCCTCGCAGCAGAAGAACCAGTTGGGGACGAACACGATGTCGCGAGCGCCAGGGGCGACGCACGGTACGCGACGCGCAAGTCCCCGTTCATCGCGTAGCGCGTCTCCGAGAACATTGCGGAAGTCTAGTTCTAGGCGGGCGGGTCAGCAGACGTTTTCGCAGTTCAAGGGCGTGCAATGGAGAGTGCTTCGGCGATTTGATGCCGTCATTTGAGGAAGACGTTTCCTCGTCTCGATCGCCTTCGCTCAGAATTTGGCTCTGAGCTGGTCGTCCCCTAGACTCTAGGGGTTGCCTTGGGCAGACCTCGGCCGGTGCGAATCGGCCCTGCGTGCCCTTCGGTGACAAAGACCGCGCACGTCAGGTTTTTTGGTGGGCCATGCCCACCGAATGCTCACCCAGGTGGATTTTCCTGCCGTGCACACGCAACCAGGTCAGGAGATCGAGTGATTCAGCAGGAATCGCGGCTGAAGGTCGCCGACAACACCGGCGCCAAGGAGATCTTGTGCATCCGCGTGCTCGGCGGTTCGTCGCGACGCTACGCCGGCATCGGTGATGTCATCGTTGCCACCGTCAAGGACGCCATCCCCGGCGGCAACGTCAAGCGCGGGGATGTCGTCAAGGCCGTCGTGGTGCGCACGGTCAAGGAGCGCCGGCGTCCCGACGGCAGCTACATCAAGTTCGACGAGAACGCCGCGGTGATCATCAAGCCCGACAACGACCCGCGCGGGACGCGCATCTTCGGGCCGGTGGGCCGCGAACTGCGCGAGAAGCGGTTCATGAAGATCATCTCGCTCGCCCCGGAGGTTTTGTAAATGAAGGTCCGCAAGGGTGACACCGTCCTGGTCATCGCCGGCAAGGACAAGGGCGCCAAAGGCAAGGTGCTGCAGGCCTACCCGGAACGCGACCGGGTGCTGGTCGAGGGCGTCAACCGGATCAAGAAGCACACCGCGGTTTCGACCAACCAGCGCGGTGCGCAGTCGGGTGGGATCGTCACCCAGGAAGCCCCCATCCACGTCTCCAACGTGATGGTCGTCGACTCGGACGGTAAGCCCGCGCGCGTCGGTTACCGGCTCGACGAGGAGACCGGCAAGCGGGTTCGTATCTCCAAGCGCAACGGCAAGGACATCTGATGAGTACTGCAGAAAAAGTTCAGCCGCGCCTGAAAGAGCGCTACCGCAGCGAGATTCGTGATTCGCTGCAGCAGCAGTTCGGCTACGGCAACGTCATGCAGATCCCGACGGTGACCAAGGTCGTCGTCAACATGGGCGTCGGCGATGCGGCGCGGGACGCGAAGCTGATCAACGGCGCGGTCAACGACTTGGGCCTGATCACCGGACAACGCCCCGAGATCCGTCGCGCACGCAAATCCATCGCGCAGTTCAAACTGCGTGAGGGCATGCCGATCGGTGCTCGGGTCACCCTGCGCGGGGACCGGATGTGGGAGTTCCTGGACCGCCTCACCTCGATCGCGCTGCCCCGTATCCGCGACTTCCGCGGGCTGTCGCCCAAGCAGTTCGACGGTGTCGGCAACTACACCTTCGGGCTCGCCGAGCAGTCGGTGTTCCACGAGATCGACGTGGACAAGATCGACCGGGTCCGCGGCATGGACATCAACGTCGTCACCTCGGCGACGAATGACGACGAAGGACGAGCGCTGTTGCGGGCCCTCGGCTTTCCCTTCAAGGAGAACTGAGTACATGGCAAAGAAGGCACTGGTCAACAAGGCCGCACGCAAGCCGAAGTTCGCGGTGCGCGGCTACACCCGTTGCAACAAGTGCGGCCGCCCCCGCGCGGTCTTCCGCAAATTCGGCCTGTGCCGGATCTGCCTGCGCGAGATGGCGCACGCGGGCGAACTGCCCGGCGTGCAGAAGAGCAGCTGGTGACGGGACGTAGGACTGAACTATGACGATGACTGACCCGATCGCGGACTTCTTGACACGTCTGCGCAACGCCAATTCGGCGTATCACGACGAGGTGATGTTGCCGCACTCGAAGCTGAAGGCAAACATCGCCCAGATCCTCAAGAGCGAGGGCTACATCACCGATTACCGGACCGAGGATGCTCGGGTCGGCAAGTCGCTGATCGTCCAGCTCAAGTACGGGCCCAGCCGGGAGCGCAGCATCGCCGGCCTGCGCCGCGTGTCCAAGCCCGGTCTGCGGGTGTACGCGAAATCCACCAATCTGCCGCGCGTGCTCGGTGGCCTGGGTGTGGCGATCATCTCCACCTCCTCGGGCCTGCTGACCGATCGCCAGGCGGCCCGACAGGGCGTGGGCGGCGAAGTCCTCGCGTACGTCTGGTAAGGGCGGGGAGGTAACGAAAGACTATGTCTCGCATTGGTAAGCAGCCGGTTCCGATTCCGTCCGGGGTCGACGTGACGATCGACGGCCAGAACGTGTCGGTGAAGGGGCCCAAGGGCGTCCTGGATCTGACGGTGGCAGAGCCGATCACCGTGTCGCGCAACGACGACGGCGCGATCGTGGTCGCCCGCCCGAACGACGAGCGGCGCAACCGCTCGCTGCACGGACTGTCGCGCACCCTGGTGTCCAACCTGGTCACCGGCGTGACGCAGGGGTACACCACCAAGATGGAGATCTTCGGCGTCGGTTATCGGGTGCAGCTCAAGGGTGCCAACCTCGAGTTCGCGCTGGGCTACAGCCACCCCGTGGTGATCGAGGCGCCGGACGGCATCACGTTCGCCGTCCAGTCGCCGACGAAGTTCTCCATCACCGGGATCGACAAGCAGAAGGTCGGCCAGATCTCGGCGAACATCCGCCGTCTGCGCCGCCCCGACCCGTACAAGGGCAAGGGCGTGCGCTACGAGGGTGAACAGATCCGCCGCAAGGTCGGAAAGACAGGTAAGTGATCATGGCGCAAACACAAGCTGGTACTGCCGCGCGAAAGCCGTTGGGGCAGAGCGTTTCCGCGACTCGGCGCGTCTCTCGGGTGCGCAGGCACGCGCGGCTGCGCAAGAAGATCGCCGGCACCCCCCAGCGTCCGCGACTGGTGATCAACCGCTCCGCGCGGCACATTCACGTGCAGCTGGTCAACGACGAGAACGGGACCACGCTGGCCGCCGCGTCATCGATCGAGGACGACGTGCGCGGCCTGCAGGGCGACAAGAAGACCCGCAGCGTGCGGGTGGGCCAGCTGATCGCCGAGCGTGCCAAGGCCGCCGGCATCGACAGCGTGGTCTTCGACCGCGGCGGATACACCTACGGCGGACGGATCGCGGCGCTCGCCGATGCCGCACGCGAGAACGGATTGCATTTCTGATGACGAAGAGCCTGAACACGATTGGAAGGACCGCATGATGGCGCAGCAGCCGGTCGGCGGGCAAGGCGCCGGCGACAGCCGTGACTCGCGCGGCGACCGCGACAGCCGCGGTCGGCGCGACGGTGGCGGTCGCGGTGGCCGCGACCGCGACGGCGACAAGAGCAATTACCTGGAACGCGTTGTCGTGATCAACCGTGTCTCCAAGGTGGTCAAGGGCGGTCGGCGATTCAGCTTCACCGCGTTGGTGATCGTCGGCGACGGCAACGGCATGGTCGGTGTCGGCTACGGCAAGGCCAAGGAAGTTCCCGCGGCCATCGCCAAGGGCGTCGAGGAGGCCCGCAAGGGCTTCTTCCGGGTACCGCTGATCCGGGGAACCATCACCCACCCGGTGCAGGGTGAGGCGGCCGCCGGCGTGGTGCTGTTGCGTCCGGCCAGCCCCGGTACCGGTGTGATCGCCGGTGGCGCCGCACGCGCGGTGCTGGAATGCGCAGGCGTGCACGACATCCTGGCCAAGTCGCTGGGTAGCGACAACGCGATCAACGTGGTGCACGCGACCGTCGCGGCGCTCAAGCTGCTGCAGCGTCCCGAGGAGGTGGCCGCGCGCCGCGGCCTGCCCATCGAGGACGTCGCGCCGGCCGGAATGCTCAAGGCGCGCCGCGAAAGTGACGCGCTGGCCAGCGCGGCGGCGGCCCGCGAGGCCCAGGCTTCCGGGGCGCAGCCATGAGTAGTCAACTGAAGATCACCCAGGTACGCAGCACCATCGGGGCCCGCTGGAAGCAGCGCGAGTCCCTGCGCACCCTGGGGCTGCGAAAGATTCGTCAGTCGGTGGTCCGTGAGGACAACCCACAGACCCGCGGCCTGATCGCGGTGGTCAGCCACCTCGTCGAGGTGGAGCAGGCCGAGGCGACGGCCACGGGCACCGGAGGTGGCAAGAAATGACGATCAAGCTGCACGACCTCAAGCCGGCCCGCGGGGCGAAGACCGCCCGCACCCGGGTCGGTCGTGGTGAGGGCTCCAAGGGCAAGACCGCCGGTCGCGGTACCAAGGGCACCAAGGCACGCAAGAACGTGCCGGCGACCTTCGAGGGTGGCCAGATGCCGATCCACATGCGGCTGCCCAAGCTCAAGGGTTTCCGTAACCGGTTCCGCACCGAATACGAGATCGTCAACGTCGGCGACCTCAATCGGCTTTTCCCGCAGGGCGGTTCGATCGGCGTGGAGGAACTGGTGGCCAAAGGTGCGGTGCGCCGCAACTCGCTGGTCAAGGTCCTCGGCGACGGCAAGCTGACGGTCAAGGTCGAGGTGACCGCGCACAAGTTCAGCGGCAGCGCCCGCGAGAAGATCACCGCCGCGGGCGGTTCGGCGACCGAGCTGTCCTAGTCAACTCAGCTGCGGAATCACTTCTGCGGCCAGGCGTTCCATCTGTTCGCGGTTCTCGTCGGCGTCGACGCCGACGGGATTCAGCAGCACCATCTGCGCCCCGGCGTCGATGACCGCGCGCAGCCCGCGGACCACATCGCCGGGCGTGCCGGCCACCGGCACGTCCTGCACGCCGGGCATGTGCCCGTAGATGCGTTCGAGCCCGGCGAGCACCCGGTCCCGGGCCCGCGCGGCGTCGTCGTCGACCATCAGGTAGACCCGCTTGCCGAGGGTGAACGTCGCGGGGTCCTTCCGCTGTTGGTCGAGCTCGCGGCGCACGACGCCCACGGCCCCGGCGAACGCCTCGGTGGTCGACGAACCGGCGCCCAGAAAAGAGTCGCCGTGCCGCACCGCGCGGGCCAGCGCCTTGGGCGCCAGGCCCCCGAACCAGATCGGCGGATGCGGCCGCTGCACCGGCTTGGGCTGGATGGGCAGGTCGTCGACATCGCGGAATCGGCCGTGAAACGTCACCCTCGGCTCGTCGGACCAGGCCGCCTTCATCAGCTCCAGACCCTCGGTGAAATACGCGATGAAGGTGTCCTTGTCCACGCCGAAGGCGGCGAACTTGCGCCTACCGCCCCCGGGTGCGACGCCCAGGTCGAGACGCCCGTGGCTGAGCCGGTCGACGGCGGTGGCGGCCGAGGCCAACTGCAGCGGGTCGTGCAACGACGTCACCAGGACCGCGACGCCCAGGCGCAGCCGCTCGGTGCAGGCCGCGCAATACGCCAGCAGCTCCAACGGTGCCAGCAGAGGCGCGGGCCCGATGATCTGCTCGAGCAGCCAGCCGCCCTCGAACCCGAGCTCCTCGGCCCGCGCCAGGAAAGCGCGCAGCCCGGCCGCGTCGAACGTGTCGTAGTCGAACTGAGGGATCGCGATGGAGAACCTCACCCGACCACCGTACGGCCGCCGATCGGTAGCCTGCAGTAATGTTCGCTTTCCTGCCTTCGATCCCCGGCTTGTCAAAAGGGGCGGACGAGCTCCGGTCCCTGGCCGGACGGGTCGACACCGCCCGCCACCACGGCGTGCCCAACGCCTGCCTGCTGGAACTGGACCTGCGCTCCATGCCGCCGGAGACGTCAGGGTTCGACCCGCTGGCCATTCTCAGCGGGGCGAGCCGGCCGGTGACGCTGCGCGACACGGTGGCAGCCATCTACCGGGCGGCCGAGGACCCGCGGGTCGCCGGGCTGATCGCCCGTGTGCAACTCCCCGCGGCGCCGGCGGCCGCGGTGCAGGAACTGCGCGAGGCCATCGTCGCGTTCACCGCCGCCAAGCCGTCACTGGCCTGGGCCGAGACCTACCCGGGCACGCAGTCCTACTACCTGGCTTCGGCGTTCGGTGAGGTGTGGATGCAGCCAGCCGGAAGCGTCGGACTGATCGGCTTCGCCAGCAACGCCACCTTCCTGCGCGAGGCGTTCGACAAGGTGGGGATCGAGGCCCAAATCGTCGCGCGCGGCGAATACAAGTCGGCCGCAAACCGTTTCACCGAGCACGGCTTCACCGAGGCCCACCGCGAGGCCGTCACCCGGTTGCTCGAGAGCGTGCAGGAGCAGGTGTGGGAAGCGGTGGCGCAATCGCGCAACCTCGACGCCGGCGTGCTCGACGCGCTGGCCGACCGCGCCCCGCTGTTGCGTGAGGACGCGTTGTCGTCGGGCCTGATAGACCGCGTCGGGTTCCGCGACGAAGCCTATGACCACATGGCGGAACTGGTTGGCGTGCGAGATGTTTCCGAGGAGAACGCGCCGCCGCGCCTGTACTTGTCGCGCTACGCGGGTGCGGCCCGGCCCCGGCTGAGCGCGCCGGTGCCCCCGGTTCCGGGGCGTCGCAAGCCTACCGTGGCCGTCATCAACATCGACGGCACGATCGTCGACGGGCGTGGGGGACCCCAGTTCCTGCCGTTCGGCGACGCGACCGTGGGAAGCGACACCATCGTCGCGGCGCTGCAGGCGGCCGCCGCGGACGACTCGGTGTCCGCGATCGTGCTGCGGATCAACAGTCCCGGGGGTTCGGTGCCCGCATCGGAAACGATGTGGCGGGAGGTGAAAAGGGCTCGCGAACGCGGTAAGCCGCTGGTCGCGTCGATGGGTGGGGTCGCCGCATCCGGCGGCTACTACGTCGCGGCGGCCGCCGACCTGATCGTGGCCAGCCCCGCGACCATCACCGGTTCCATCGGCGTGATCACCGGCAAGCTGGTGATCCGCGACCTGCTCGAGCGGCTGGGGGTCGGCCTGGATACCGTGCGCACCAACGCCAATGCCGACGCCTGGTCGATGGAGACGCCGTTCACCCCGGAGCAGCGTGCCCACCGGGAGGCCGAGGCCGACCTGGTGTACACCGACTTCGTGAAGCGGGTCGCCGACGGCCGCAATCTGACCACCGAGGCCGTCGACCGCGTCGCCCGGGGCCGGGTCTGGACCGGCGCCGACGCGCGCGAGCGGGGTTTGGTCGACGAGCTGGGCGGCTTCCGGACCGCGCTGCGCCGAGCGAAATCCCTTGCCGGACTTGACGAAGACGCCGACGTGCGCGTCGTGAACTACCCGGGCGGCTCGCTGCTGGACCTGCTGCGGCCACGGACCTCCTCGCAACCGGCCGCCGCGTCGGTGCCCGACGCGCTGGGCGCGCTGCTGGGCAGCACCATCGGAAGCATCCTGGACAACGTGCAACGGTCCTACACCGGGACCAGCGCGCTGTGGCCGGGATCCTGCAAGTTCTAGCCGGTCAGCTTGGCGCTGATGAAGACGATCTCGCCCAGCGGGTCGTCATGCTCCGGCGCGGGCGGCTCGATGCCGTTGCGCTCGAACAGCTCCGTGCGGGTCACGCCCTCGGCGTGCCATCCGATGCCGGACAGGTAGTCCATCACGTGGTTGCGTTCGCCGGCGAAGACCAGCGATGCCATGTCGATGTCGACGCCGTGCTCTCGGAATGAACCCGACATCTCGCGTACCCGATCCGCGTCGAAATCCACTATGCCGGGCACGAATTCGGTGGCGATGGTGCTGCCCGGCGCACTGAGCGCGGTGATGTTGTCGAACAGCCGGTCCTGGGCCTCCGGCGGCAGATAGATCAGCAGGCCCTCGGCCAGCCAGGCCGTCGGCGCCGCCGCGTCGAATCCCGCCGCCCGCAGCGCCGCGGGCCAGTCCGCGCGCAGGTCGATCGGAATGGTGCGCCGCACCGCGGTCGGCTCGGCACCCACATCGGCGAGGGTGGAGCTCTTGAACTCGATCACCCGCGGCTGGTCGATCTCGTAGACCATCGTGCCCGCCGGCCAGGGCAGCCGGTAGGCGCGCGCGTCCAGCCCGGAGGCCAAAATCACCACCTGACGGATCCCGCCGGTTGTGGCGGCGATGAAGTAGTCGTCGAAGTAGTTGGTGCGCACGGCCATTCCGTCGACCATCGACTGGACGCGCACCGCCGAGGCGTTCTCGATCGCATCCACATTGAGATCCCCGTCCATCATCTTGGTGAAGAACTCCACCCCGACCGCGCGCACCAGCGGCTCGGCGTACGGGTCGTCGATCAAACCGCGGGGATCCTTGGTCGCCATCGCGCGACCGGCCGCGACCATGGTCGCGGTCGCGCCGACGCTGGACGCCAGATCCCACTCGTCGTCGTGAGTGCGTGACACAGTCGCAACCTTACTTGAGGGTCGCGGCGACATAACTAACGTCGCCGAACGCTTCGACCACTTCTTCGGGGAATTCGAAGCCGTTGCGTGCGTACAGTTCCCTGACGGCGTGGGCCGTCACATCCCAGCCATGCCCGGTCAGATAGTCGACGACGACGCTGCGCTCACCCCGGTAGAACAGCTCACCCGCATCGAGGTTGAACCCCGCCCTGCGCCACCGCTCGGTGATGCGCTGTACGCGCTCGTCGGTGAAGGAATTGGGGTCCGGCATGTGTTCGGTGGCCAGCCGGCTGCCCGGCGCACTGAGCGAGGCGATGTTGTCGAACAAGCGGTCCTGGGCCTCGGGCGGTAGGTAGGGCAGCAGCCCCTCGGCGCTCCACGCGGTGGGCTGCGTGGCGTCGAAACCGCTCTCGCGCAACGCGGCCGGCCAGTCATCGCGCAGGTCGATGCCGACGGTTCGACGTTCGGCGGTGGGAGCGGCGCCGAGATCGGCCAGCGCATTGGTCTTGAATGCGATGACCTGTGGCTGGTCGATCTCGTACACCAGCGTGCCCGCGGGCCACGGCAGGCGGTAGGCCCTGGTGTCCAGGCCGGACGCGAGGATCACGGCTTGGCGCACACCGTCGTTGGCGGCCGTGACGAAGAAATCGTCGAAGAACCTCGTCCGCACCGTCATCTGCTCGGCCCTGGCCTTGCGGTTCAGCAGCGGATCGTCGGCGAAATCGACTTCACCGTCCAGGATTCGGATGAAGGGGTCCAACCCGACGGCGCGGACCAGAGGATCGGCCAGTTGGTCGTCAAGCAGCGGGTTGGGCCCCTGCGAAGCCACGGCGCGGGATGCGGCGACCATCGTGGCCGTTGCTCCCACGCTGGACGCCAGGTCCCAGCTGTCGGCCTCGGTCCTTCCCGTGTCAGCGGTCATGGCAGCTCCTCTTTCTCGAGGGTTCCGCTGGTGTACAGCATCTCGCCCATGCGCGCGTCGTCGTCGCCGAGTGGCTCGAGTCCATTGGCCGCGAACAGTTCTCCGATGCTGGCGCTGTTCAGTCGCCAACCGCGGTCGGCCAGGTACGCGGCCGCCTCGTTGCGCTCGCCGAAGTAGACCAGCCCGGCCATGTCCAGCTCGAAACCGTGTGCGCGCCAGCGCTCGGAGATCGTTCGCATGCGCTCCTTCATCTTCTCCTCGTCGCCGGGCTGGGGGCTGGGCGCGCTCTCGGTGGCCAGCCGGCTGCCCGGCGCGCTGAGCCCGGTGACGGTGTCCAGCAGGCGATCCTGGGCCTCCGGCGGCAGGTAGCCGAGCAGTCCCTCGGCGCTCCACGCGGTGGGCCGCGCCGGGTCGAAGCCGGCGTTGCGCAGCGCGGCGGGCCAGTCGTCGCGCAGATCGACGGCCACCACCCGCCGCTCGGCGGTGGGGGCGGCCCCCAGATCGGCCAGCGCGCGCGTCTTGAACTCGATGACTTGTGGCTGGTCCACCTCGTAGACCACCGTGCCGGCCGGCCACGCCAAGCGGTAGGGGCGGGCGTCGAGCCCGGACGCCAGGATCACCGCCTGGGTGATGCCCGCGGTCGCGGCGTCCAGGAAGAATTCGTCGAAGTATTTGGTGCGGACCGCCATGTTGTCGGCCATCCGCGACATGGCCCCGGCGGATCCCCCCGGGCCCACGGCCCCGTCGTGCACGTCGTTCAACTCGGCGGGGTCCAGCTCGCCGCCGGCCAGCCGGGAGAGCAGGTCCACGCCGACGAGCTTGACCAGCGGTTCGGCGAAGGGGTCGTTGATCAGTGGGCGCTCGGCGCGGGTGGCCATGGCGCGGGCGGCCGCGACCATGGTCGCGGTCACGCCGACGCTGGACGCCAGGTCCCAGGTGTCGCCGTCGTACCTGGTGGAAGTCATGGTGATGCCCCAATCGGAGGTAGCCGATCTAATATTTAGCCGATATAACAAGCTTCCCCCACTGTACGCTTCCCGCGATTCGCGGCAACCTTGACGGATGGCGTACGCGGCGGCGGGAAAGAGGGTGCTCATCACGGGTGCCTCGTCGGGACTGGGTGCGGCCCTGGCGCGGCGCCTGGCCACCCGGGGCGCGACGGTGGGGCTGATCGCGCGCCGCCGGGATCGGCTGGCCGACGTGTTGGGCGACTGTCGGCGCGCCTCGCCCGGTTCGGCCATGTTCGTGGCCGACCTGGCCGACACGCAGGCGCTGGGCGAGCTCGCGCTGCGCGCCTGGGATGCGCTGGGCGGCATCGACGTGCTGGTCAACAACGCCGCGATGCCCAAGCGGCGCGGCGTCCTCGCGCTGGACCCGGGCGAGGCCGAGGACGTCATGCGGGTCAACTTCTTCGCCCCGATGCGCCTCACGCTGGCGCTGTTGCCGCGGATGCAGGAGCGAGGATCCGGCATGATCGTCAATGTGTCAAGCGTCGGCGGCCGGCTCGGGATCATCCACGAAACAGCCTACTGTGCAAGCAAATTCGCGATGTGCGGATGGAGCGAGGCGATGGCCGTGGATCTGCACCACACGCCGATCGCGGTCAAGCTGATCGAGCCGGGCCCGGTCGATACCGAGATCTGGGACCATCCGGGCAGCGAGGAACCGCTCTACCGGGGGCCCAAGGTCGCCGCCGACACGGTGGCCGACGGCATCATCGAGGCGCTGGGCAGCGCGCGCTTCGAGCACTACCTGCCCGACATGAAAGCCGTCATCGACGCCAAGAACGCCGACCTGGACGCGTTCATCGCCGGGTCGGCCGGGATGGCGTCCCGATGAAGGCGCTCGTCTACGGCGTGCCGCCGGAGCCCGTCGAAGTTGCCGACGGCGCCAACCCGTTGACCCAGAACCTGGCGCGCACCCCGACGGCCCTGCGCGACGTGCCGGATCCGCAACTGCCGCGCGAGGACTGGGTGATCACCCGGCCCCGGCTGACCGGCATCTGCGGGTCGGACTCCAAGCAGATCCTGATGGATTTCGGCGAGGGCGACGCCGACAACGCCATGGCCGCGTTCTGCTCGTTCCCCCAAGTCATGGGCCATGAGGTGGTTGCCGACGTGGTGGCGCTGGGCCCCAGGGCGCGCGGGCTGCAGGTCGGCGAGCGGGTGGTGCTTAACCCGTGGCTGTCTTGCGGGCCGCGTGGCATCGAACCGATCTGTCCCGCATGCGAAGCCGGCGATTACAGCATGTGCTGGAGTTTCACCGACGGCGACATCAGGCCCGGCATCCACACCGGGGTCTCGGCCGATGTGACGGGCGGCTACGCCGAATTGATGCCCGCGCACGACAGCATGCTGTTCGCGGTGCCGGACTCGATTCCCGACGAGATGGCCGTGTTCGCCGACCCGTTCTCGGTGTCGTTGCATTCGATCACCCGCCACCCGCCACCGCGCTCCGGCGCCGCGCTGGTGTACGGAGCCGGCTCGCTGGGGCTGTGTGCGGTCGCGATCCTGCGGGCGCTCTACCCCGGTGTGGCCGTCGCGGTGGTGGCGCGCTTCGCCGCGCAGGCCGAACTGGCGCACCGGTTCGGTGCCGCGAAAGTCGTCGCGCACGAACCGCGTACGGCCATCATCGAGGACATCGTCGGGTGGGGCGGTGGCCGGCTGCGCCAGCCGTTGCAGGGGCTGCCCATGGCACATCCCGGCGCCGTCGACGTCGTCTACGACACCGTCGGAAAATCCGAGACTTTCGAAGTGGGCGTCCGCGTCCTGAAGTCGCGGGGCACGTTGGTGAAGGCCGGCGTTCACGCCCCCGGGCGGTGGGAGGACAGCCCGCTCTACTTCAAGGAGATCTCGTTCGTCGGCTCGAACGCCTTCGGGGTTGAGGAGGTCGACGGCCGGCGCAAGCACGCCATCGCCCACT
Organism: Mycobacterium sp. 94-17; assembly: GCF_035617725.1. NCBI lineage: Bacteria > Bacillati > Actinomycetota > Actinomycetes > Mycobacteriales > Mycobacteriaceae > Mycobacterium > Mycobacterium sp. 94-17. The sequence goes on from NZ_JAPIYN010000002.1 coordinate 189,338, forward strand.
ACCTCGACCTGGCCGCCGCCGGACGGGTCGACCTGCGCCCCATGCTCACCCACACGTTCGGGTTGGCGCGGTGGCGCGACGCCTTCTTCGCGATCGCAAACCAGGGCGAGAGCGGCGCGGTGAAGGTGGGGATCGACCAGCGTCAGGAGTTGGCGCGCAGATAGCCGTAGACCGACGCGAAGTTGCGGTTGACCTCTTCGGGGATCGGCACCGGCCCGCCGAGTGCCCTTGCGCCCCAAACAATTTGGGCGGTCCGCTCGACCAGGGCGGTGATGTGCAGGACCTTGTCGGGCCGCGGTCCCACCGCCACCAGACCGTGGTTGGCGATCAGCGCGGCGCCGCGGCCTTCGAGCGCCTTGACGGCGTTGGCGCCGACGTCGGGCGTGCCGGACGCCGCGTAGTCGGTGCACCGGACGTCGCCGCCGCAGTACACGGCGAACTCGTCGATACACGCCGGGATCGACTCGTGGGCGATGGCGAACATGGTGGCCCACACCGGATGGCTGTGGATGACGCTGCCGACGTCGTCGAAGGCGCGGTAGCAGGCCAGGTGCAGCTGCATCTCCGACGACGGTGACCGGCCCTCGGCCGCGTGCAGCACCGCGCCGTCCGGGTCGATGAGCACCAGGTCGTCGAGCTGCATGTCGCGATAGTCCACCGACGACGGGGTGATGACGACGCTGCCGTCGGCGCGCCGCGCCGAGATGTTGCCCGCCGTGCCCTCCACCAGGCCGCGGCGCAGCATGTCCTTGGCGGCGTCCAGCACCGCGATCTCCGGGTTCTCGACGAACTTCATGGTCCCAGCACCTCCGGGTTGACGATGTGAACGGGTGCCCTGCCGGCCAGCAGCGCCTCCAGGTCGTCGGCCACCATCTGCGCCTGCCGGGCCTCGGTGTCGAAGGTGGCCCCGCCGATGTGCGGCGTCAGCACCACGTTTGCCATTCCCACCAGCGGGTGATCGGGCGCCAGCCACTCGCCGACGAAGTGGTCGAGCCCCGCGGCGCCGACCTTGCCCGCGCGCAGGGCCTCGACCAGGGCGTCGGTGTCGTGCAGCTGGGCGCGTGCGGTGTTGAGGAAGACCACGCCGTCGCGCATCGCCGCGAACTCCGGCGCGCCGATCATGCCGGTGGTGTCGGCGGTGACGGGGGCGTGCAGCGAGACCACGTCGGCCTCGCTCAGCAGCTCGTCGAGGCTGTGCCGGGCGCCGGGGTTGTACGGGTCGTGCGCGATGACCCGCATGCCCAGCCCGGACAGCCGCCACTGCGTCGCGCGGCCGACGGCGCCGAGGCCCACCAGCCCGGCGGTCAGCCCCGCGATCTCCGCGGCCCGGAACCGCTGATACGGGATGCCGCCGTCGCGAAAGATGTTGCCGCTGCGCACATCCGCATCCGCGGCCAGCACGTGGCGGGTGGCGGCCAGCAGCAGGGCCACCGTCATCTCGGCGACGGCATCGGCGTTGCGGGCCGGGGTGTTCAGCACCGGGATGCCGGCCGCGGTGGCGCCCGCGATGTCGACATTATTGGGGTCGCCGCGGGTGGACGCGATCACCCGCACGCCTCGCTCGAACACAGGGCCGCCCACCGAATCGCCTTCCACCACCACGATTTCGGCGGCCTCGTCGGAGATCCGTTCGGCCAGCTGCCCGGGGTTGTAGATGCGCAGCGGGGTCTGCTCGATCCAGGGGTCGTACACGACCTCGGCCAGCTCGCGCAGTTTGTCGAATCCCGGCCCCCGCATCGGGGCGGTGACCAAGGCGCGTGGTTTGGACGTCACGAATGCCAATGCTGGCGTACGGTGACGCCCGTGTCACGCAAAGACGTCACAATCGGCATCGACGTCGGCAGCACCGCGGTCAAGGCGATAGCCGCCGACGCCGACGGCAACGTGACGGGCCGCGTGCGCATCCCCCACGAGCTGCGAGTCCCCGCGCCCGATCTGCTCGAGCACGACGCCGCGGCGGCGTGGCTGCGGGGGCCGTCGGCGGCGTGCGACGAACTGGTCCACCAGCCCGGCGTCGCGGCGGTGGCCGTCGCGGCCATGGTTCCGTCGATGACCGCCGTCGACGCGGGCGGCACCCCCGTCACCCCGGGCCTGCTCTACGGGGACGGCCGGGGCCGCACGCCCGACCAGCAAGCGCAGCCGCTGCCCGCGCTGGGGGAGGCCGCGGAGTTCTTGCGCTGGACGGCCGGGCAGGCGCCGGGCGCCGCGGGCTACTGGTCGGCGCCTGCCGTGGCCAACCACGCGCTGTCGGGTCAGGCGGTGATCGACATCGCCACCGCCGCCACCGCGTTCCCGTTGTTCGACGGGACCGGGTGGGATCCGGGCGCCTGCGCCGAGCGTGGGGCGGACGTCCACCAGATGCCGCGGGTTCAGAGCATGGGCGCCGTCGTCGGGCAGGTGCGCGGCACCGATGCCGCGCTGGCCACCGGCGCCATCGACGCACTGTGCGAACAGATGGTCGCCGGCGCCGACCGCGACGGGGACGTGCTGGTGATGTGCGGCACCACGCTGATCGTGTGGACCACCATTTCCGAGCCGCGGCAGATGCCCGGCCTGTGGACCATCCCGCACACCGTGGCCGGCAAGAGCCAGATCGGCGGGGCCAGCAACGCCGGCGGGCTGTTCTTGGGCTGGGTGGATCGCGTTGTGGCACCGGCAGACCCGACCGCCGCCGAGCCGGGGCGTGTTCCGGTGTGGGCGCCGTATCTGCGCGGCGAGCGCACGCCGTTTCACGATCGCGACCGCCGGGGCGTGCTCGAGGCCCTGGATCTGACCCACGACGCCGCCGCGCTGCGGCGGGCGGCCTACGAGGCGTCCGGTTTCGTGGTCCGCCGGCTCATCGAACTCGGCGGGGCGCCGGTGTCGCGCATCGTGGCCACCGGCGGCGGCACGCGGGTGGGGCCGTGGCTGCAGGCCATCGCCGACGCCACCGGCCGCCCGGTCGAGGTGTCCGGCGTGGCGGAGGGGGCCGCGCTGGGGGCGGCCTTCCTGGCGCGCATGGCGGTCGGGCTGGAGACGACCATCGCCGACGCCGCCCGATGGGCGCGCACCGAGTGCATCGTCGAGCCCGACCCCGCCTGGGCGGGCGCGGTCGAGGATCGCTATCAGCGCTTCCTGGAGCTGGGAAACCATAGATGTAGCGCGGTGCCACCACCGGCGTTCTAGGCTGGTGCAATGACCGACCAGGATCGCAAAGCCGCCCGCCGCGACATCGCGGACGCACTCTTGAAAGCCCTTGAACAACGGCACGAAGTGCTCGACCTGATCGTGGAGGCCGACAACAAGTCGGAGGCGGTCGAGGCCATCGTCGGTTTGCTCGGCACGTCGCACGCGGGTGCCGAAGCGGTGTTCGGCCTGTCCTTCGACCGGCTCACCAAGGATTCGCGCAAGATCATCCAGGACGAACTCGAGGACCTGAACAAACAACTCAGCTTCACACTCGGCGAGCGGCCGGCCAGCTCGGGAGAGACCCTCGAACTACGGCCGTTCTCCGCCCGCGAGGACCGCGACATCTTCGGCGTCCGCACCGAGGACATGGGGGGCGTGTCTGGCGACGGCTCCGGCGGGCAGGCCGGCGACCTCGACGACGAGATCAAGGCCGCGCTGGCCCGGGTCGACGACGAGGAGGCCGCCTGGTTCGTGGCCATCGACTCCGGCCAGAAGGTCGGTATGGTGTTCGGCGAGCTGGTCCACGGCGAGGTCGACGTCCGGATCTGGATCCACCCCGATCACCGCAAGCGCGGCTACGGCACCGCCGTGCTGCGCAAGTCGCGCTCGGAGATGGCGTGGTGCTTCCCCGCGGTGCCCATGGTGGTGCGCGCACCGGCGGCCAACCCGCACTGAGCGTCAGCGCAGAACGGCGTCGACCGCGATGCTGTTCCGCAGCGACTCCAGACTGTCCCCCGGTGGGACGGGTAGACCGGCCTCGGCGAACATGTCGGCGCGGGTGCGGGTCGATACGTGCCAGCCGCGGGCGGCCAGATACTCCGCCGCCGGGGTGCGCTCGCCGCGGTAGACCAGCGTCGACACATCGACGCCGAAGCCGAATTGCCCCCACCGCCTGGCCATCGCCTTCGCGCGCCTCTCCAGCAGGTGCGGTGTGCCGTCGGCGTGGTATTCGGTGGCCAGCCGGCTGCCCGGGACGCTGAGCGTGGTGATGGCATCGAAGAGCCTGTCCTGCGCCTCCGGCGGCAAATACATCAACAGGCCCTCGGCGCTCCATGCGCTGGGTTGCGACCCGTCAAAACCCTTGTCCTGCAACGCGCTACGCCAGTCATCGCGCAGGTCGACCGCCACCGTGCGCCGCTCCGCCGCGGGCCGGGCCCCCAGCTTGGCCAGCGTCGTCGACTTGAACTCGATGACGGCGGGCTGATCGACCTCGTACACCACAGTGCCCGCCGGCCAGGCCAGCCGGTACGGGCGCGAGTCCAGGCCGGAGGCCAGGATGACGGCCTGGCGAATGCCGGAATCGGTTGCGTCGGTGAAGAAGTCGTCGAAGTAGCGGGTACGCACGGCCATTATGTTGACCATGCGTTGCAGATTGAACTCCGCGTCGGGATCCGCATCGGCGTCCAGCCCGCCCGTCTCGTCGGTGATCTCGCCGTCGAGCACCCGGATGAAGAACTCGGCGCCCACCGCGCGCACCAGCGGGTCGGCGAACGGATCGTCGATCAGCGCGCCGGCCTGGCGGCCGGCCAGCGCCCGACAGGCGGCGACCCACGTCGCGGTGGCGCCCACGCTGGACGCGAGATCCCAGCTGTCCTGGTTGGTGCGCGTCACGCGGCCTCCCGGCGCAGGGTGGCGGTGACGGTGACGATGTTGCGGAACTGCGCCATCGCCTCGTCGTCGTGGAACTGCAGGCCGTAATCACCGAACAGTTCGCGGCGTGGCCGGGTGCTCAGTTCCCAGCCCTTGCCGGTGAGGTAGTCGGCGACATTGCTGCGCTCACCGTCAATGAACAGTCCCGACAGGTCGATGTCGCAGCCGACCTTGGCCCACCTGTCGTTGAACTCCTGCGCGCGTTGCGACATCGCGGTGCCGGCGGTGTTGGGGTGATACTCGGTGGCCAGCCGGCTGCCGGGAGCGCTGAGCTCGGTGATGTTGTCGAAGAGCCGGTCCTGGGCGTCGGGCGGCAGGTACATCAGCAGGCCCTCGGCGCTCCACGAGGTCGGCTGCGTCACGTCAAAGCCGTTGTCGCGCAACGCGGCCGGCCAGTCGTCGCGCAGGTCGACGCTGACCGTGCGCCGCTCGGCGGTCGGGGCGGCGCCCAGCCGGGCCATGGTGGCGCTCTTGAACTCGATGACGGCGGGCTGATCCACCTCGTAGACCACGCTCCCGGGCGGCCAGTCCAGCCGGTAGGCGCGGGCGTCGAGGCCGGCCGCCAGGATGACCGCCTGGCGAACCCCGTCCCGGGCGGCGTCGGTGAAGAAGTCGTCGAAGAAGCGGGTGCGCACAGCGATGGAGTCGGTCTCCAGTCCCAGGTCCTTGCCGCTGCCTTCGTAGCTCTCGGACTCGGTGACCTCGCCGTCGACCAGGCGCCGGAAGAAGTCCAGACCTACGGCGCGCACCAGGGGCGCGGCGAACGGGTCGTCGATGATCGGGTGCGCGGCTTCGCTGGCCAGTGCGCGGGCGGCGGCGACCATGGTGGCCGTGGCGCCGACGCTCGAGGCCAGATCCCAGCTGTCTTGGTCAGTGCGTGTCATGCTGCCCCCAAGTTACTTAGCAAATGCAACGATTCAGCAGAACTCTACGCTCGCGGCCGACGGCTTGCTGTATTTATCCGGGCGGGGCCCGGGCGGCGGCTCCAAGGGTGAGCGAAGGGGCCCGGCAGGGGCCCGCCGAGGGCCTGCGACGGGGCCTACCCAAAGGCCCTGACCGGACCTGGGCGGACCAGCTGTTAGTCTCGTACACGGTTTGACGCGCTATAGATAAGTCGGCCGTACGTCCTGGCCTGCGGGTGTTGGGCGCGTGATGCAGGAAAACCCGGCTGCGCAGGAGGAAGAGTTGCTTTCCGCTTTCATCTCATCGTTGCGGACAGTCGACCTGAGACGGAAGATCCTCTTCACCCTCGGCATCGTCGTCTTGTATCGGGTCGGCGCCGCGTTGCCGTCGCCCGGCGTCAACTACCCGAACGTTCAGCAGTGCATCAAAGAGGCCAGCGGTGGCGCGGCCGGGCAGATCTATTCGCTGATCAACCTGTTCTCGGGCGGCGCGCTGCTCAAACTCACGGTGTTCGCCGTCGGCGTGATGCCCTACATCACCGCCAGCATCATCGTGCAGCTGCTCACCGTCGTGATCCCGCGGTTCGAGGAGCTGCGCAAGGAGGGCCAATCCGGCCAGGCCAAGATGACGCAGTACACCCGTTATCTGGCCATCGCGCTGGCCGTCCTGCAGGCCACCAGCATCGTGGCCCTGGCGGCCAACGGCGGCCTGCTGCAGGGCTGCTCGCTGGACATCATCGCCGACCAGAGCATCTTCACGCTGGTCGTCATCGTGTTGGTGATGACCAGCGGCGCGGCGCTGGTGATGTGGATGGGTGAGCTGATCACCGAGCGCGGCATCGGCAACGGCATGTCCCTGCTGATCTTCGTGGGCATCGCGGCGCGCATTCCCGCCGAGGGCAAGACGATCCTGGACAGCCGCGGCGGCATGATCTTCGCGGCCGTCCTGGTCGCCGCGCTGGTCATCATCGTCGGCGTGGTGTTCGTCGAGCAGGGCCAGCGCCGCATCCCGGTCCAGTACGCCAAGCGCATGGTCGGCCGGCGCATGTACGGCGGAACCTCGACGTATCTGCCGCTCAAGGTCAACCAGGCCGGCGTTATCCCGGTCATCTTCGCGTCCTCGCTGATCTACATCCCGCACCTGATCACCCAGCTGATCCGCAGCGGTGCCGGCGGCGTGGGCAACAGCTGGTGGGACAAGTTCGTCGGCACCTACCTGTCCGACCCGAGCGATCCGGTGTATATCGGCATCTACTTCGGCCTGATCATCTTCTTCACATACTTCTACGTCTCGATCACGTTCAATCCCGACGAGCGCGCCGACGAGATGAAGAAGTTCGGCGGCTTCATTCCCGGGATCCGGCCGGGCAAGCCGACCGCCGACTACCTGCGTTTCGTGCTGAGCCGGATCACCCTGCCGGGTTCGATCTACCTCGGCGCGATCTCGGTGCTGCCCAACTTGTTCTTGCAGATCGGCAACAGCGGAGCGGTGCAGAATCTGCCATTCGGCGGTACCGCGGTGTTGATCATGATCGGCGTGGGCTTGGATACGGTCAAGCAGATCGAGAGTCAGCTCATGCAGCGCAACTATGAAGGGTTCCTGAAGTGAGAGTCGTTTTGCTGGGACCGCCGGGGGCGGGCAAGGGAACGCAGGCCCAGAAGCTCGCGGAAAAGCTCGGGATCCCGCAAATCTCCACCGGTGAGCTGTTCCGGAGCAACATCGGGAACGGCACCAAGCTCGGCCTGGAGGCCAAGCGCTACCTCGACGCCGGCGACCTGGTGCCGTCCGAGCTGACCAACCAGCTCGTCGACGACCGGCTGAACGAGGCGGACGCGGCGAACGGCTTCATCCTGGACGGATACCCGCGCTCGATCGAGCAGGCCAAGGCGCTGCACGAGATGCTGGGACGGCGGGGCACCGACATCGACGCGGTGCTGGAATTCCGGGTCTCCGAAGACGAGCTGCTGCAGCGGCTGAAGGGCCGCGGCCGCGCCGACGACACCGACGAGGTCATTTTGAACCGGATGAAGATCTACCGCGACGAGACCGCGCCGCTGCTGGACTACTACAGCGACCAACTCAAGACGGTCGACGCCGTCGGCTCCATGGACGAAGTGTTCGCCCGGGCGCTGCGGGCGGTGGGCAAGTAGCAATGAACCCGCTGGCGCGGCTGCGGAGTCGCAAGGTGGTGCCGCAGCGCAGTGCCGGCGAACTCGACGCGATGGCCGCGGCGGGCGCGGTGGTCGCCGCCGCGCTTCAGGCGGTCCGCGCGGCCGCGGTTTCGGGGGTGTCGACGCTGAGCCTGGACGAGATCGCCGAATCGATGATCCGGGACGCGGGCGCGGTGCCGTCGTTCCTCGGCTATCACGGATACCCCGCGTCGATCTGTGCGTCGGTCAACGAGCGCGTGGTACACGGGATTCCCTCGGCCGCCGAAATTCTGGCGCCCGGCGACCTGGTGTCGATCGACTGCGGCGCGGTGCTCGACGGTTGGCACGGCGACGCCGCGGTCACCTTCGGCGTCGGGACGCTGGACGCGGCCGACGAGGCCCTGTCGCAGGCGACCAGGGAGTCGCTGGAGGCCGGGATCGCGGCCATGGTTCCCGGCAACCGGCTGACCGACGTGTCACACGCCATCGAGATGGGCACGCGCGACGCCGAGGCCCGCCATTCGCGGTCCTTCGGGATCGTCCAGGGCTACGGCGGCCACGGCATCGGCCGCCAGATGCACATGGACCCGTTCCTGCCCAACGAGGGCTCGCCGGGACGCGGCCCCCTGCTGGCCGCCGGTTCGGTGCTGGCCATCGAACCCATGCTGACGCTGGGAACGGGCAAGACCGTGGTGCTCGACGACCAGTGGACGGTCACCACCACCGACGGGTCGCGCGCGGCACACTGGGAGCACACCGTCGCGGTCACCGATGCCGGGCCGCGGATTCTGACCCTGGCCTGACGGTCGGGCTAGCCTTGAACACGCCCCGATCGCAAGCGCGGCTAAGCCGGGCGCCGCGCGTCGGGGCCTTGAACTAAACGCCCACTCGCCTCGTTTCAGTAGTCGGAGGTGATCGAGTGGCTCGTGTGGCAGGCACTGGGAGGGCGTCAGGGGCTGCCGAAGCCGCCCTGATGAAGGCGCTCTACGACGAACACGCCGCGGTGCTGTGGCGCTACGCGTTGCGCCTGACGGGCGATGCGAGCCAGGCCGAGGATGTGGTCCAGGAGACGTTGCTGCGGGCATGGCAGCACCCCGAGGTCGTCGGCGACACCGAGCGCTCGGCGCGGGCGTGGTTGTTCACCGTGGCCCGCAACATGATCATCGACGACCGCCGCAGCGCGCGGTTTCGCAATGTCGTCGGCTCAACCGACGTGTCGGGTGCGCCCGAACAGTCCACGCCGGATGAGGTCAATGCGACGCTGGACCGGATGCTGATAGCGGACGCGATGGTCCGGTTGTCCGCCGAGCACCGAGCAGTGATCGAACGGTCGTACTACCGCGGCTGGACGACCACACAAATCGCTGCAGACCTCGGTATCGCCGAGGGAACAGTGAAGTCGCGACTACACTACGCCGTGCGGGCGTTGCGACTCACTCTGCAGGAACTTGGGGTTACCCGATGAGGGACTCCGGATGCTTGAGGGGTGAAGAGAAATGGATGAAATGAGGACGCCGGTGCACGATGTCGGCCCTCCCGAAGACCGCTACACAATGTGGGATGCCGCATACGTGTTGGGCTCTTTGTCGGCCGCGGAACGCCGCGAATTCGAGACGCACATGGCGCACTGTCCGGCCTGCCGGGCCGCCGTCGCCGATCTCAGCGGTGTGCCGGCCCTGCTGTCACAGCTCGACCGTGACGACGTGGCCGCGATCGACGAATGCGGTCCGGCCCCGGAGATGTCTCCGGAATTGTTGCCGTCCTTGCTGGCGAAGGTTCGTTGGCGGCGGCGCCGCACCCGGGTGATGACCTGGGTGGCGTCGACGGCTGCCGCCGCGGTGCTCGCCATCGGGGTGTTCGTCGGTCTCGAGGGATGGTCCTCGGGTCCGGCCCAGCAGGTGACTGCCTCCTCGGAGCCGATGGCGCAAGTAAGCACGAGCCTGCTCACGTCGTCGGTCGCCGTCAGCAGTCAGCACTGGGGGACAGCCATCAACCTGCGCTGTGTGTGCCTGGCTCCGCTGAACGCGCACCACGACACGCTCGCGATGGTCGTGGTGGGGCGCGACGGCAGCCAGACCCGGCTGGCGACCTGGGTGGCCGTGCCCGGCCACACGGCGACGCCCGCCGGTGCCATCTCGACCCGGGTCGACCAGATTGCCGCCGTACAGGTGGTCGCCGCCGACAGCGGCCAGGTGCTGCTGCAGCGCTCGCTTTAAGGATCCGGCGCAACATGAGTAGCTACCGGCGCTCTCTTCGGGTGCTGGTGGTGGGCGCCGGCGTGGGTGGCATCTCGGTCGCCCGGGGGCTGTTGCGGGACGGTCATCACGTCACCGTGTTCGAGCGGCGGCCTGATGTGAGGGCGGCCGGCGGCGCGGTGACGATCTGGTCCAACGGCGAGACGGTGCTGCGGCAGCTGGGTGTCGACATGGACGGGGCCGGTCAGCTGCTGTCCACCGTGCGGGCGATGACATCTTCGGGTCGCCCGCTCGGAACCCTCGACGTGACCGGCATGGTGGACCGGCTGGGCGCACCCGTGCGGATGGTTCCGCGTCGGGTTCTGCTCGAACGGTTGATGGAAGGCTTTCCGACGGAACGCATTCGATGCGATTCCCGGGCGATCGCCGTGCTCCACACACCCAGCGGGGTGCGGGTCGAGTTCGACGATGGCAGCTCGGCCGAGGGCGATGTGCTGATCGGCGCCGACGGGCTGCGGTCGATGGTCCGGGACACCGTCGGCGCTCCCGAGGCGAAGCACACCGGTTGGTCCAGCTGGCAGGGGCTGGTCAGCCTTCCGGATGTCCCGGACAAGGACGTCGCATTCGTGATCGTCGGTGGGCACGGCAATCTCGGCGTATGGCCGGCCGGCGACTCCGAGGTGCAGTGGTGGTTCGACCTGCCATGGTCACCGGAATTCGTCCGGCCGCAATGCCCGATCGAGGTGATCCGGTCCAACTTCGCCGGCTGGTCCGAGTTGGCCGATCGCGTGCTCGCCGCGCTGACCGACGACGATCTGACCCGGTCGCCGTTTCCGCATTTCCGCCACCCGATTCCGCGTGCGGGTCGCGGCCCGGTCACCCTGCTCGGCGATGCGGCCCACGCCATGCCACCCACGCTGGCGCAGGGCACCAACCAGGCCCTGCTCGACACGATGGTGTTGTGCAAAGCGTTGCTGGACGTCGGAAGCGATTGCGGCAGTTCCGAGCTCGCGAGCGCACTGCGCTGGTATGAGAAGACCCGGCGGCGCAAGGTGATGGCCGTGTCGAGAGTGGCGTCGTTGCCGATCTCGCACGGCGAGTTCGTGTTGCGGCCGGCCGCGCTGATCCCGGACAGGTTGCAGTCCTTGGCGCTGACAACGTTTTTGCGCTGGACGAGCCACCGGCGGATGTCCGCGGCGATCAGCCGGGAGCTTGCGGGGGCGACGGTGATCCCGGCCGGACCGTGACCAACACAGACAGCCCCGTAAGAGTTCGGGGCGACTACGACGCGCCCTCGCGCTGGCTCTGGATGGTCAAGTGGTGCGTGCTGGCGGTCCCGCACTACCCGATATTGATCGGACTCTACCTGGTGTACCCACTGTCGACGATCGCCGCAGGCGTCGTAATCCTGTGCACTGGAAGGTATCCGCGACCGTTGTTCGATTTCAATGTCGGGACGCTGCGCTGGTCGTGGCGGGTCATGAACTTCCGGTTCCCGATGAACAGCACCGACAGGTACCCGCCCTTCACGTTCGCATCCCGCCCCGACTACCCGGGCGATCTCGAGGTCGACTATCCGGAGCGGCTGCGGAATCAGGCCGTGCTGGTCAAGTGGCTGCTGGCGATCCCTCAAGTGCTGCTGTGCTGGTCGCTGGAGGCACCGTTGCAGGTTCTCTGCGTGATCGCCGCGGTGTCGTTGCTGTGCACCGGAACGATTCCACCGGGCATGCGCGATCTGCTGATGGGCATCGTACGCTGGCGTTACCGGGTGGCCGTGTACGTGTCCTTGATGGACGACCGATACCCGCCGTTCCGAATGGACCTGAGGCCAGATGACGCGTCGTAATCCATTGTTTCCGTATGTCTATCGATTCGGGCAGCCGATTTTCGACCGTCTTTTCTATCACCGGTATCGTCGAGCGGCGATCGGCAACGCGACGGGCCGGCTGCTGATGCTCGGCCTCGGCCCGGGGACCGACCTGATGTTCTTGCCCGCCGCGGTCACGTCGGTCGCGGCCGTGGAGCCGGAGGCGAAGTTTCGGCGCATGGCCTCGACGTCAGCTCGCCGCCGCGGCGTTGCGGTCGAGATCGTGGACGGGGCCGGTGAGTCGATTCCGTTTCCGGACAACAGTTTCGATTCGGTGCACATCGGCCTGGTGTTGTGCTCTGTCGACGACGTGGCCGCCACTCTCGGCGAGATCCGACGGGTGCTCGTACCCGGAGGCAGGCTGGTCGTCCTTGAGCATGTGCGCGGCGAGGGCGCGACGGGCCGATTTCAGGACCTGGTCGCAAAGCCGTGGTCGTGGTTGAGCGGCGGTTGCGAGCCGAACCGGCGAACCCTGGACGCCATCGAGGCGGCCGGATTCGATACCACTGCGCTGCACCGGATCCCACGCACGCCGGTGCCCTTCCCGTGCAAGCCGCATCTGCAGGGATTCGCCACCCTCACTCGACGCTGACGGCCTCGATGATGTTCAGGCGGGCAGCGCGCCGTGCGGGTGGCAGCGAACCGAGCAGGCTGATCGCCAGCGCGCCGAGGGTGAAGGCCAGCGCCATCGAGCTCAGGTGAAAGCCGACCCGGAAGTTCATCAGGTCCCCGCTGACCAGGCTGAACAGCCACTGGTCGGTCAAACCGACCGCGAGCCCCAAAATACCTCCGACGACGCCGATTCCGGCCGCTTCGGCCAGGACCATCTGCAGTGTGAACCGGCGGCTGGCTCCCATCGCCCGCAGCACACCGAGTTCGCGGCGGCGTTCGGTCACCGAGAGGGTCAGCGTGTTGAGGAGCGCGACGGCCGCGACGGCCACCACGATGATCCACACGGCGTTGGCGATGAACATGCTCTGATGCAGCGGGGCTTCGAGCCCGGCCAGCGCCTCGCGGCCGTCGTAGACATGGTTCGGCGCTGACACCAGCCCGCGGACCGCCGCCAACAGGCGATGCCGATCCACGCCCGGGGCCGCGTTGATCTGAAGTGTTGTCGCGGCCGGGCGATCGAACCAGGTCCGCATGTCATCGAGGCCGATACCGACGGTGCCGATGACCGTCGAGAAGAACGGCACCAAGGCGAGCACTTTCGTCTCCCGCGGGCCGCGGGGCGTCTGCAGCCGCAGCCGGTCACCCGACCGGACGTGCAGAGTGGTGCCCAGGTTCTGCGTGAGCACCACCCCCCGGCCGGCGAGCACCTCGCCGCGTAGCCGGTCATCGAGCGCGCGGAAGAGCGCGTCGTGGCTGCTCGCGGAGAACCCGTCCAGCAGGACGCGCGTGCCGCCGATGACGGCGAATGCGAACGCGCCCTCGACGATGTGGGCCACCCCGGGCACCGCTGCCACCTTGTCGCTGAGGCCTTGCGGCAGAACGTCGGTGGGGTAGCTGTCGGGCGGATCCGCGCTCACCCACACATCGGTGTCGGCGACCGGCGAAAAGATGTCACGGGCCGAGCGGATCATGTCGGCGTTCGTGCCGGTGATCACGACGGTGGTGACGACGCCGATGAGCACGGTCATCACGGTTGCCCACACTCGCCGCGGCGCGCGCTCGATCGTCGCGGCCGCGAGCGCCCCGAACGATCCGAACACGCGAGCCGTCGCGGCCGTGGCTTTCACGATCGCGACGCCGAGCGCGAATCCGACGGCGATCTCGGCGGCCAGCAGGGCGGCCATCGCGACAAAGGCGACGGTGCCGCGCTGGGCGACGAAGACCGGGATCGCCGCCGCGAACACCGCGAGCGCGCCCGCCCCGCCGGCAACTCGGAGCCAGCGTGGCACGGCATCCGCCGCCGAAGCCCCGACCGGCGCGAGCGCCTCGATCGGTGACACCTTGTACACCTGCCGCGCGGCCATCGCCGACGCCAGCACGCTGGTGAGCGCCGTCGCCACCAGCGCCAGTGGTATCGCGTAGCCGGGCAGCCAGTACTCGATGCGGGCCTCCAGCCCCTGGGTCATTGCCGGAGGCAATCGTCCAATTGCGATGTGCCCGGCCAGAATTCCTACGCCGGAGCCGATCGTCCCACCGATCAAACCAAGGACCGCCGCCTCCGCGAGCATGTCGCCCACGATCGTGGTGCGCCGGCCGCCTATCGCCCGCAGCATCGAGATGACGGGCCGGCGCGCGGCGATCGCCATCGTCATCGTCGTGTAGACCAAAAACGCGCCGACCACCAGCGCGACTGCCGCACCCAGCAGCGCCATGTAGTTCATCAGCTTGACGCCGTCGCCGGCCCGGGCCGCCCGGAAACTCGGGTCCGCGACCACGGCGCGGCCGGTGACGGTGGCGCTGACCGCGGCGCGCACGGCGGACGGGTTGGCGCCCGGTTTCATGGTGATCAGGATCGAGTCGAGTTGGCCGGGGCGCCCGGCAACGTTCTGCGCCAACGCAAGTGGGGCAAGAACGTAGTGGCCGCCGTTCAGGCTCGCATACTGTTTGCCCGCAAGCACCTCGGTGACCGTGACCGATCCCGAGCCCAGCTGGAACGTCTGGCCTCGCGTGTAGCCGACGTTCGGGCCGACCTGGACGCCGTCGGGCGTCGCGGACATCGCGTCCAGTGGTCGCGAGACCGCATCCTTGAGGGCGCCGCCCAATTCGGCGGTGCGCTTGTCGGCCCCCAGCAGCAGCACCGGTCCCGACGGTGTGGACGCCGACGTCCGGATCATCGGCGCCGCGGTGGCGACGCCTGGGACCGCAGCCACCTCGGCCAGTATCGAGTCGGGGAATCCGGCATCGGTAATGCCGGACACCTCGAGCGCGGCGACGCCGGCGATTCCGTCGGCCAGCCGGCTGACCGATCCGGTGATCGACCCGAAGATTGCGAATATCGCAACCAAATACGTTGCCGAGACCGCCATTACGGCGATCGACGCGAATGTACGCCGGCGATGCGTGGCGAGCTCCCGCAGGCTGAACACCCGTAACCGGCTCGCCGCGGCGGCCGGTTTCACCTCAGAACCGCCGCTACGTCCGAACCGACCCGACCGTCCTGCAGGGTGATCACCCGATCGGTGGCCGCGGCGGCATCGGCGTTGTGGGTCACCATCACCACCATCCGGCCCTGACCGTCCTCGTGCGCGACCTCGGCAAGCAGCGCCAAAACGGACGCGCCCGTCGTGGAGTCGAGGTTTCCGGTCGGCTCGTCGGCGAGAATCAGCGGCGGGTTCATCATCAACGCCCGCGCCACGGCCACCCGCTGCATCTGTCCGCCGGACAGCTCGGCCGGCCGGTGCTGAGTCCGGTCACCGAGCCCGACCCGGTTCAGCAGGCGGATAGCATCCGGTTTGGCCCTGCCCAGCCGGACACCGTCAAGCAGTTTGGGGATCGCCACGTTCTCCCACGCCGACAGCGTCGGCAGCAGGTTGAAGAACTGAAAAATGAAACCGACCCGGTGATGGCGGAACCGCGACTGTTGTTCATCGCTGAGGCGGGCGATATCTTCGCCGTCGAAGGTGATCGACCCGGAATCAGGGGAATCCAGAGCGCCGAGTAGGTGCAGCAGCGTGCTTTTACCCGCGCCGGAGGGGCCGACGACCGACACGAACTGCCCGTGCGCCAGCTGCAGGCTGACCTCGTCGAGTGCCCGCACCGATTGACCGCCGACCGTGTACTCGCGGACCACGTTGCGTAGTTCGATGGTCATCTAGGCACCACGATGGTGACGGCTAAACGGTTCACCGACGGCTCATAGAGGCCTTCATCGAGGCTTCGTAGAGGGCAATGAACCGACCGGACCCCCACCTCGTTCTTCGCGACAAGAGCAAATCGGGGCCCTTTGCGGCGTCAGGAGAACGTCAGCGGATGCCAGGCAGTCACCGGGTGGTCGACCATATCGTCGGGCGCCTAGCGGAAATCGGAGTCGATCACGTCTTCGGGGTGGACGGCGCCAACATCGAGGACGTCTACGACGCGGCGCATTTTCACCCGCATATCAACGCGGTGCTGGCCAAGCACGAGTTCTCCGCGGCAACCATGGCCGACGGGTACAGCAGAAGCGGGGCCGGCCTGGGTGTGGTCGCCGCGACCTCGGGCGGGGGCGCGCTGAACCTGGTCGCAGGCTTGGGCGAGTCGCTCGCGAGCCGGGTTCCGGTGCTGGCGTTGGTCGGCCAGCCCGCCAGCACGATGGACGGACAGGGCAGCTTCCAGGACACCAGTGGCGCAAACGGATCGCTGAACGCAAAGGCACTCTTCTCGACGGTATCGGTGTTCTGCGAGCGTCTGCGCCGGCCGGCCGACATCGTTTCGGTACTGCCTCGGGCCATCGCGGCGGCGCAGCGCGGTGGGCCGGCGGTGCTGTTGCTGCCCAAGGACATTCAGCAGAAACACATTGATGTCGGGGATGACGGTTACGACGCAGATGGAGTGAGGGCGCGGATCGACAACCCGCATCCGATCGTCCACGAACTGCGCCATGCACGGGGCCCGGTCACGATCATCGCCGGTGAGCAGGTGGCCCGTGACGACGCCCGCGCCGAGCTCGAAGAGCTCCGGGCGCTGCTGCACGCCGGGGTCGCCACCGTGCCGGACGCGAAGGATGTCGCCGGCGCGCCGGGGCTCGGCTCGACGTCATTGCTGGGGGTGACCGGTGTGATGGGCCACCGCAATGTCGCCGAGGAACTGGCCGCCGGCGCGGTGTGCCTGATCGTCGGCACCCGGCTCGCGGTGACCGCACGCGGCGGTCTGGACGACGCGCTGGCCGCGGTACGGACGCTTTCCATTGGGGCGGCGCCGCCGTATCTGGACTGCACGCACGTGCATTCCGACGACCTGCGCCGTTCGCTGCGGCTGCTGAGCCACGCGCTTCGTGGCCGTGCGCACCCGACCGGTCCGCACGTCGCCGGCACGGATCGGCCCACCGAGATGACGCCGCCGCCCTGTTCCGGACCGGGTCTGCGGTACCGCGACGCGATGACGGTGCTGGACGGTGTGCTGCCCGACGGGACCGACATCGTGGTGGACGCCGGGAACACCGGGGCCGCGGCGATCCATTATCTTCCGGCGCGCCGCGGCGGCAGGTTCGTCGTCGCGCTCGGGATGGGCGGTATGGGCTACAGCTTCGGCGCCGGGATCGGAATGTCGTTCGGGAGGGCCAACAGTGGCCGGCCCGGCGGCCGCACCGTGGTGATTGCCGGCGACGGAGCGTTCTTCATGCACGGCATGGAGGTGCACACCGCCCTGCAGTACCGGCTACCGGTGACGTTCGTGCTGTTCAACAACAACGCGCACGCCATGTGCGTGACCCGAGAGCAGTTGTTCTACAACGACTTATACAGCTACAACCGATTTCGCCCCAGCCGGCTTGGTGCCGGTCTGGCCGCGATGTTCCCGAGCCTGACATCGGTCGACGTCGACGACGTCGATGGCTTCGCCGCGGCGATGGGCACCGCTCTCGGCCTCGACGGCCCGTCGGTGGTCAGTGTCGAGTGCGCCGCTGACGAGATCCCGCCCTTCGCGCCGTTTCTCACCACATCTACTTCGAAAAATACTGCTGTGGAACAGAATTCATTTGATAAGGAGAACAACGGCAATGTCGCTGCCAGCGCTTGAGGATATCCCCGACCTCATCGACGGGGTCACCCGCATCGAAACCAGCCCCAGGGAGAAGGCCACACCGATCATCATGGACATGATGCGGTCGGTGTACCCGCACGATCAGGTCTTCGGGCAGTACTGCACCGTCAACGATTACGTCGACTGCCCACCCGACGAGTTGTACGAGTACATGGCCGACACCCGCAGCCTGGAGGAGTGGACGTACAGTCTCCGCGGGTTCACCCCCACGGATGAACCCGGGTTATGGCTGGCCTACGACCGGCTCGGGTCGGAAACCGAGATCTACACCCGCACCGTCGCGAACGCGCAGGCGCGGACCGTCGATTACCACTGCGCCTGGGATCAGGGCAGGCACCTGTGGATGATCTACCTGATGCGCGTCGTCGACGCCCAGAGCGTTCTCGACAAGCCGGGATCGGTTGTGTTGTGGACCAACTGCCACCACCCGTTCTATGACCACAACCCGTATCCGGAGACGGCGCCGGCGCAGCGCCCGGTATGGGTCGGTGACTTCTGGGACATGTTCGGCGCGGGTCATCAGCTCGAGATGAACAACCTCAAGGCGATCGCCGAGTACCGCCACCGCAACGGTTTGCCGGTGACGCCGGTATGGATGAGGTGAGCACACCATGGGAAACCCAACCGTCAGCCTGATCGACGTCGCGACGTACCTGCCGGGCGAACCGGTCCCCGCGGACTACTATGCGCAATTCGCCGAATCAGACGATCTGCGCGACAACGTGATGTTCCGGGCCCCGAAGTTCCGCCATCACGTCGCCGCGGACGAAAGTTCCATCGACATGATCGAACGCGCGGCCCAAGGCCTGATCGAGCGACATGGCCATGACGTCATCGAGGGTGCCGACGTGCTCATCACCCACACCCAGATACCAGACATGGCGTTCTACGGCCAAGGCGGTGGCATTGCGCATCGGCTGGGCATGCGGCCGTCCTGGGTGCTGGACCTGAATAACGGCGGCTGCGCCGCATTTGTGTTGGCGCTCAACGTGGCCCGTAAACTGCTGGCAGCGGGTGACGGACACACCGCGCTCATCGCCATCGCGCAAAACGCGGCCGGCCAATTCTTCGACCAGCCAACGATTCGCCGCAAGGCGCAGTCGGCGGTCCCCGGTGACGGCGCCGCGGTGGCCCTGGTCACGGTGAGCGAACAATCACCCATCCTGGATGTCGAGTGCCGGACCTACGGCGAATATGCAGGTGAAATGACACTTTCCTACGACCCGCCGCGTAAGTGGTGGCAGGCGGGCCGCGGCGAGGGCAGCATCGGTTTCACCGAAAGCAAGATCACCAAGGTGCTGGCCCGCGGCAACCGGCAGGTCCCCGAGGTGGCGCTGGCGGTCTGCGACCGAATCAGATTGCCCGCCAAGGATATCGACTTGCTGGTGACCAACCAGCCGAACCGGGCTTTCCTACGCAATTGGCGTGACGCGCTCGAGCTGCCACCGGAACGCCATCGTGACACCTTCGACGAGTGCGGCAACCTCTTCGGTGCCGGGATTCCGATCAATCTGGACCGCGCAGTATCCGACGGCCAGCTCAAGGCCGGGCAAGTCGTCATGATGGCGGCGTTCGCGCACGCCGGAGACTTCGCCGGCGCCGCCGCGGTGCGCTGGGGCGGGAGAGGGTGATGCAACCCGTTCCGGGCCCGATGGCCGGCGAGACCTGCGATGCGGTGCCCAACGCGGTTGACCCGTTTGCGTTGTCGCTCAACGAGAATCCATTTCCGCCGCTGCCGACGGTACGTTCGGCGCTGATTCGTTCTGTCTGCGCGGCGAACCGGTACCCGGAGTTCTTGCCGGAGCGGTTGCGCCGCGTGATCGCCGGGCATATCGGTGTGGCCGCCGACCAGGTGGTGCTGGGTGCCGGGGCGACGGGAGTTGTGTTGCAAGCCCTGCAGGCGCTGACCGGGCCAGGTGACACGGTGGCGATGGCCTCGCCGACGTTCGACGGTTATCCGATCATCACGCAAATGGCACGCCTGAATCCCTCGCTCGTCCCGTTGGACGACTGCGGCCGCAACGATCTCGACGCACTGGCCGATGCTGCCGCCCAGGCGCGCGTGGTGGTGATATGCCGGCCACACAACCCGACCGGCACGCTGGAGCCCACGGGCGCTGTCCTCCGGTTTCTGCGCCGGGTGCCGCGCGACACCGTCGTGTTGCTCGACGAGGCCTATATCGAGTTCACCACACCTGAGCACCGTTTGGACGCAGCGTCATTGGTCGCGCGCTTTCCGAATGTGGTAGTGGTGCGGACCTTCTCCAAGGCCTACGGTCTGGCGGGGCTGCGAATCGGTTACGCGGTGGCCTCTGGCGAGCTGGCCCGGACGCTGTGGTCCCAGCAGCTGCCGTTCGGCATCGCGATCACCAGCTTGGTCGCCGTCACGGCGTCCTATGACGCGGAAGACGAACTGCTGCGACGGATCCGGTTGATCACCGCGGAACGGCGCTATCTGCGGATGCGCCTAAGTGCGATGGGGATATACACGACCGACGCGCATGCCAATTTCATCTATCTGCCCGCCGACGGAAGGCAGTATCGGCCGTGGCGTGAGGTTTTCGGTGACAGCGGACCGCGCGTGCGGTATTACGCGGACGGTGGCGCGCGCGTCACCGTGGGCAGTCGCGCATCGACGACGGCGGTGCTGTCGGCGTTGGGAAAGGCCACGCCCGGGCGCCAAGTGCGGTAAGAAGGGGCGTGGCTGACTCACGACCGGAGAAGCGTGATCCGATCGCAGCGGCGCGCGTCAATTGGGAACGTGCCGGGTGGGGCGATGTGGCGCCGGGCATGGTGGCGGTGACCTCGGTGATGCGTGCGCACCAGATCCTGCTGGCCCGCGTCGAGACGGCGCTGCGTCCCTACGATCTGAGTTTCTCGCGGTACGAATTGCTGCGGCTGCTGGCGTTCAGCCGGACCGGGGCGCTGCCCATCACCAAGGCCTCCGACCGGCTGCAGGTCCACGTCACCAGCGTGACCCACGCGATCCGACGGCTGGAGGCCGACGGCCTGGTGCACCGGGTGCCGCACCCCACCGACGGGCGCACCACGCTGGTGCGGATCACCGACCTGGGCCGCTCCACTGTCGAGGACGCCACCGCCACTCTCAACAAGCAGGTGTTCGCCGACATCGGGATGACCGACACCGAATCGCGCAGCCTGGCATCATCCATCGAGACGTTGCGGCGCAACGCCGGTGACTTCTGACCCGGGCGCGGGTCAGCTGCTGCGCAGCATCTCGATGACTGCGCTGAAGTCCTTGTCGGCGTGGCCGGCAGCGAATTCCGCGTAGATCTGGGCGGCATGTGTACCCAGCGGCGCCGCCGATCCGCTGGCGGACACCGCATCCATCGCCAGGCCCAGGTCCTTGTTCATCAGCGCGGTGGCAAAGCCAGGCTTGAAGTCGTTGTTGGCCGGCGATGTCGGGACCGGGCCCGGTACAGGGCAATTGGTATGTACGGCCCAGCAGTTTCCGGTCGCCCCGGTGATGACGTCGAAGAGCGACTGGGCGGACAACCCGAGCCGCTCGGCGAGGATGAATGCCTCGCCGATCGCGATCTGCTGCACCGCCAGCACCATGTTGTTGCACACCTTCGCGGCCTGCCCGGCTCCGGCCGCACCGCAGTGAATGATCTTGCCCGCCATGGGTTCCAGCACCGGCCGCGCCCGCTGCAGGGCATCCGCGTCACCGCCCACCATGAACGCCAGCGTCCCGGCGACGGCACCCTTCACCCCACCCGACACGGGCGCGTCCAGCTGCGCGACGCCGTGCGATTCGGCCAGCGCATGTACCTCGCGGGCATCGTTGACCGAGATCGTGGAGCTGTCGATGAACAGCGTGCCGGGCCGCGCTGCGGGCAGGGTCTCGGCATAGCAGCGTTTGACCAGCTCCCCGTTGGGCAGCATGGTGATGACCACGTCCGACCCGGCCACCGCGTCGGTGGCGCTGTCGAATCCGGTGACGCCTGCCCCGGCCGCCGCGGACAGCGCCGCCGGCACGGGATCGAATCCGCGCACCGCGTGTTTGGCCGCAACGAGATTCGTCGCCATGGGCCCGCCCATGTGGCCCAGACCCAGGAAGGCCACCGTCAGGTGCTCGGTCATCTCCAAGACCTTTCTATGCGGTTGCCCGGACCCGTGCTGCTTCGGCCCGACCGATGACCACCCGCATGATTTCGTTGGTCCCTTCCAGGATTCGATGCACCCGCAGGTCGCGCACGATCTTCTCCAGACCATACTCGCGCAGGTAGCCGTAACCGCCGTGCAGCTGCAGGGCTTTGTCGGCGACCTCGAAGCAGGTATCGGTGACGTAGCGCTTGGCCATCGCGCACAACTCGACCTTGTCGGGGTCGCCGGCGTCCAACGCATTGGCGGCCCGCCACAACATCATTCGCGAAGTCTCGAGCCCGGTGGCCATGTCGGCCAGGGTGAACCGGATGGTCGGCTCGTCGAGCAGGGACGACCCGAACGCCTGCCGATCGCGAACGTACACCCCGGCCTTGTCCGCGGCGGCCTGGGCGCCGCCGAGTGAGCACGCGGCGATATTGAGCCGACCGCCGTTGAGCCCGTTCATCGCGATGCCGAATCCGGCGCCCGCGCCATCGGCGCCGCCCAGCATCGCGTCGGCCGGCACCCGGACGCTCTCCAGGATCACCTGCGCGGTGGGTTGCGCGTGCCAGCCCATCTTCTCCTCAGGCGAGCCGAAACTCAGTCCCGCAGTGCCCTTTTCGATGACGAAGGCCGATATGCCACGCGGCCCCTCGCTGCCTGTCCTTGCCATCACCACGTAGACGTCCGAGGCGCCGGCGCCGGAGATGAACTGCTTGACGCCGTCGAGCACGTAGTCGTCGCCCTGCCTGACGGCACGGGTGCTCAGTGCACCGGCGTCCGAGCCGGCACCGGGTTCGGTGAGGCAGTAGCTGGCGACGACATCCATCGACGCCAGCCGCGGGACCCAGTCCTTGCGCTGCTCGGCGGTGCCGAAGGTGTCGATCATCCACGCGCACATGTTGTGAATCGACAAAAACGCGGCTGTGGTGGGGTCGGCGATGGCCAACTGCTCGAAGATGCGGACCCCGTCCAGGCGGCGCAGTCCGCTGCCGCCGACATCCTCGCGGCAGTAGATCGCGGCCATGCCGAGTTCGGCGGACTCGCGCAGCACGTCGACCGGGAAATGTTTGGCCGCATCCCATTCCAGGGCGTGCGGGGCGAGGCGCTTGGCGGCGAACGCGGCGGCCGTCTCGGTGATCACCCGCTCGTCGTCGTTGAGGGTAAAGGAAGCCATCGGGGTCCTCGACCCTAATCCATGGTGGGGATGACGAATTCGGCGCCATCCTTGATGCCGGACGGCCACCGCGATGTCACCGTCTTGGTCTTGGTGTAGAAGATGATCGACGAGGGGCCGTGCTGGTTGAGGTCGCCGAAACCGGAACGCTTCCAGCCGCCGAACGTGTGGTAGGCCACCGGCACCGGAATCGGCACGTTGACGCCGACCATGCCGACCTGCACGCGGGCGACGAAGTCGCGGGCCGCATCCCCGTCGCGGGTGAACACCGCCACGCCGTTGCCGTACTCGTGCTGAGAAGGAAGCGCCAGCGCTTCTTCGTAGTTTGTGGCTCTTACGATGCACAGCACGGGACCGAAGATCTCGTCGGTGTAGATCGACATGTCCGGGGTGACATGGTCGAACAGGGTCGGCCCAATGAAGAATCCGCCTTCGAGGTTGGCGTCACCGAAAGTCAGGTCGTCGCTGGCCCGTTCGCGACCGTCGATGACCAGTTCGGCTCCCGCGTCCACGCCCTGGGCGATGTAGTCGCGCACCCGTGCCACGGCGGCCTCGGTCACCAGCGGGCCGTAGTCGGCCTTGGGGTCCAGGCTGTGGCCCACGCGCAGGTTGTTGATCCGCTCGATGAGCCGGGCGCGCAACCGGTCGGCGGTCTTGTCGCCGACGGGGACCGCGACGCTGATCGCCATGCAGCGCTCACCGGCGCTGCCGTACCCGGCGCCGATCAGGGCGTCGACGGCCTGATCCAGATCGGCGTCGGGCATCACGATCATGTGGTTCTTGGCCCCGCCGAAGCACTGTGAGCGCTTTCCGGTGGCCGCGGCCCCGGCGTAGATGTACTGGGCGATATCCGAGCTGCCGACGAACCCGACCGCCGCGATGTCGGGGTGGTTCAAAATGGCGTCGACGGCTTCCTTGTCGCCGTGCACCACCTGGAACACCCCGGGCGGCAGACCCGCCTCCAGAAAGAGCTCGGCCAGCCGCACCGGCACCGACGGGTCACGCTCGCTGGGCTTGAGCACAAAGGCGTTGCCGCAGGCCAGCGCCGGACCGGCCTTCCACAGCGGGATCATCGCCGGGAAGTTGAACGGGGTGATCCCGGCGACCACGCCCAGCGGCTGGCGCAGCGAGTAGACGTCGATGCCGGGTCCGGCGCCTTCGCTGTATTCGCCCTTGAGCAGGTGGGGGATGCCGATGCAGAACTCGATGACCTCGATCCCGCGCTGGATGTCCCCCTTCGCGTCGGCCACCGTCTTGCCGTGCTCGCGCGACAGCAGCTCGGCCAGCTCGTCATTGTGCTTGTTGACCAGCTCGACGAAGCGCATCATCACTCGAGCGCGCCGCTGTGGATTGGTTGCGGCCCAACCCTTTTGGGCCTCGATTGCCGACGCCACCGCGGCGTCGATGTCGGCCTGGCCGGCCATCGGCACCGTGGCCTGAACCCGGCCGGTGCTGGGGTCGAAGACGTCAGCGCTGCGGCCGGACTGGCCGGCGGTGCGCTGCCCATCGATGAAGTGCGGGATCTCTGTGGTCATGGGGCCCTCGGGTGTGTGGACGGGCTTGAGTGGATACTTGCATATCCTAGTAACCCGGTTCGAACATTGGCAAGGCGGGCGGCGGCTAGCCTGACAGCTGTATGCACACCATCGAGGCCGACTATCTGGTAGTCGGCGCGGGCGCCATGGGTATGGCGTTCGTCGACACGCTGGTCTCCGAAACGGAGGCCCGCGTGGTGATGGTGGACCGCCACGACGCCCCCGGTGGGCACTGGACCATGGCCTACCCGTTCGTGCGGCTGCATCAGCCCTCAGCGTTCTACGGCGTCAATTCGGCACGGCTGGGCAGCGACACCATCGACCAAGTCGGTTGGAACCAGGGCCTTTACGAATTGGCGACCGCCGGCGAGATCTGCGCGTACTACGAGCGCATCATGCGCCGGGAGTGGCTGCCGACAGGCCGGGTCAGCTTCTTCCCGATGAGCGAATACCGCGGCCGATACCGTGGTGAAGGCCGGTTTCGCACGCTGGCCGGCGCCGACCACACCGTCCGCGTGACGCGCCGCGTCGTCGACGCCACCTACATGCGGGTCACCGTTCCGGCCATGCGCCGCCCACCGTACGGGGTCGCCGACGGCATCGGGTGCGTGCCGCCGAACGACCTACCCCGGCTCGCCGCACATCAGCGCTACGTCGTCGTCGGCGCCGGTAAAACCGGTATCGACACCTGCCTGTGGCTGCTGAGCCACGGCGTCGGGCCGGATCGGCTGACCTGGATCATGCCCCGCGACTCCTGGCTGCTGGACCGCGAGACGATGCAGCCCGGCACGTTGTTCGCCGACAAGCTCAAGGCCAGCTTCACCGCACAACTGCGCGCGATCGACAACGCGGCTTCGGTGCACGATCTGTTCGCGCGTCTCGAGGATGCCGGCGTGTTGTTGCGCATGGATCCGGCGGTCCGGCCCACCATGTACCGCTGCGCGACCATCACCCGGCTCGAACTCGAGCAGCTGCGCCGCATCACCGACGTGGTGCGCCTGGGTCACCTGTTGGCCATCGAGGCGGACAAGATGGTCCTCGACGGCGGCACCGTGGCCGTCGGCGGCGACGAGCTGTTCATCGACTGCACCGCCGACGGCGCCGAAAAGCGGCCCGCTACACCCATTTTCGATACCGGGAGGATCACGCTGCAAAGCGTGCGCGGATGCCAACAGATCTTCAGCGCTGCGCTGATCGCCCACGTCGAAGCCGCGTACTGTGATGACGCCGGCAAAAACGAACTCTGTGTGCCCCTGCCGCATCCGGACAGCGACCTCGACTGGTTGCGGCTGGCGCGGGCCGACTACAGCAACCAGCTGCGCTGGTTCGACGACCCGGAACTGATGTCGTGGTTGGCCGGGGCCCGGCTGGATCTGTTCGGGCACTTGATCGGGCACCTGCTGCCGTCGGGCTCGGCGAACCCCCGGGTGCGCGATCGAGTTCTGAGCATCGCCAAATCCGCATTCTCCGCCACCGCCACCAAGCTCGAGCAGCTGATGGCCGCCGAGGCCGCACTCGCGGCGCGCTGACCGGTGTAAGCGTGTAACCCGGGTTCTTGGCCACCTGCCGGACCACTACCGCCGGATTTTGGAATCGCGCTTCCTGCGGGGCAATTCGATCAGGGAGTCGGCCGCGGAACTCGGGATCAGTGTGGCCAACGCCAAAGTGCTCCAGCACCGCGCCCTGCGGCTGGCGGCACAGGTCAACGATGGGGGGCAGCCATGAATGCGCGAGGGCTGCGACGTTACGTCGACGATCTGCAGCGGGGGCGCCGCCCCAGGCCGTTCGCACCCGACGACTTCGAGGCCGCGCAGCTCCGCACGGCCATCGAGTTGCGCGCGGCTCGCGACGGTGGTGATGCGCCGCGCCAGGAATTCGTCACCGATTTGCGCCGGCGTATCGCCGGGCAAATGTCCGGCGCGCCGTCGGAACCGGCGTCGAGGCGGGGCAGCACGCGCCGCCAGGTCATCGTCGGCACGTCGGCGGCCGCCACGGCGGGAATCGCCGCGGTGTCCGTCGATCGCGCGCTGATCGCGCGTCAATCCGGCGACGGCCGCGCTCCGGAGGTTGCCGCCGGCCAACTCACGCCCAATGAGGGCAGCTGGCAGCGCATCGCCGCCGGCTCAGACGTGCCCGACGGCGTCATGCATGCCTTCGACCTCGGCTCGGTGACCGGATTCGTCCGCCGGGTTGACGGCCAAATCCAGGCGGTGTCAGGGGTGTGCACGCATCAGGGCTGCAAGCTGTGGTTCGACGCCCCCGATGACACGCTGCGCTGTCCCTGCCACACCACGTCGTTCTCACCCAGCGGGCAGGTGCTCACCCATCAGTTGCCGATATCGCCAAAGCCATTGCCCGCATTGATGGTTCGCGAGGTCAACGGGGTCATCGAGGTATTCGCCCCACCGCGCCCCGAGCGGCCGGCCTGAGCGATGTAACCCACTGTCCTATCTCTGGGCATGGATATCCCCATGCTACGAAGACTTTTGGCGTTCGCGGCGGCTGTGGGTATGTTGCTGTTGACCGGTTGCTCCCAGCCGCGGCCGGTGGCGACCACCCCCGCGCCCACCACCACGATGTCGGTCACCGCACCGGCGGCTCCGGTGCGCGGCGACCAGGTCAGCATCGACGGCTTCGCGTTCGCGCCGGTGACCTTGACCGTGCCCGCCGGTACCACCGTGACGTGGACCAATCGCGACGAAGAACCTCATACGGTGGCCGCAGGTGACGGCTCGTTCCGCTCACCCGGTATGGGGACAGGGGCGACGTTCAGCCACACGTTCTCCACCGTAGGGACTTTCGACTATGTCTGCTCGATTCACCCGATGATGCGCGGCACCGTGGTGGTGACCGGATGACGGGCGCCGGCCAGCCCATGAACCGCCGCCAGCTCATCCGGCACTCGGCATGGTTCGGAGCGGCGGTCGGGTTCGCCGTGGCCGGCGGCGAGGTCATCTCGCATGTCGCCGGCGACGCGACGGCCGCGCGTACACACGCCGCGCCGACCCTGCGATTCGCCCAAATCAGCGACAGTCACCTCGGTTTCACCGGGACGGCCAACCCGGACGTCACCACGACGTTCAGTCGCGCAATCGATCGAGTCAACAGCCTCGGTTACACGCCGGATTTCGTCATCCACACCGGCGACCTGACCCACTTGTCCAGTCCGGAGCAGTTCGACCAGGTGCGGCAGATGATGAGTGGCCTCAGCACGCCACACGTGTTCACTGTGCCGGGGGAGCACGACTCGATCGATGACGCGGGTCAGAAGTACCGAAACACATTCGGCGCCGGCTCCGTTGGCGACGGTTGGTACAGCCTCGACATCGCCGGGGTGCACCTGATCGCGTTGGTCAACACGCTGAATCTGCGCAAACTCGGCCACCTCGGTACCGATCAGTTGGAGTTCGTCAAGAAGGACGTCGCGCGCCTGTCCAGCGATACCCCCATCGTCGTATTCAGTCACATACCGTTGTTCGCGATGTACCCGCAATGGGGCTGGGGCACCGACGACGCCACCCGGGCACTGAGCTACCTACGCCGCTTCTCCTCAGTCACGTGCCTGAACGGCCATGTCCACCAGCTGTTCTCCAAAACGGAGGACAAGGTCACGTTCTACAGCGGTACCACCACCGCTTACCCGCTGCCGCGACCGGGTGATGGGCCCGCACCCAAGCCCGTCACACTGTCGCCCGGCAGGCTGCGCGACGCGCTGAGCATCCGTGAGGTCAGCTACACCCCAGGAGAGGGCGCTCTGGCCCTGAAGGAGACTGCGCTGCAATGAGTGTGACGAGCATCCTGGTTCGCGTCGGCTTCGCCGCGTCGCTGACCATCGCCGCCGCCGGCCACGCCTACCTCTATGTGCATGGTTATCGGCACATTCCGACTATCGGCGCGGCATTCATGGTCCAGGCCAGCCTTTCGTTCGCGATCGCAGGACTGATCCTGGTCGGTGGTCCCGCGTGGCTGCGCTGGGCCGGTGCCACGGTGGCGGCCGGTTCTCTGGTCGCGTTCGTGCTGTCGCGCACCGTCGGTCTTTCCGGCTTCGCCGAAAGAGGCTGGGATCCGGCACCGTACGCGGCCGTCAGCGTGGGAGCCGAGGTGCTCACGGTGGCTTTGTGGGCAGGCGCCCTGACGGTTACGCGGGCTGACCGCGCTTTTCGATGAACGCCTTCGTCTCTTCCCAGGTGGGCAGCAGGCCGGCGGCGCGCACCTCTGCGAAGCTGGGTGCCGCAGCGTCGCGGTCGGACAAGGTGGGCGCCGCGCCATTCACCGGCGGCCAGTCGATGGCCAGCGACGGATCGGTCGCGAGAATGGCGTGCTCGCGCTGTGGGTTGTATTCCGCCGAGCACAGATACATCACCGTCGAATTATCCTGCAGCGCAAGGAAGCCGTGCCCGAGGCCTTCGGAGATGTAGATCGTGCGGCGATCGGAATCGTCGAGCAGCACCGAATCCCACTGCCCGAAGGTTGGCGAGCCCTCCCGGATGTCGACCACGACGTCGAACACCGCACCGCGAACGCAGGTCACATACTTGGCCTGACTCGGCGGCACCTGGGCGAAGTGCAGTCCGCGCAGCACACCGGCCGATGACACCGAGCAATTGGCCTGCCGGATGTCCGGCGTGTGGCCGGCGAAGGAGCGGAATCCCCTGTCGCTGATCCACTCGAAGAACAGGCCACGCGAGTCACCATGAATGTCGGGGGTGATCTCCCAGGCGCCGGGAATGCGCAATTCGCGGACCCGCACGCTACTGCCCGCGCCCTTCATAGCGGGCCTCCGCGGCGTCTTTCAACGGACGCCACCACGATTCGTTCGCACGGTACCAGTCGATAGTCCCACGCAGGCCCTCCTGAAAGTCGGTATGCTTTGGCGCCCAACACAGTTCGTCACACAACGCCGAGGGGTCGATGGCGTAGCGTAAATCGTGGCCGGCACGGTCGGTGACGTGGTCGAAGTCGTCGGGATCGCGGCCCATCATCTGTAGCAGCGTGCGCAGCACGGTCAGGTTGTCACGCTCTCCGTCGGAGCCGATCAGGTAGGTGCGCCCGAGCTCGCCCTTGTCGAGGATCCGTCGGACCGCGCTGTTGTGGTCGTCGACGTGTATCCAGTCGCGGACGTTGGCGCCAGCGCCGTACAGCTTGGGCCGCCGGCCGGTGAGCACATTGGTGATCTGGCGCGGGATGAACTTCTCGACGTGCTGGTACGGCCCATAATTGTTGGAGCAGTTCGAGATCGTCGCGCGCACCCCATACGAGCGCACCCAGGCGCGCACCAGCATGTCGGCGGCGGCTTTGGTCGCCGAGTACGGGCTGGACGGGTTGTAGGGCGTCGCCTCGGTGAACCGCTGCGGGTCATCGAGCTCCAGGTCGCCGTAGACCTCGTCGGTCGAGATGTGATGCAGCCGTACACCGTAACGTCGCACCGCCTCGAGGATGGTGAAGGTGCCGACGACGTTGGTGTGCACGAACGGCGTGGGGCCCTCCAGGGCGTTGTCCACGTGACTCTCCGCGGCGAAGTGCACCACGGCGTCGGACTCGGCGACCAGCCGCGACACCAGCCCGGCGTCGGTGATGTCACCGACCACCAGCTCGACGGCGTCCTCGACGCCGGCCAGTGACTCGCGCCGGCCCGCATAGGTCATGGCGTCGAGCACGGTCACGGAATCCTCGGGGTGTTCGCGGACGGTGCTGTGCACGAAGTTGGCGCCGATGAATCCAGCGCCGCCGGTGACCAGTAACCGCATGCCCAAAACCCTAACCGAGCCGATCGGTCAGCCCGCGCGGGTGAGCCCCAACGGTCCGGCCAACTCGGCGAGCGCGGCCAGCAGCGCTTTGTCGTCGCCGCAGCCCAGCACCTGGATCGCCACGTGGTCGGCGCCGGCCTGCAGGTGCTGCGCCAGCCGGCTCGCGACGTCGTCCGGGGTGCCGTGGGCCACCACCGCGTCGATCAGCCTGTCGCTGCCGGGCCTGCGCACGTCGGCTTCGGTGAATCCCAGCCGCAACCAGTTGTTCACGTAATTGCTCAGGCCGAGGTAGAAGTCGACCGTCTGACGACCGATCGCGCGGGCCTGCTCGGCCCCCTTGTTGTCCGGCGTGGTGAGTACCACCTTGTGTTCGGGCGCTAAAAATACTGCCCCGCCCAGCAATTCGCGTGCCTTCGCGGTGTGCTCCGGTGTGGTCAGGTACGGGTGCGCCCCGGCGCTGCGCTGCGCTGCGAGTGTCAGCACCCGCGGCCCCAGCGCCGCGAGCACCCGACGGCTCGTCGGCACCAGGGCCGCGTCGAGTTCGTCGAGGTAGGAGACCAGGGCGTCGTGCGGCTTCACGTACTGCGCGGTGTGCTCGGGATGGCCCACCCCGAGGCCCAGCAAAAACCTTCCCGGATGGCCGGATTCGATCCGTTGGAAGGACTCGGCGACGGCCGGGGCGGGTGCGGTCCAGATGTTGACGATGCCGGTGGCCAGCTGCAGCGACGAGGTCCGCGCCAGGGCCTCGTCGGCCCAGGACAGGTCGGCGCTCGGCGATCCACCGATCCACGCGGCGCCGTAGCCCAGCGATTCGATGCCCGCCGCAAGCTCGGGGGAGATGGAACGCGTGGGCAGCCACACGCCGAACCGGCCCAGCTCGGGCTTGAGTGAAACTCCCTCGGTCATCTGCGTTCCCCCTGGCGAGTTGGTGTCAGGACTGCGTCAATCCCAGTGGCCCCGCCAGTTCGGCCAGTGCCGAGACCAGGTTTTCATTTTTGGTCAACACCTGCACGGGGACGTGATCGGCGCCGGCGTCGAGGTGCTCGGTGAGTCGCGCCGCGATCTGGTCCACGGTGCCATAGGCCACCACCGCGTCCACCAGGCGGTCGCTGCCCGGGCGGGTGACGTCCTCCTCGGTGAAACCCAGCCGCTTCCAGTTGTTTCGATAGTTGGCGAGGTTGAAATAGATGTCGAGCGCCTTGCGGCCGATCGCCCGGGCCTTCTCGGCGTCGGTGGTCAGCACCACCTTGTGTTCGGGAGCCAGAAAGGCCGACGGCCCGATGAGCTCGCGGGCCCGCGCTGTGTGCCCGGGGGTGGTCAGGTAGGGGTGCGCCCCGGCCGAGCGTTCCGCGGACAGCTTGAGGACGCGGGGGCCCAGCGCCGCCACCACCCGGCGGTGGGCGGGCACGCCGTAGTCGTCGAGCTGCCGCAGGTAGTCGGCCAGCGCGTCGTAGGGCTTGCGGTACTCGGTGTGCGCCTCGGGGTGGCCGACGCCGATGCCCAGCAGGAACCGGCCCGGGTAGGCCTTGTCGATGCGGTGAAACGATTCGGCGACCGGCCCGGCGGCCGCGGTCCAGATGTTGACGATGCCGGTGGCCACCTGCAACGTCGTCGTCGCCTCCAAGAGGGGCTCGACCCAGGCCAGCTCGGCGGGTGGTGAGCCACCGACCCAGACGGCGCCGTAGCCCAGCGCCTCGATGTCGCGGGCCTGCTCGGGTGTGACGCCGCGTCCGAAAGATCCGAACCGGCCGAGATCGGGCTTGCTCGCTGCATCGGTCATGGTGTTCCCAACCTGCGCCCCGCGAACGCTATTCCGCGGCGGCCGAATCCTCATCGTCGTCGAGGTCCGCGGTGGCCGGGTCGGTGGCGGGCGGCTCCAGCGGCAACAGCACGACGAACCGGGTGTCGCCGGGCGCCGACTCCACCCGCAGGTCGCCCCGATGTTTCTTGACGACGATGTTGAAGGCCAGGTCCAGGCCCAGCCCGGTGCCTTCGCCGAAGGGTTTGGTGGTGAAGAACGGCTCGAAGATGTGACCGCGCACGTCCTCGGGGATGCCCGGCCCGGTGTCGCAGATTTCGATGCGGGCCAGCTCCTCGCCTTCCCGGCGGGTGCGGATGGTCAGCGAGCCACCGGTGGTGCGCATCGCGGCGATCGCGTTGTCGATGATGTTCGTCCACACCTGATTGAGATCGCCTGGGTAGCAAGGGATTTCGGGCAATGTCTGGTCGAAGTCCTTGATCACGGTGATGGCGGGGCGTGTATCGCCGCCCTTGGCCGCGTCCTTGGACAGCCGATCGGCGAACATCACCAGCGTGCTACGCAGCAGATCGTGCACGTTGGTCACCTGGAACGGAGCCCGATCCAGTTGGGAATACTGCTTGGCGTCGGCCACCAGAGCCGAAATCCGTTTGCTCGCTTCGGCGATCTGGTTCATCAGCAGCTCGCTCTCGATGGTGTAGCTGATCCATCGGATCGCCTGCTCCAGCGACGCCGACGCGACCTCCTCGCTGACCGCGGAGATCCGCTCCAGCCAGTCGGTGTCGATGCCGCCCTCGACCAGCGTCGGGGCGATGTCCCAGCCGCCGTCGATGCCGTGGTCGTCCAGCCAGTCGCCCACGGCGTCCTCGCGGTCGGAGGTCTCCAGCGCGGTCAGATGCTGCGTCGCGGACTTGGCGACCTGCTCGGCGACCCGCTCCTGTAAGCGCACCAGGGCACTGAGCGCCTCGGGCGAGATGGTCCCGTCCGCGAGCATCCCCAGCTTGTGCCGCATGTTGGCCACCCGCTCCCGCAGATCCGACGACGCGCGCGAGATCGCCGCGGCGGGATTGTTCAGCTGATGCGTCAGCCCGGCCGCCAACCGGCCCAGCGCCAGCAGCTTCTCCCGGTTGCCGATGATCCGCCGGGTGCGGTCGGTGCCGACGGCGATGCCGTCGAGCAGGTGCACCGCCATGGGGAACTGGTCCTTCATGAACTCGGCGAACACCGGCGCGTCCATCACGAAGAACCGCGACGGCCTGGTCACATGCACCGAGGCGTCGTAGCTCTTCTGGTTGCCACCGGTGAACGCCCGCCACGCCCCGCAGTACACGCCGCGCTGCGAGGTGCGGTTGGTTTCGATGTCCTGGCCGCCGGAGAGCTTGGACATCATCAGCTCGCCCTCGATCAGCACGTAGAAGCAGGTCGCCGGCTCGCCCTCGACGCAGATCGGTCCCGGTTCGTAGTGCTGGATGTGCCCGTTGCCGCACAGCACCGCGAGCTGCTCGTCGGTCAGCGCCTCGAACAGGAACAGGCTGCGCAGCTCGTCGGGGTCGCAGGGTGTCCCGGCGGTCATGATTCGGCCAGGTATCGGTGGACCAGCATGACCGCCATCGACCCCTCGCCGACCGCGGCCGCGACCCGCTTGGCCGACGTGGACCGGACGTCGCCGGTGGCGAAGACCCCGGGCACGCTGGTCTCCAAATGGTGCGGCGGCCGATCCAGCGTCCAGCCGCACACGTTGCGCAGGTCCGGGCCGGTCAGGATGAAGCCGTGGTCGTCGCGGGCCACCACGCCGTCGAGCCAGTCGGTGCGCGGGGCGGCGCCGATGAAGATGAACAT
Organism: Mycobacterium sp. 94-17; assembly: GCF_035617725.1. Taxonomy (NCBI): domain Bacteria; kingdom Bacillati; phylum Actinomycetota; class Actinomycetes; order Mycobacteriales; family Mycobacteriaceae; genus Mycobacterium; species Mycobacterium sp. 94-17. The sequence goes on from NZ_JAPIYN010000002.1 coordinate 223,126, forward strand.
CCGGCCGCAGCGGACGTCCTCGGTTTCGCCGGTGCGGTTGTTGACCAGCGTCAGTCGCTCCAGGTGGCCGTCGCCGTTCGCGCGCTGCACCTCGGTGCGGGTCAGCACGGTGATCTTGGGGTTCGCCTCGATCTGCTGGATGAGGTAGTAGGACATCGAGGCCTCGAGCGACGCGGCGCGCACCACGATGGTGACCGACTTGGCCGTCCGCGAGAGGTACATGGCGGCCTGGCCGGCCGAGTTCGCCCCGCCGATCACGTAGACCTCGTCGTCCTCGCACTCCGAGGCGACCGAAATGGCCGCGCCGTAGTAGATGCCGCAGCCGGTCAGCTCGGCGCAGCCGTCGGCCTGCAGCTGGCGATAGGAGACTCCGGTGGCGAGGATGACTGCATGCGCGTCGACCGAGCCGCCGTCGGCGAACCGCACGGTGCGTTTGGATCCGTTCACCTCCAGGGCGGTGGCCTTGCGGGCGGTGATCAGCTCGGCACCGAACTTCTCCGCCTGCCGGCGGGCGCGGTCGGCCAGCTGCCCACCCGAGACCCCGTCCGGGAAGCCCAGGTAGTTCTCGATGCGGGAGCTCTGCCCGGCCTGCCCGCCGGTGGCGATGTGCTCGATGAGCACCGTGCGCAGGCCCTCGGAGGCGCCGTACACGGCCGCGGCCAGGCCCGCGGGCCCGCCGCCGACCACGATCAGGTCGTAGAACTCCTGCGACGGCGTGGTGGTCAGCCCCAGCGTCCCGGCCAGCTGCGCATCGGTGGGCTCGACCAGGGTGTCGCCGCGCTGGGTGATGACCACCGGCAGCCGAAGGCCGTTCTCGCCCGCCGCGGTGAGCAGCCGCTCGCCCGCGGGCTCGTCGGCCATGAACCAGGTGTAGTAGAGGCCGTTGCGGGCCAGGAAGTCGCGGACCTGCCAGGACCGCGCCGACCAGCGGTGGCCGATCACCTTGGTGTGCGGGATGGGGTGGTCGGGCGCGGCACGCCAGGCGTCCAGCAGCCCGTCGATGACGGGATAGAACTTCTCCTGCGGTGGATCCCACGGCTTGAGCAGGTAGTGGTCCAGGTCGACGACGTTGATCGCGTCGATGGCGGCGTGCGTGTCCGCGTAGGCGGTCAGCAGCACCCGGCGCGCCGCCGGATACAGGTCCATGGCCTGCTCGAGGAACTCGATGCCGCTCATCTGCGGCATCCGATAGTCGGCGATGAGCAGCGCGACGGTCTCGCCGCGCAGCTTGAGCTCTTTGAGCGTGCCCAGCGCGTCGGGCCCGGACTCCGCGCGCACGATCCGATGTTCCTCGCCGTACTGGCGACGCAGGTCGCGGGCCACCGCCCGGGAAACCGAGGGGTCGTCGTCGACGGTCAACATCACGGGCTTGCGCTGTTGCCCCGCCGTGCCGGCGGGGCCAGAGGGGAGGGTCATCGGCGTCAAGTATGCGCTCGTCAGTGGCCATCCGGCAGGGCGAGCGCACCCGCCCGCATTCCGCCGACAGCGATTTTGGTGGAGCGCAACAACCAGGTATCGTGGAACAACGGTGCGGCACTCGCGCCGGCTTTTTGTGTGCCAAGTCCCTAGGAATTTCCTGTCACCGGCTCACGTTCCAGGTCGGTGCCATGTCGCGTCCATGAGGCGCAGACGAGAACGAAACTATACGACGAGGATTTGCAACGAGTTATGGCCAAGAAGGACGGCGCCATCGAGGTGGAAGGCCGGGTGGTCGAGCCGCTGCCCAATGCGATGTTCCGCATTGAGCTGGAGAACGGTCACAAGGTGCTTGCCCACATCAGCGGCAAGATGCGGCAGCACTACATCCGCATCCTGCCCGAGGACCGGGTGGTGGTGGAGTTGTCTCCCTACGACCTGTCCCGCGGTCGCATCGTGTACCGGTACAAGTAACGCGCCTGATCGCCAACAACCCGACGAAGATAGAACAGGATCGAACAGCCGTGAAGGTGAACCCGAGCGTCAAGCCAATCTGTGACAAGTGCAGGGTGATCCGTCGGCATGGGCGGGTCATGGTGATCTGCTCCGATCCGCGCCACAAGCAGCGGCAGGGCTGACCCGACCGGCCAGCCCGCCCGCGTACACAACTGAATGCAGACCTTCCAGCACCACTGAGCGGCTGGCATCTTCAGAGATGGACCGCTCATCCACGCCCGGACGGAGGCCGGGCCCCGATCTCGCATCGGGAACGGGCTGGGATCAGACCTCCGCCTAGAAAAAAGAGGAAACGCCACCTATGGCACGACTAGTAGGCGTCGATCTCCCGCGCGACAAGCGGATGGAGATCGCGCTGACGTACATCTTCGGCGTCGGCCGGACCCGTTCCAACGAGATCCTGGCGGCGACGGGGATCGACAAGGACCTGCGCACCCGGGACCTGACCGACGACCAGCTGACCCACCTGCGCGACTACATCGAAGGCAACCTCAAGGTCGAGGGTGACCTGCGTCGCGAAATCCAGGCCGACATCCGGCGCAAGATCGAGATCGGCTGCTACCAGGGCCTGCGGCACCGTCGCGGCCTGCCGGTACGCGGCCAGCGGACCAAGACCAACGCGCGCACCCGCAAGGGCCCCAAGCGCACCATCGCCGGCAAGAAGAAGGCCAGGTAACCACGTCATGCCACCAGCCAAGAAGGCAAGCCCTGCCGCCAAGAAGGGGCAGAAGACCCGTCGCCGGGAAAAGAAGAACGTCCCGCACGGCGCGGCCCATATCAAGAGCACCTTCAACAACACGATCGTGACGATCACCGACCCGCAGGGCAACGTCATCGCCTGGGCGTCGTCGGGACACGTCGGGTTCAAGGGCTCGCGGAAGTCGACGCCGTTCGCCGCGCAGCTGGCCGCCGAGAACGCGGCCCGCAAGGCGCAGGAGCACGGTGTGAAGAAGGTCGACGTGTTCGTGAAGGGCCCCGGTTCGGGCCGCGAGACGGCGATCCGGTCGCTGCAGGCCGCCGGCCTGGAGGTCGGCGCGATCTCCGACGTCACCCCCCAGCCGCACAACGGCGTCCGCCCCCCGAAGCGCAGAAGGGTCTAGGAGATACTCATGGCTCGTTACACCGGACCCGTCACCCGCAAGTCGCGCCGGCTGCGCACCGACCTCGTCGGCGGCGACCAGGCGTTCGAGAAGCGCCCCTACCCGCCCGGCCAGCACGGCCGGGCACGGATCAAGGAAAGCGAATACCTGCTGCAGCTGCAGGAGAAGCAGAAGGCCCGCTTCACCTACGGCGTGATGGAAAAGCAGTTCCGTCGTTACTACGAAGAGGCCGTGCGCCAGCCCGGCAAGACGGGTGAGGAGCTGTTGCGCATCCTGGAAAGCCGGCTGGACAACGTCGTGTACCGCGCCGGCCTGGCGCGCACCCGGCGGATGGCGCGTCAGCTGGTCAGCCACGGCCACTTCAGCGTCAACGGCGTGCACGTCAACGTCCCCAGCTACCGGGTGTCGCAGTACGACATCATCGACGTGCGGGACGGCTCGCTGAACACCGTGCCGTTCCAGATCGCGCGGGAGACGGCGGGCGACCGCCCCATCCCGGGCTGGCTGCAGGTGGTGGGGGAGCGTCAGCGCATCCTCGTCCACCAGCTGCCCGACCGGGCGCAGATCGACGTGCCGCTCACCGAGCAGCTCATCGTCGAGTTCTACTCGAAGTAAAGACCCCCTGCGCTGAACCCGGCGCAGGTCTTAACGGCATCAAATAGCGGGTGCCGAGAAGGAGATAGAGAAACACCATGCTGATCTCTCAGCGACCCACGTTGTCGGAGGAAGTCCTCAACGACAGCCGCTCGCAGTTCGTCATCGAGCCGCTGGAGCCGGGATTCGGTTACACCCTGGGCAATTCGTTGCGCCGGACGCTGCTGTCCTCGATCCCGGGCGCGGCCGTCACCAGCATCCGCATCGACGGCGTGCTGCACGAGTTCACCACCGTGCCGGGCGTCAAGGAAGACGTCACCGCGATCATCTTGAACCTCAAGAGCCTGGTGGTGTCCTCCGAGGAGGACGAGCCGGTCACCATGTACCTGCGCAAGCAGGGCCCGGGCGAGGTCACCGCCGGTGACATCGTGCCGCCCGCCGGTGTCACCGTGCACAACCCCGACCTGCACATCGCGACGCTGAACGACAAGGGCAAGCTCGAGGTCGAGCTGGTCGTCGAGCGCGGCCGTGGCTACGTGCCTGCCGTGCAGAACCGCGCCTCGGGTGCCGAAATCGGCCGTATCCCAGTCGATTCCATCTACTCGCCGGTGCTCAAGGTCACCTACAAGGTGGACGCCACTCGTGTCGAGCAGCGCACCGACTTCGACAAGCTGATCCTGGACGTCGAGACCAAGAGCTCCATCAATCCCCGTGACGCGCTGGCGTCGGCGGGCAAGACCCTGGTCGAATTGTTCGGCCTGGCACGTGAACTCAACGTCGAGGCCGAGGGCATCGAGATCGGGCCGTCGCCGGCCGAGGCCGACCACATCGCGTCGTTCGCCCTGCCGATCGACGACCTGGACCTGACGGTGCGCTCCTACAACTGCCTCAAGCGCGAGGGTGTGCACACCGTCGGCGAGCTGGTCAGCCGCACCGAGTCCGACCTGCTCGACATCCGCAACTTCGGTCAGAAGTCCATCGACGAGGTGAAGGTCAAGCTGCACCAGCTGGGCCTGTCGCTCAAGGACAGCCCGCCGAGCTTCGACCCGTCGCAGGTCGCGGGTTACGACGTCGCCACCGGAACCTGGTCCAGCGAGGCGTCCTACGACGACCAGGACTACGCGGAAACCGAACAGCTCTAACGGCCGTCCGGTGACGATGCGGCCGTGCAGCGGCCGCAGAGGAACCGGACACAACTGACGAAGGTCCGTCCCGGCCCTACCTGATACGGGGGCCGGCCCCCGATGAGGAGATAGCGCAATGCCCAAGCCCACCAAGGGCCCCCGCCTCGGCGGGTCGTCTTCGCACCAGAAGGCCCTGCTGGCCAACCTGGCCACGTCGCTGTTCGAGCACGGCCGGATCAAGACGACCGAGCCCAAGGCGCGTGCGTTGCGGCCGTACGCAGAAAAGCTGATCACGCACGCGAAGAAGGGCACGCTGCACAACCGCCGGGAGGTGCTGAAGAAGATCCGCGACAAGGACGTGGTGCACGCCCTGTTCGAGGAGATCGGCCCGTTCTTCGCCGACCGCAACGGCGGCTACACCCGCATCATCAAGGTCGAGCCGCGCAAGGGCGACAACGCGCCCATGGCCGTGATCGAGCTGGTGCGGGAGAAGACGGTGACGTCGGAGGCCGACCGGGCCCGCCGGGTGAAGGCGTCCAAGAAGGGTGCCGAGGCCGGCCAAGCGCCGGTTGCGGCGGCGGCGGCGCCGCAGGCGGCCGTCGAGCCGCAGGAGGCCGTCGGCCCGACGGTCGAGGAGATCGAGACTGGGACCGAGGCCGAGGTCGGGTCCGACGCCGAGCCGACCCAGGCTCAGGCCGAGGCCGAGGAAAAGGCCGACAAGGCCGTGGCAGCGAGGGCCGAAGCCGAAGCCGCCGAGGCGAAAGACGAGGCGGACGAGAGTTAGTGAGCAGGTCCGTCTGCGGCTCGACATCGCCTACGACGGAACGGGTTTTGCGGGCTGGGCCGCTCAGGCCGGCCAGCGAACCGTGGCCGGAATTCTCGACGAGGCACTGACGACGGTCTTCCGCACGCCGGTGCGGCTGCGCGCGGCGGGCCGCACCGACGCCGGCGTCCACGCCACCGGGCAGGTTGCCCACGTCGACGTCCCACTGGACGCCCTGCCGAATGCCTATCCGCGGGCGCCCCACGTCGGCGAGCCCGAATTCCTGCCGCTGCTGCGCCGGCTCGGCCGGTTTTTGCCCACCGATGTCCGCGTCGTCGATATCACCCGCGCCCCCGCGGGTTTCGACGCCCGGTTCTCGGCGCTGCGCCGTCACTACGTGTACCGGCTCTCCACCGCACCCTGGGGTGTGCAGCCGCTGCAGGCGCGCTACGTCACCGCGTGGCCGCGCCCGCTGGACGTCGATGCGATGGCCACCGCGTCGCGAGACCTGCTGGGATTGCACGATTTTGCCGCGTTCTGCCGTCATCGTGAGAACGCCACCACCATCCGCGACCTGCAGCGCCTGGAGTGGACGCGCGACGGCGACCTGATCACCGCGCAGGTCAGCGCCGATGCGTTCTGTTGGTCGATGGTGCGCTCGCTGGTCGGTGCGCTGCTGGCCGTCGGCGAACATCGCCGGTCCGTCTACTATTGCCGCGAATTGCTCAGCGTCACAGCACGATCCAGTGATTTTGCCGCAGCGCCCGCCCATGGCTTGACGCTGGTCGGTGTCGACTACCCGCCCGACGGCCAGCTGGCCGCGCGAAACCTGATCACCCGGGACGTGCGCTCGCGCTAGACCCTTGCCGCGGCGAATCGTGCGGCCTGGTTGGTCAATCCGGGCACGTAGCCCAGGTGTGAGCTCCACTGCATGCCGCCCGAGCAGATCGGGTCGCCCGGGTTACACAGGTCGATGGTCTTGCTCTCGAAGTTCGGGGACAGGGCGCTCATCAGTTGGCCCGCCCGGCCGGACGGATTGCCGAACAGGGCGACCGCGGCGACGTGATCCGCGACCGCGGGCGGCAGCGGCTGGCGATAGCCCAGGCCGGAAACCGGTGCGGCCGTGACGATATCGACGACGGCGGCGCCCTGCGAGTACCCGCCCAATACCAGCTTGGTGGCGGGGCAGTTGGCGGCCATCTGCTGAAGGTGGGTGCTGGCGTCGTTGGCGCCGTTCGTGGCGGCCAGGAAGTCTTTGTTGGCGGGGTAGTTGACCCCATACGCGCCAACGCTTTTGCGGGTCTGCTGGCGCAGCGAGCTGACGAAGGCACCGCCCACCTTGCCGACACCGGGCGGCTCGTCGGTGCCCCGGGCAAAGACCACTTCAACGCCGGGGCACGCTGCCGATGCGTGCGGAACCAATTGGGGGGCAACCAGTAACGCGGCCGTCGCACCTATTCCGATTCCCAGCCCCAGGGGGATAAGCCTCACACAGCGATGTTACGGGGGCGTTGATAACCCGACGGTAACGATTTAGACGAGAGGTGCTTGCGGTGAGTCCGTAGCGGGACCGGGCAGCGACGGCCCGGGCGCTGTTCCGGTACCGCCATTGATCGACGGGCCCGACCCCGGTGGATTCTGCCCGTACACCGGTGACTGCGGCCCATATCCCGGCGTCGAGGGCCCATAACCGGGCGTCGACGGGCCGTAGCCGGGTGTGGTCGACGGGCCGTAGCCGGCCAGCTTCTGCGCGACGAACTGCGCCGCCTGGGTGGTGTAGACGGGGACGTAGCCCTCGGTGTGCCCGCTCCACTCGTTGCCGGGTCCGGCGTGGCAGATCGGGTCGTTGGGGTTGCAGTAGTCGGCGGCCTTGGAGCCCAGCATCGCACTCTGGCTGGGTAGTGTGCCGCCGGCGCGGTCCGCCACATCACCGAAGGTCACGACGGCGGCGATGTTGTTGGCGTACTGCTGCGGCAGCTTGCTACCCCAGCTGACGCCGCCGATCGGGACGCCGGCCACGATGTCCATCACCGACGCGCCCTGTGAGTAGCCGCCCAGCACGATCTTGGTATTCGGGCACTTCTCCACGCTCTTCTTGACGCGATCGATGGTGTCGTTGGCGCCGTCGCCGCCGTGCAGCTGCAGCTTGCTGGCGGCGTAGTTCACCCCGTAGGGCAGGATGTTGAGCCCGGTCTGCTGGCGCAGCGAGTCGACGAAGGCGTCGCCGACGCGGCCCAGGCCCGGGGGCTCGTTGGTTCCGCGAGCGAAGATGACCTCGACGTCCGGGCAGTCGTCGGCCGAGGCCTTCGGCATCGCGACGGGGGTGGCGAGCGGGACGGCAGCCATGACCAGGGCAGAAGCACTGAGGCCGATCAGCCGGCCTGCTGACCGCGCGGTGCCCGCCCGACGGGTACGTACACGGTGAGTTTTCACCGGGCAATTTTACCCAGATTGTGATGTGTTGAAACTCCCTCGACCTGTGGATAACCGCTCAGACGGCGCGAAATGGCGGCTTACGGTGGCCGGTGAGCCCATCGCAGAGTCAGGAGATCAGGTGCCGCGTCAGCCGCCCGTGTGGCTGCACGTCAGCGCGTACCGGTATTTGCTGCGTCGCGTCGAAGGGGCCCTGCTGGGCGGGGAGGCCCGGCCGCGTACGCATTCGGCATCGCTGATGTTCGGCTGCGTGATCACCGCTGTCGCCGTGGCCGGCTGCGCGCTGATCGCCGTGCTGCGGCCCCATGTGGCGCTGGATCGTGAGCAGATCGTGGTGAGCCGCGAGTCCGGGGCCCTGTTCGTTCGGGTGGGCGACGTCTGGCACCCGGTGCTCAACCTGGCCTCGGCCCGGCTCATCGTGGCGACGGCCGCCGACCCGCAGCCGGTCACCGAATCCGACCTCGGCACCACCAAACGCGGCCCGCTGCTGGGCATTCCGGGCGCGCCGCAGTTTCTCGGCCGGCCGCTGTCTGCGGGGGATATGGGTTGGTCGATATGCGCTAGCTCCGGCGCCAGCACCACGACGGTCATCATCGGCCGCCGCTCCGAGGCGCCGGCGGTGCACCGCGTGCCCGCCGGGCAGGCGATGCTGGTGGCCCTGGCGTCCGGGTCGCCGGCCTACCTGCTCTACGACGGACACCGGGCGATGGTGGACCTCGACGACGCCGCCGCCGTCCGCGCGCTGCGCCTCGAGGAGCGTACGCCGTTGCACGTCCCGCAGGCATTGCTGAATGCGGTGCCGGAGGCGCCGCCGATCGCGCCGCCTCGCATCCACGGTCGCGGCGCCGCGGCGCCCCGACTGCCGGGGTTCCCGGTCGGCAGTGTGCTTCGCATCACACGCGCCGATGGCGACGAGTACTACGCGGTCCTGGCCACGGGCGTGCAGCGCATCGGCCAGGTGGCGGCCGACCTGCTGCGCCTGCACAACCCGCAGGGCACGGTCAACCCCGTCAGCGTCGCGCCCGACGCGATCCGGGCCGCTCCCGTCGTCGCCGAGCTGCCCGTCACGCATTTTCCCGACCGCCCGCCCACGCTCGCGGAGCCGGCCGGCGCCTGGTGTGTGAGCTGGCCGGAGGCGCGATCCGGCCAGGGCGGCGTCGCGTTGCTGGCCGAAAGCCAGCTCCCGGTTCCGCCGGGACGGGCGCCGGTGGCACTGGCGCAGGCCGACGGCCCCGGGCCCGCGTTGGACGCCGTCTACGTGCCGCCCGGGGCGAGCGCCTATGTGCGGGCCGACGCGGGCGCAGGTACGCGGTACCTGATCACCGACACCGGAGTGCGGTTCGCCATCCACGACGACGACGCCGCGCGCGACCTCGGTCTCGCCGACGCGGCTCCGGCGCCGTGGCCGCTTCTCACCCTGCTGCCGGCCGGACCCGAGCTGAGTCGACAGCACGCATCAGTCGCGCGCGACGCGGTCTCGCCGTAGCCGGCCTCTGATGGCGCCGGCCGCCAGAGCGACGGCCAGCGCGCCGACGCAGATCGCGGCACCGCGCAGCGCGGTGTCCCGTGCCCGGGAGTCGCGCGGTGGGATAGGCGGCGACAAGGCGATCGCCACGGCCGCCTGCGACGGGCCGGGACCGTCGGGGCCGTTGCCCGCAGGGTCGGCGCCGCTGCTGACCGCGGCGAGCGGGTCGATGGTGCCGTTGCCGACGAGGGGATCCCACCCGGCGGGCGGATGATGCGCCGTCGTCTCGATGCGCTGCATCACCTGACGGGCGGTCAACGCCGGAAAGCGGGACCGGATCAGCGCGGCCAGCCCGCTGACCACCGGGGCGGCATAGCTGGTGCCGGACACCGGCTCCGGCGCGAGTGACGGCACCGCCTCACCCGGCGCCGCCACGTCCACCCACGGTCCCGCCAGGGTGAATGCCGAGGGCGCGCCGGCGGCATTCACCGATCCGACGGTCAGCACGTAGTCGTCGTACCACGCCGGGCTGACGGCGACCGTGACGTTCTGCCAGGTGGCGTCCGTCTTCTGCGGCGGGCACTGTCCCGGGCCGCCGGTATTGCCTGCTGCGGCGACGACGACGGCGTTCTTGACGTCGACGGCGTAGGCCAGTGCCGCGCCCAGCGCGCGGTCGTCGAGCGCCGACGCCGCGGGTGCGCAGGCAACCGAGGAGATGTTGATCACCGATACTCCCGAATCGGCCGCCGTCCGAACGGCTTTCGCCAGGGTGTCGACGTCGCCGACCCCGGTCCGCGAGCGGTCGCCGGCGGGGGCGAACTTCGCGCTGGACTGACGAATGCTGATCAACGTGGCTTCGGGCGCCATCCCGCTGAAGCCGTCGACCTTGGGATCGGGTGTGGCCGCGATGATTCCGGCCACCAGCGTGCCGTGCGCGTCGCAGTCCTGCAGGCCGTCGCCGGTGGACACGTAGTCGCCGCCGGGCACCACGTCGGGCAGCCGAAGGTGTCGGGCGATCCCGGTATCGATGATCGCCACCCGTTGCCCGGCGCCGCGGCTGAGTTGCCAGACGGCCGACAAATCGCCCAGCGCGGTGGTCCGGTTACGGCCCGGTCCCGCGTCGAGCGGCATCGTCGCACAAATCTCGCGTTGGGCGGTCGGCCACGGCGACGCGGGCGGGGCGGGTTTGGGCAACCATTTCTCGTCGACGCCCGGCGGCGAGACGGCTTGCGCCGCCGGCATTCCCAGCGTGACCACCAGTGCCAGAGCCGACACAGCCACCGGGCGGGCAACGCGGGGTCTCGTCACGAAAGGTGCCATCCCCGCGCCGCGGCGTAGAGTCCGCATATCCAGCAGGTCAACGGAACCATCCCGGCCAGCGCCGAAAACTCCAGCAGCCCGGCACCCCGGCGCAGGACCGGCGAGGCGGGACGTGGCAGGCCGGCGAAGGCCAGGCACATCGCCACGGCGACCGCCAGTATCGTTGCCATCGCGACCCAGGGGCCGGGCAGCGGTGCGCGCGTGACCGCGACGCCGAAGGTCGTTGCCGCAACGACGATTCCGCTCGCCGCAAACACCAGCTTTCGTCTCGTGTCGGTCGAGCGGGAGCGCAGCAGCAGCAGCGCGCCGGTGAGCGTGCCGAACGCGACACACGACGGGTGTGGCGCGCCGGCGAGCACGGCGACGACAGCGCCCAACGTGGCCGATGCCGACAGCCCGGCGAGCAGGCTGGTCAACCACCGGTCGGCGCGGACCGCTCGGGTGCTCGCCTCGGCGGGCTCAACCTCTGGCGTTCCCGGTCGGGGCGATAGCCCGGCCAGCGCGATCGCTGCGCGCGCCGCCACCGCGAGCAGCCCGACGGATAGCAGCGCCGCCGCCGAGGCGATGGCGCGCAGCGGCGCCGCGGTGACCAGATCCACCAGCGAGGCGACCGCGACGATGGTCAAGCAGACCACCACCGCCGTCAATGTGGTTACAGCACAGATTGATACGCGCATCGCGATCACCGCGGTGACGCCGGCCACGACCGCGGCCAGCAACACGTTGGGCATGCCCGGCGCGCCGGGCACCGCGGCGAAGCCGGCCACCCCCGCGAACACCGTGGCGATCAGGCTCAGCGCCAGCGCGGCGGTCTGGTCGTGATGGGTGCGGTGCGCGAGGGCCGCAAGCCCGAGGGCCACGGCGCCGGCCGCCGCCAACGCGGCGACGGTCGCGGCGGCATCCCGGGTATGGCCGAGGCTGACCGCATTACGCACGATGCCGAGCGCCCCGGTGACGGCCGTGACGATCGCCGCCGCCACCCCGAGGAGTCTGACCGCGCGCGTATGCAGACCGCTGCGCGGCCCGGTCGCCGCATCGAGAGTGGCCGACACGGCCTGCGCCACCTCGAAAGGGCGGGGAGCGGGCAAGCGCGCTCGGCACCGGGTCAGGAGCAGGACCGAGCCGTCGTCGATGCCGTGCTGCGCGAGTGTCATCGACGGATCCAACCCGGCTGCGCCGGGCAGCGATAACCGGTAGAGCGAGGCCTCGTTGTCGGGGTGCCGGACCCCGAGGATGTCGACTACCGACGGAATAAGCACGGCGACAGGGATTCCGGCGGGCAGGGCGAGGTCGACGGCGGCGGTTCCCCAGTGCACCGAGACGCGTCGCAGCGCCGTATCGGAAGCGGCCAACAGTGATCCCTTCGGTCGGATGGGAAGCAAACATAGCCAGGTCCGCCGGGTGCGGGATCCGGTTGTCCACAGGTGACTTGTCGCCGTTGCGGGCGCTGCTTAACGTCGTCGCACGGGAAGGGGACGAGGTGACCCAGGCTGTCGCGCCGGCGGTACCGCAGCTTCCGGCTGCGGACATCGTTGTCGAGGCGCCGCCGGACCTTCCGGCGCCATCGACGGCGGGCATGCTGCCACGGCTGCTGCCGCTGGGGCTTTCCCTGCTGTGCATGGGCGTCATGGCCGCGGTCTTCACCACCGGGACCGGCGTGGCCCACAGCCCGATGTTCCTGGCGTTCCCGCTGACGATGCTCGTGTCGGCCGCGGTGACGGGGCTGACCGGTCGTGCCCGCGGGCGCGGCGGGGTCGACGCCGACCGTGACGGCTATCTCGAATATCTGCGCGGGCTGGCGGTGGCCGTATCTGAAATAGCTGTGGCGCAGCATCGTTCGGCGATCGCTCGCGATCCCGACCCGGACACCCTATGGACGTTGATCGGCGGTCCGCGGATGTGGGAGCGGCAGCGGGCCGACCCCGATTTCGGGCTCGCCCGGGTGGGGACGGGAAGCCGACCCCTGACCCGGCGCCTGGTCGCGCCGCAGCTTCCGCCGGAGGAGCTGCGCGACCCGGTCACCGACATGGCGCTACGGCAGTTCCTGCAACGGCATTCGACGATCCACGCCCCAGTCACGATCGGCCTGCGGGCGGGCACGCTCGCGACGATCGACGGCGATCCGGGCGCGGCCCGCGGGCTGCTGCGTGCGATCGTCTGCCAACTCGCCGTACTGCATGCACCCGATCGGGTGCTGATCGCGGCCGTCGTCGACGACCGGAATCGCGCCGACTGGGACTGGCTGAAATGGCTTCCGCACAACCAGCATCCGTTGCACATCGATGAGGCCGGCCCGGTGCGGATGGTCTACCCGAGCGCGGCGCAGGCCGCCCATGCCCTTGCCGCCGTGCACGGCCCCGAACTGGTGGTAATCACCGACCTGGCCTCGGGGGCCGATCCGATCAGCGGCGCGACCACGATCGGGGTCGGCGCCGGCCCACCCGGCGCACCGCTGACAATCCGGGCGCCCGCGCAGCCGCCCTCGGACTGGCGCCCCGACCGGCTGGCGCCCATCGACGCGCTGACATGTGCGCGCCGGCTGGCCGGGCACTATCCGCGCACCGCCCGCGCCGGCGGCGCCGCCCCGAATTGGTCGGAGCTGAGCGGGATTTCCGATCCGGACCGCTTCGACCCGGTCGCCGTGTGGCGCCGTCGACCGGGCCGCGACCGATTCCGCGTGCCCATCGGAACCACGGCCGGGGGCGCCCCCCTCGAGCTGGACATCAAAGAGCCGGCCGAAGGTGGCATCGGTCCGCATGGCCTGTGCATCGGCGCGACCGGGTCGGGCAAATCAGAGCTGTTGCGCACCATCGCGCTGGGTATGATGACGCACAACTCGCCGGAGACGCTCAACCTGCTGCTCATCGACTTCAAAGGCGGCGCAGCCTTTCTCGACTACGCACATGCCCCACACGTGGCCGCGGTGATCACCAACCTGGCCGACGACGCGCCGCTGGTGGCGCGGATGCGCGACGCGCTCACCGGTGAGATGAGCCGCCGCCAACACCTGCTGCGGACCGCGGGTTGCGCCGGCGTCGCGGCGTACGGGCGGGCGCGCGGCGTCGCGGCGTTGCCCCCGCTACCCACGCTGTTCATCGTCGTCGACGAATTCTCCGAACTGATCGGCCGGCATCCCGACTTCGCCGACATGTTCGCCGCGATCGGCCGCGTCGGCCGCTCGCTGGGCATGCACCTCCTGCTGGCCAGCCAGCGCCTCGACGAGGGCAGGCTGCGCGGACTGGAGGCTCACCTGTCGTATCGGGTGTGCCTGAAAACGCTGTCCGCCGCCGAATCTCACACCGTGCTGGGAAGTCTGGACGCGTACCTGTTGCCGAGTGCCCCCGGCGCCGGCTTCCTGCGCAGCGGCGGCGGCGAACCGATTCGCTTCCAGGCCGCGTCGGTCTCGGCGCCGCTGCCGATCATCACCCGCGCCGCCACGCACGACGTGGCGGCGCCTGCGGTGCGGCCGTTCGGCACCCGGGTATCGGGCGCGGTCGGCCGCGCCGTCGAGGTGAGCGCGACGCCCGAACGAACCGTCGCGAGCGCCGTGCTGGCCCGGTTGTCCGGCCAGGGACCGCCCGCGCACCGGGTGTGGCTGCCTCCGCTCGGACCTGCGCCGGCGCTGCACACCGTGCTGGCCGACGTCGCGTGCGCGCCGGGCGGCCTGACGGTGCCCATCGGCATTGTTGACCGACCGCTCGACCAGTGCCGGGAGCCGCTGATGGTCGATTTATCTGGCGGCGCGGGGAATCTGGCGGTCGTCGGCGCGCCTCGATCGGGGAAGTCGACGGCGCTGCGCACGCTGATCACGGCCCTGGCTGCCACGCATGGTCCCCGGCAGGTCCAGTTCTACTGCCTCGACTTGGGTGGTGGCGCGCTGGCGGCGGTGCAGTCGCTGCCGCATGTGGGTGCGGTGGCGGGGCGCGCGGAACCGCGGCTGGCGGGTCGGATAGTCGCGGAATGCCAGTCGGTCGTGCGTCGCCGTGAAGTCATGTTCCGCGAGGAGCGCATCGCGTCGATCGCCCAATACCGACAGCGGCGCGGGGACGTCGGCACCTCGAACGATCCGTTCGGTGACGTGTTTCTCGTGATTGACGGGTGGGCAAGCCTGCGCCAGGAATTCGAAGAGCTGGAGGAGTCCGTCACCGCGCTGGCGGCCCAAGGGCTTTCGTACGGCGTGCATGTGGTGTTGTGCGCATCGCGGTGGGCGCAGGTGCGCCCCTCGCTGCGGGACCAGATCGGTATGCGGATCGAGTTGCGGCTGGGCGACCCGGCCGACTCCGAGATCGACCGCAGGGCCGCGCAGCACGTTCCACGCGACAGCCCGGGCCGTGGTCTTTCCCCCGAGGGTCTGCACATGGTGATCGCCCGGCCCGACGCCGAGGTGCCCGCGGGCGAATCGGTTGCTCCGCCGATTCCGCTGCTGCCCGTGCGCGTGGATCGCGAGGCCGTGGTGCGCCGGGTCGGCACAGCGGTGCTGCTCGGTCTGGGCGAGCGCGAATTGCAGCCCGTCACACTTGATTTCGCACATCGTGATCATCTGCTCGTTGTCGGCGACAACGAGTGCGGGAAGACGGCGACGCTACGCACGTTGTGCCGCGAGATCGTCCGCACCGAGACGCCCGCGCAGGCCCGGCTGTTGATCGTCGATTTTCGGCGCGCGCTGCTCGGTGTCGTCGAGTCGGAACATCTCACCGGCTACGCCATGTCGCCGGCCGCGCTGGCCGTGTTGCTGCCGGACCTGCTCGAGGCCCTGCGGGTGCGGATGCCGCCGCCCGACGCCAGCCAGGCCGAGTTGCGCAGTCGCTCCTGGTGGTCGGGACCGGACCTGTATGTCGTCGTCGACGACTACGACCTGGTCAGCGCTCCCACGGGCAATCCGCTGGCGCCGATCGGTGAATTCTTGCCCTACGCGGCCGATCTCGGGTTGCATCTGATCGTCGCCCGCCGCAGCGGCGGCTTCGAGCGCGCGATGTTCGAGCCGATGTTGGCAAGCCTGTGCGACCTCGGTTGCGCCTCACTGGCGATGAGCGGTTGTCCCGCGCCGGGTGCGTCGTTCGGTTCTGTTGCGCCGGTGCGGTTTCCGCCGGGCCGCGGTGTCCTGACCACTCGCGCCGGTGACGGGGAAGTGGTCCAGGTGGCGTGGAGCCCACCGTGAGCGAGCACCCCGCCGTCATCGCGGCCGGCCCCGGCGCGATCCGCCGGTTATGTTGCGCCACAGGCACCGTCGCCGACGGCGAGATGGCCGACGTCGCGCGCGGGGCGCTGGAGGCGATCGACGACCGGGTGGCGTTGGTGGGGGAGCGGCCGGTGGCCGTCGGCGCACTGTGGGAGGCCGCGTTGCGAGCGGCGTCCCGCGGTCACCGCGACGGCACGGTCGTCGTGCATCCGTCGTGGTGGCCGGCGCCGCGCGTGGCCGTGGTGAGCGCGGCCGCTGCGGCCGTCGCAGGCCGGTCGCGGACGCGGTCGTCGCTGCTGAGGCGGGCCTGTAGCGCCGCGCCCGAGGCGACGGCGGTGGTCGAGATCGCCGAGCGGCTGGTGGCGATCACCGGGCGCTGCGTGACGGCGGTGCCGCGCACGGCCGAACCGCGGTCCGTCGCCCGCCACGTCGCAGGCGCCGTCGCGGCGATGACGCCCGACGCTGTGCTGATCGACGGCCCCACCGCCGTCGCCGGTGCGCCCGCGCTGGCCGGGCTGATTGCCGGGGCGGTACGCGCGGATGGACAGAACGTCCCAGACATCTTGGAAATCAACGACATTCGGTTGGCCGGCCTCGCGCGGTCGGCCCACCCCGCGGCCGGCGAGCCACCGCGGGTCGCGGCGGCTACCTGCACCGGACGGACGAGCGGCCGGACGCTGAGCGGGCTCGTCGCGGGCGCGATCGTGGTCGCGGCGGCCGCGCCGGCCGCGCTGACGACCGGGCGGCCCGGTGCGGTGGCGCCGCATCCGGTGGAAACCGCGGCCACCACGTCGTTGGTCGAAGGCCGGGTGGCGCTGACGGTGCCGTCGGCCTGGGCGGCGCAGCGGGTGATCAGCGGACCGGGCTCGGCCCGGGTACAGGTGACGTCGCGGGCGGATCCCGAGCTGGCCTTGCACATCACCCAGTCACCGGTCGCCGGCGAGACGCTGAGCGCCGCCGCCGGGCGGCTGAAGCACGCGATCGACGCCGAGGCCCCCGGGGTGTTCGTCGACTTCAACCCGTCCGGTACCAGCGCCGGCCGGGCGGCGGTGACGTACCGCGAGGTGCGCCCCGGTCATCATGTGCGCTGGACGGTGCTCCTGGACGGCCCGGTGCGGATCAGCATCGGCTGCCAAAGCCGGGCCGGCGACGAAGACGCCGTCCGCGACGCCTGCGACCAGGCCGTGCGATCCGCTCACGCGATCGGATGAGGGTTCGTGGAACCGCAGCACCGCCGCGAGGGTCGTAATGGGTATGGCTGCATCGAACGCACTGAGCACCGACCTCGAAATGATGCGGTCGGTGGCGAACACCACCGACGCCCGCAACGAAGAGATCAGGGCGATGCTGCAGGCATTCGCCGGGCGCATGAACGGTGTGCCGCCGTCGGCGTGGGGCGGGCCGGCCGCCGCGCGCTTCAAAGACGTGATGGATCGCTGGAACGCGGAGTCGGTGCGGCTCTATCACGCGCTGCACACCATCGCCGAGACCATCCGGCACAACGCGGCCATCCTCCAGGAGGCCGGCGAAAACCATGCACAGCAGATCGCCGCCGCCGGCGGGGACCTGTGACGAGGGAGGATCCCGTGGACCACGTGCTTTCCTACAACTTCGGCGAGATCGAACACACCGTTCGTCAGGAGATCCACGCCACGTCGGGCCGCCTCAATGCCGCGCTGGACGAGCTGAGATCGCACATCGCGCCGCTGCGCCAGCTCTGGACCAGCGAAGCGGCCGCGGCCTACCAGGCCGAGCAGCTCACCTGGCACCAATCGGCGACCGCGCTCAACGAGATGCTGGCCGCCCTCGGAAACGCCGTGCGCGCCGGTGCCGACGAGGTCGCCGACGCCGACCGCCGGGCCGCCGGCGCCTGGGCGCGGTAGCGGCCGAAGAGACCACCGCGCGGAGGTAGCCGCGCCGTGAGACCGTGTGGCCCTGGCGGAGGAGAGCCGCCGGGGCCACACCGTCATTTTGACCTGCGGGGATGGTGGTCGGTAAGCTGCTCCGTTGGCGTGCGGAACGCCGGGGCCTCGGGTCAATGTCGGTCGCCGAGACCAAGCCCCGCCGCGATCGCCTGACCGGCCCCCGGTTTCACACCGGGATCCACCTCGAGAAGAGAAGGTAAGCGCTGTGCCTACGTACACGCCAAAGGCGGGTGACACCACGAGGTCGTGGCACGTCATCGACGCCACGGACGTGGTGCTTGGCCGCCTTGCCGTCGCGGCGGCCACCCTGCTGCGCGGCAAGCACAAGCCGACGTTCACCCCCAATGTCGACGGCGGTGACTTCGTCATCGTCATCAACGCCGACAAGGTCGCCTTCAGCGGCCAGAAGCTGGACAAGAAGCTGGCTTACCGCCACTCGGGGTATCCCGGCGGTCTGAGCAGCCGAACCATCCGCGAGCTGATGGACAAGCACCCCGACCGCGTCGTGGAAGACGCGATCGTCGGCATGCTGCCCAAGAACAAGCTGGCCCGGCAGATCTCGCGCAAGCTGCACGTCTACGCCGGTCCGACGCACCCGCACGTCGCACAACAGCCCGTTCCGTACGAGATCAAGCAGGTGGCCCAGTGACCGAAACGACCGAGGCCCCGGAGAACCCGGAAATCCCAGAAGTCGCCGAGACCATCGAGGTCATCGCGGAAGTGACCGAGGCCCCGGTGGAGGCCGCCGAGGCCGCCGCACCCGCCGAGCCCTTCGTGTTCGACCGGCCCATCCAGACGGTCGGGCGCCGCAAGGAGGCCGTGGTGCGGGTGCGCCTGGTGCCCGGCACCGGCAAGTTCAACCTGAACGGCCGCACGCTGGAGGGCTACTTCCCCAACAAGGTGCACCAGCAGCTCATCAAGGCCCCGCTGGTCACCGTCGACCGGGTGGAGAGCTTCGACATCTACGCGCTGCTGCACGGCGGCGGCCCCTCGGGGCAGGCCGGCGCGCTGAGGCTGGGCATCGCCCGGGCGCTCATCCTGGCCCAGCCCGAGGATCGGCCGCCGCTGAAGAAGGCCGGCTTCCTCACCCGTGACCCGCGTGCCACCGAGCGCAAGAAGTACGGCCTGAAGAAGGCCCGCAAGGCGCCTCAGTACAGCAAGCGCTGATCGCCAGTCGCTATCCGGCCACAACTTGGCATCGTGGAGCACAAGTTGTGGCCGGTCGCGGCGTGTCTGCGCCCCGACGCGGCCGGTTTCGTTCACAAAGGAACGGGCAAGTTAGGTGCTAGCCCGACAACTGTGAGAGGTTTGGTCGCATGGGTCGACTATTCGGCACCGACGGTGTCCGTGGGGTCGCCAATCGCGAGTTGACCGCCGAGCTGGCGCTCGCGCTGGGTTCGGCGGCGGCGCGGCGCCTGGCGAGCGCGCCGGCACCGGGCCGCCGGGTCGCGGTGATCGGCCGCGACCCGCGGGCCAGCGGCGAGATGCTGGAGGCCGCGGTGATCGCCGGGCTGACCAGCCAGGGCGTCGACGCGCTGCGTGTCGGGGTGCTGCCCACCCCCGCGGTGGCCTACCTGACCGGTGCTTACGACGCGGACTTCGGGGTGATGATCTCCGCCTCGCACAACCCGATGCCCGACAACGGCATCAAGATCTTCGGCGCCGGCGGCCGCAAGCTCGACGACGGCACCGAGAACGACATCGAGGCGATGGTCGCCGGAGCCCCCGTCGATCCCGGACTCCGTGAAGTCGGCGCCGGAATCGGGCGGGTCATCGACGCCGAGGACGCGGCCGCCCGCTACCTGCGCCACCTGAGCAAGGCCAGCACGCTGCGCCTGGACGGGCTGACCGTGGTGGTGGACTGCGCCCACGGCGCCGCCGCCACGGTGGCCCCGCGCGCCTACCGCGCGGCCGGTGCCCGCGTGATCGCGATCAACGCCGACCCCAACGGCCTGAACATCAACGACAACTGCGGCTCGACGCACCTGGATTCGCTGCGCGCGGCCGTGGTCGCCCACCGCGCCGATCTGGGTGTGGCCCACGACGGCGACGCCGACCGCTGCCTGGCCGTCGACGCCGACGGCAAACTGGTGGACGGCGACCACATCATGGTGGTGCTCGCGCTCGCGATGCACGAGGCCGACGAGCTCGCATCCAAGACGCTGGTGACCACCGTGATGAGCAACCTGGGGCTGCATCTGGCCATGCGCTCGGCCGGAATCACGGTGCGCACCACCGGCGTTGGCGACCGCTACGTCGTGGAGGAATTGCGGGCCGGCGACTACAGCCTGGGCGGCGAGCAGTCCGGGCACATCGTGATGCCCGCGCTGGGCTCGACCGGAGACGGCATCGTCACCGGCCTGCGGCTGATGACCCGCATGGTGCAGACCGGCGCGTCGCTGGCCGACCTGGCCTCGGCGATGCAGACGCTGCCGCAGGTGCTGATCAACGTCACCGTCACCGACAAGGACACCGCCGCCAGCGCGCCCGCGGTGCGCAGCGCCGTCGGGCAGGCCGAGGAGGAGCTGGGCGACACCGGTCGAATCTTGTTGCGCCCCTCCGGAACCGAGCCGATGATCCGCGTCATGGTGGAAGCGCCCGAGAAGGACATCGCCGCGCGGATCGCCGCCCGGGTCGCCGACGCCGTCAGCGACGCGCGCTGATCCCGGTCCGCTCGGAACCCCGTGGCCCCCGGGGGCGTCGGACAAAGCATGAAATTCATTGGGGGCGCCCGCCCCGTAGCCATCGCTGCCACGCAGGTCGACGTCGCGGCGACGCAGCGGGTCGCTAATCAATTCGCGCTGGCGGCCGACTTGGTCGACCGCGCGGTCAGCGACCACTTGTCCAGGCTGTCCTTCGGCGGGTCCGGCGCCGGGCGGACGCATGCCGCGCGCGGCGACGCGCTGCGTGTCGAGTTGGAACGCCTGGTGATCCAGGTGTCGCAGTGGTCGCGCGCGTCGGCCGAGATCGGCGCCGCACTGCGGTCGAGCGCCGAGCGCTACGCCGACGCCGAACTCTATGCCGCGGCGCGGATCGCCTGACCGGTGGCCGACCGATTGGATGTGGCCGCGCGCCTCGCCGAGGGCCGCGCGGCCGTCGAAAGCACCCAGACCTATGTGCGGGCCTGCCACGCATTGGGTTACCAAAACCCAGATCTGACAACGCATCCCGCGCAGGTCCGCGAATGGTATGCGGGCGAGGACGGCCTGGACCTGCGCGCGCTGGACCGCGACTGTGCGGAGCTGCGTGCGGCGGGAGTGCTGGCGGGTGAAGCGCTGCGGATGCAGCGCGCCCAGGTAGCCGAGCTGGCCGCGGCGTGGACGGGTCCGGGCGGGGACGCCGCGGTGCAGCTGCTGCAGCGGCACTGCGACACTGCGGAGGCCGTTGCCACCGAGCTGCGCGCGGCGGCCCAGCGGTGTGAGTCGCTGCGCGACAACCTGTGGTATCTGGTCGATTCGAAGGCGGTGACCGCCGTCGCCGTCGACGACCGCGTCTGCGCGCAGCGGCCGCCGTGGCTGGCCGCCGCCGCCGCGGTGCTGGCGGGGGACCGGGACGGTGCGGCCGACATCGTGCGCCAGCAGGTAATCCCTTACGTGGACAACGACATTCGTACCGATTGGTTGACGGCGATGCGGTCCACCTCGGAGGGCGTCGAGACGTCCTACGCCATGGTCGTCGACAAGATGACCGCCGTCCCGACGGCGTGCTTCGAACTTCCCGGTGATCTCGGGGCCGGCGTCGCGCCGGTGCAACTCGCCGCGCCGGTGGCCGCCGCGGCCATACCGTTGGCGGATCCCGCGCCGACGCTGACCGCCGCCGTGCCCGATCCGGCCAGTGCCGCACCGGATTCGGTGCCTCCGCCTCCGCCTCCGCCGTCGCCGTTGCCCCCGCAGCCGGTCGGCGCCCCGCCGCCCGCGGACTGGGGAGGTGGACTTGGCGATGCCCTGGATGCGCCGACCGGTGGTCTCGGCGGCGGCGGTGGCCTGCTCGGGCTGGCCGGCCGAATCGTCGAAGCGGTGGGCGGGCTGATCGGATCCGCGGGTGACGGGCTGGACGGTACCGACCCGCTAAACGACGCCGCGAACGCCTTCGACGACGCCGGTGACGGCAACGACGCCAGTGACAGCGACGACACCGACGATGCCGGCGAAAAGCCTTTCCGGCCAGAAGATCCCGTCGGCACGGCCGTCGACGACCAAGCCGTCGACCAGACCGCCGGCGATCCCGCCCAGGCCGACCGGGCCCAGCCCGTCGAGGGCCAACCGGCCGGGCCGCCACCGCCGGCCGACACACCGGCACCGGGCCCGCCCGCACCTCCCGCCGACCCCGTCAGCGCGCCGGCGCCCGCGGCCGACGAGGGAAAAACACCGTGTGAAATCGCCGCCGACCAGGTTCCGCAGGTGGGGCAGTGACGTCAGGGCTGCAGCTTCAGCGCTTCCTCGACAAGGCGGATGGCTTCGGTGCCGTCGCCGGCCAGCGGGTTCAACAGCAGCGTGGTCACACCGGCCTCGGCGAAGGCAGCCATCCGCTCGGCGACATATCCGCGCGGGCCGATCAGCGACATGCCGCGCACCAGTTCGTCGGGCACCGCGTCGATGGCCTCCCGTTTGCGGCCGGACAGGTACAGCTCCTGAATCCGGTCGGCGACTTCGCCGTACCCATACCGCGTCGCCAGATTGTGATAGAAATTGCGGCCTTTGGCGCCCATCCCGCCGATGTAGAGGCCCAGTTGCGGCTTGACCCAGGCCAGCCGCTCGTCGACGTTGTCGCCGATGGCCAACGACGCGTGCACCATCACATCGAGCGGTCCCAGCGCGGGATCACGCTTGGCGGCGCCGGCCGCCAGCGGCTCGCCCCAGATCGAGTCGGCCTTGTCCGGCAGGTAGAAGACGGGCTGCCAGCCCTCCGCGATTTCGGCGGTGAGCTCCACATTCTTGGGGCCCAGCGCGGCGATGCTGACCGGAATACGTTCGCGCACAGGGTGATTGATCAGCTGGAGCGGCTTGCCCAAACCCGTTCCGCGGTCTGCGGGCAGCGGGAGCTGGTAATGCTTGCCGTCGTACCGCACGCGTTCGCGGCGCCACACTTTGCGGCAGATCTCGACGATCTCGCGGGTGCGGCCGATCGGGGCGTCGAACGGCACCCCGTGAAAACCTTCGATCACCTGCGGGCCGGACGTGCCGATGCCGAGCCGGAATCGCCCGTCGGACACGTAATCCAGCCCCGCGGCCGTCATCGCCAGCAGCGATGGAGTGCGAATGTAGATGGGCAGCACCCCCGATGCCAACTCGACGGTGTTCGTCTTGGCGGCCAGGTACCCCAGCTGGCTGATGGCGTCGAACGCATACGCCTCGGCTACCACGACCACCTCGATGCCGGACTTCTCGAGTTCGACCACGCGGTCGACGGCCTCGTGAAAGCCGCCCGAATAATTCAGAGCGATCCCGATTCGCATCCAAGACACTTACCACGCGGGCGCGCCGGCCGGAGCCCACCGCCACGCCGTCTCACTTCAGCAGCGCGACGATCTTGTCTTCCAACGGGATCGCTTCGGCCTCGGGGTCGATCGCATCCGTGCCCTGCAGGTGCGCTTGCGGGTCTGCGAAGACGCGATACGCCTTATCGCCGCCCAGGGTGTAGAGCAGGTAGCCGGTCAGCAGCGCCCGAACCGACCGTTGGGTGCGCCGGTGCGGTCCGGCCAGCCCCACCACCTTGGTCATCCGCCGGCCTTCCACCAGCCCACCGGGTTGCGCCTTGCTGACGATGCGCAGCGTGGCCGTGTCCCACGCGTCGGCCAGCGCCAGCGCGTTGGAGTTCAGGGTTTTCGGATCGCCAGGCGCGGTGAAGATCACCCCGGGAACCTTCAGCGTCGCGGCCGGCTGCTGGGCCGGCGGGGTGGTGACGCTGGGGAAGATCGCGGCCACCGCGGCGGGTTTGGCCGGCATGCCCGCCGCGGCGAACACGGCCGCCGAGCCGCCGAAGCCGTGACCGGCCACGCCCAGCTTGGCCGGATGCACGCTGATCTTGCCGGGGCCCAGGCGCACGCCCGAGACGATGTCCAGCGCGGTGCCGAGATCGAAGGCGAAATTCAGCACCGATGGAGCAAGCCCGCGTTGGGTGTCGGGAGCCCCGGCCACGATCCCCCAGGACGCCAGATGCTCGAGCAGGTTCGAATACCGGGCCGCGCCGGCGAGCCAGTCGTGGCCGAACGCCACGCCGGGCAGATTCAGCCCCGCCTCGGGGGTGTACACCACGCCCGGTAGGCCGGCAAAGGCCAGGTCACCACGCAAGACTCGATGCGGACCACGGCGGCTGAGAGCTGCGACGAGCTTGCGGGTGCGGGCCACGCGTTGACGTTAGCGCATCCCAGTCGGACGCCGGGGGCCAAGGAAAGCCAAGGAAAGCGGCCGCCCCTGCGCGTTCCTTCAGCCCCTGACCTCCATCACACCCATCCGCCACAGCGCCGCGTAGATCTCGTGCAACGGGATGGATAACAGCCGGGCGGTCATCTCCGTCAGGGGGTTACCCGCGCCGGCCGGCGGCTGCGGGCGCGGCCGGGGCGTCTGCCGGGGTGTCTCCCGGGGCGCCGGCGCCACAGAGACGGACATCACATCGTCGTCGCGAATCACGGTCATGATTGCCTCCTCATGGCGCCCGGCGGGCGGTCCGGCGGGAATTGCGCAACTCGATAGGGACTCGTTGCGTAATTCGACGACTGGAGATTGAATTCACGGCTCGGCTATAGCGGCGTTCCCAGGTAGCCCGCTTAGCTGGTGTTTGTCCGACAAAAGGCGTGACGTACATCGATGACCACGGCTTCGTCGCTGTCGGGTGGCACAACCGTGACCGGACGGGCTCCCAGAGGTATTTGCTGATGTTTCGCATACTAGGGCGACATATACCGCAGTTCATGACACCGGAAAAAACGTCGTGAATACATCGGGTGAAGAATATTCACGACGTTTATGGCGAGTGAGTGAATGACATCGTCAGCGAGGGGGTGCGGCACGGGCGGGGTGGGGTTCACCTGCACTACCCTGTTCAGAATGTGCGGAATCGTCGGCTACGTCGGGCAGCAGCCCGCCTGTGAGGTCGTCATGGCCGCGCTGCGCCGGATGGAGTACCGGGGTTACGACTCGTCGGGCATCGCTTTGGTCGACGGCAGTGGCCAGCCGGCCGGCACGCTGACGGTCAGCCGTCGTGCCGGCCGGCTGGCCAACCTGGAAGCGGCGGTCGCCGAGATGCCGGCCGCGTCGCTGACCGGGACCACCGGCCTGGGCCACACCCGGTGGGCCACCCACGGACGCCCCACCGACCGCAACGCCCACCCGCACCGTGACGCGGCAGGCAAGATCGCCGTGGTCCACAACGGCATCATCGAGAACTACGCCGGCCTGCGCCACGAGCTCGAGAGCCAGGGCGTGGAGTTTGCCAGCGACACCGACACGGAGGTGGCGGTGCATCTGGTTGGGCAGGCATACCGGCACGGTCCCACGGCGGGCGATTTCGTGGCGTCGGTGCTCGCGGTGCTGCGCCGCCTGGACGGCCACTTCACGTTGGTGTTTGCGAGCGCCGACGACCCCGGGACCATCGTCGCCGCCCGCCGCTCCACCCCGCTGGTGATCGGCATCGGCGACGGCGAGATGTTCGTCGGCTCCGACGTGGCCGCCTTCATCCCGCACACCCGCCACGCCATCGAACTCGGCCAGGACCAGGCCGTGGTGATCACCGCTGACGGCTACCGGATCACCGACTTCGACGGCAACGACGACCTGGGGCCCGGGGCGTACCGCGAGTTTCACATCGACTGGGATCTGGCCGCCGCCGAAAAGGGCGGCTACGAGTACTTCATGCTCAAGGAGATCGCCGAGCAGCCCGCCGCAGTGGCCGACACCCTGCTGGGGCACTTCGTCGACGGCCGCATCGTCCTCGACGAACAGCGGTTGAGCGATCAGGAGCTCCGCGAGATCGACAAGGTGTTCGTAGTGGCCTGCGGCACCGCGTATCACTCCGGCCTGCTGGCGAAGTACGCGATCGAGCACTGGACGCGGCTGCCGGTCGAGGTCGAACTGGCCAGCGAATTCCGGTACCGCGACCCGGTTTTGGACCGCAGCACCCTGGTGGTGGCCATCTCGCAGTCCGGCGAGACCGCGGACACGCTCGAAGCGGTCCGGCACGCCAAGGAGCAGAAGGCGAAGGTCTTGGCGATCTGCAACACCAACGGCTCGCAGATTCCCCGCGAGTGCGACGCCGTGCTCTACACCCGCGCCGGCCCGGAGATCGGGGTGGCGTCGACCAAGACGTTCCTGGCGCAGATCACCGCCAACTATCTGGTGGGGCTGGCGCTGGCGCAGGCCCGCGGCACCAAGTACCCCGACGAGGTGCAGCGCGAATACCAGGAGCTGGAAGCGATGCCGGACCTCGTCGCGCGGGTCATCGCGACGATCAAGCCCGTGGCCGCCTTGGCTTATCAGTTCGCCCAGTCGTCGACGGTGCTGTTCCTGGGCCGCCACGTCGGCTATCCGGTGGCGCTGGAAGGCGCGCTGAAGCTCAAGGAATTGGCGTACATGCACGCCGAGGGGTTCGCCGCCGGCGAGCTCAAGCACGGCCCCATCGCGCTGATCGAAGACGACCTGCCGGTGATCGTCATCATGCCGTCCCCCAAGGGCTCCGCGGTGCTGCACGCCAAGCTGCTGTCCAACATCCGCGAGATCCAGGCCCGCGGTGCGGTGACCATCGTGATCGCCGAGGAAGGCGATGACACCGTGCGCCCGTACGCGGACTACTTGATCGAAATTCCTTCCGTGTCAACGCTTTTGCAGCCGCTGCTGTCTACGGTGCCGCTGCAGGTGTTCGCCGCGTCGGTGGCGCAGGCCCGCGGCTACGACGTCGACAAGCCGCGAAACCTGGCCAAGTCCGTCACGGTCGAATAAGCGGGCTGTGCTCGCGCCGCTTCACCGGTATCACCGCCGGGCGCCCGGCCGATCCATTACATTGCCCTGGGGCGGCACTGGCGGCAGCTGGGTTGGGCCGACGTCCGCAGGGGAGGCAGCATGCGATCGGCCGGCACGAAGTACGGCGTCGTAGGTCTGATCGTCCTCATCCTCGCGGCGTACGTGGCGGCGGTCGCGCTCTACGCGCAAAGCGGCACCGGCCGGCGCCTGGAGGCGGCCAGGCCGACCGTCGACGGCGATAAGCCGTCGGCGACCATCAACGTCGAGGACATTCAGTCCAACAACAGCGTGCTCGCCGTCAACCTCGCCTTCAATCCCGGATCGGCCCTGGTGGACCCCAAGACCCACCACCTCAAGGACGATCTCAGCCTGCGAGTGCGGTCCGCCGCGATGCCCGCCCGGCACACCTGGACCAAGGGCATGCTTCCCGGCCTGATGGCCGTCCCGCTGACCATCGCGGGCCAGATCGAGCGCTGGCCCTTCGATCAGTACCGCTCGGGGCCGATCGAGGTCGAAATCTTCTACGGCCCCGATACCGACCGGATACCCGACCGGGTGCCGATCACCTTCGTCGATCACCTCTCGGGGTGGCGGCTGTCCGCCACCAGATCCCAGCCGGACGGTCCCTACCGGCTGAACGTGCGGCGCTCGCTCAGCACCGCGGCATTCGCCGTCGTCATCCTCGGGGTGCTGATCACCATCGCGAGTCTGGCTCTGGTCGTGGCGATTCAAACGGCGCGCAACCGCCGGCCCTTTCAGCCCCCGATGACGACGTGGTACGCGGCGATGCTGTTCGCCGTGGTGCCGCTGCGGAACGCGCTGCCCGGCTCGCCTCCATTTGGCAGCTGGGTCGATATCACCGTCGTCATCTGGGTGCTCGTCGCGCTGGCGGTCTCGATGATTCTCTACATCGGCTGCTGGTGGCGGCATTTGAAACCCGTGCCCGCGCCGCCGGATCCGGCTCCGGCGCCGCCGAAGTAGGCGATCGCCGGCGGCGTGTTTGCCGCCGAAGTTGTCCGGCATTCCGCTCCGCGTGCGAAGGTTGGTGTCGTGGCGCGTCCATCAGTTCGTCAACGAGTGCGCAGCATGACGCTGGCGGTCTGGCATTTCGTCATCAGCGCGCCGCTGACCTACGGCTGGTTGCTGGTGCTGATGATCACCACGTTCATCCAGAACCACCTCACCGGCCGGGAACTGCACTCGGTGCTGCTGCACCGTTCCACCAACATTCACGAGTTGGGCAGGGACCCACTCGACGTCCTGTTCTCCAGCCTGCTGTGGATCGACGGCAAGAACTTCGAGCCCTACCTGCTGCTGTTCACCCTGTTTCTCGCGCCGGCCGAACACTGGCTCGGCCAGCTGCGCTGGCTCACTGTGGGATTGAGCTCGCACATCCTTGCCACCTACATCAGCGAAGGCATCCTCTACTTCGCGATCGAGGACCATGACGCGCCGCAACGACTGGTGCACGCCCGCGACATCGGGGTCAGCTATTTCCTCGTCGGCGTGATGGCCGTGCTGACCTACCACATCGCCCGTCCCTGGCGCTGGGGCTATCTCGGGGTGTTGTTGGTCATCTTCGGTTTTCCCCTGATCACGATGGGGGCCGAATTGAACTTCACCGCGATCGGGCACTTCACCTCGATCCTCATCGGCCTGTGCTTCTACCCGATGACCCGCACGCGCTCCAAGCGCAGCGAGCTGAGTCCGGCGCGCCTGCGGGACATGGCGCGCCATCGCGTGCCTCCGGAGACCCCGACCTGATGCCGGCATCGGCCCGTCGCGAAAAGTTCTGCGCGCCAAGGCACTTCGTGATAGTGCGGCCGCCCCGGATGCCCGAGCGGGCGAGCGCGGCTGTACACCGCGACGGTGACACGTAATCTGGCTCTGATGCGGCACTACTACTCCGTGGACGCGATCCGCCAGGCCGAGGCGCCACTGCTGGCCGGCCTGCCGGACGGCGCGCTGATGCGGCGCGCGGCCTTCGGGCTGGCCACCGAGGTCATCGGCGAGTTGACCGCCCGCGCCGGCGGGGTTGCCGGGCGCCGGGTGTGCGCGGTCGTCGGGTCCGGAGACAACGGTGGTGACGCGCTGTGGGCGGCCACCTTCCTGCGTCGCCGCGGCGCGGCCGTCGACGCCATCCTGCTCAACCCGGGGCGCGCCCACCGCAGAGGCCTCGCGGCTTTTCGGCGGACGGGGGGTCGTGTTGTCGAAAATGTATCGCCGACAACGGATCTCGTGATCGACGGCGTGGTGGGCATCTCCGGGTCCGGAGCGCTGCGACCGGCCGCGGCCGAGGTGTTCGCCGCGGTCGACGACGCCGGGATCCCGGTGGTCGCCGTCGACATCCCCAGCGGCATCGACGCGACGACCGGGGCGATCACCGGCCCCGCGGTGCACGCCGCGCTGACCGTCACCTTCGGCGGGCTAAAGCCCGTGCACGCCCTGGCCGATTGCGGTCGGGTCAAGCTGGTTGACATCGGGCTCCACCTGCCCGATACCGACGTGTTGGGCTTCGACGCCGCCGACGTGGCCGCCCGCTGGCCGGTACCCGGTCCCCGCGACGACAAGTACACGCAGGGTGTCACCGGCGTGATGGCCGGGTCGTCGACGTATCCGGGCGCGGCCGTGCTGTGCACCGGCGCCGCCGTCGCGGCGACCTCCGGCATGGTGCGCTACGCCGGCAGCGCGCACCGCGAGGTGCTCGCGCACTGGCCCGAAGTGATCGCCTCGACCGGTCCCGCCTCCGCCGGCCGGGTGCAGTCCTGGGTCGTCGGGCCCGGATTGGGCACCGACGATGTCGGCGCCGCGGCGCTGTGGTTCGCGCTGGGGACCGACCTGCCGGTGATCGTGGACGCCGACGGGCTGACCATCCTGGCAGCCCACCCCGAGCTGCTGGAAAACCGCGCCGCGCCGACGGTCTTGACTCCGCACGCCGGCGAATTCGCCCGGCTGGCGGGTAGTCCGCCCGGTGATGACCGGGTGGGTGCGTGCCGCAGGCTGGCCGATGCGTTCGGCGCCACGGTGTTGCTCAAGGGCAACGTCACGGTCATCGCCGATCCGGGCGGACCGGCCTACCTCAATCCGGCCGGGCAGTCGTGGGCGGCCACCGCCGGCTCCGGCGACGTGCTGTCCGGGATGATCGGCGCGTTGCTGGCGGCGGGCTTGCCGCCGGCCGAGGCGGCGGCCGCCGCGGCGTTCGTGCATGCGCGCGCGGCGGCGTTGTCGGCCGCCGACCCGGGCCCCGGCGAGGCGCCCACCTCGGCGTCGCGCCTGGTGCCGCACATCCGGGCCGCCCTGGCCGCCCTGTAGCAGACCCCAGAAAGGATTTCGTTGTGCCCCAACACCCTTCGATGCCCGCGCATTCCATCGCCCCGGCCTACACCGGGCGCCTGTTCACCGCTCCGGTGCCGGCCCTGCGAATGCCCGACGAGTCAATGGATCCCGACGCCGCCTACCGCTTCATCCACGACGAGCTGATGCTGGACGGGAGTTCGCGGCTGAACCTGGCCACCTTCGTCACCACCTGGATGGACCCGCAGGCCGGGCAATTGATGGCCGAGACATTCGACAAGAACATGATCGACAAGGACGAGTACCCGGCGACCGCGGCGATCGAGCAGCGCTGCGTGTGCATGGTGGCCGACCTCTTCCACGCGGACGGCCTGCGCGACGACGACCCGTCCAGCGCGTGCGGCGTGTCCACCATCGGGTCCAGCGAGGCGGTGATGCTCGGCGGGCTGGCCATGAAATGGCGGTGGCGTGCGAAGGTCGGCAAGGACTGGAAGGGCCGCACCCCGAATCTGGTGATGGGCTCCAACGTCCAGGTGGTGTGGGAGAAGTTCTGCCGCTATTTCGACGTAGAGCCGCGCTACCTGCCGATGGAGGAGGGGCGCTACGTCATCACGCCCGAGCAGGTGGTCGACGCTGTCGACGAGGACACCATCGGTGTGGTCGCGATACTCGGCACCACCTACACCGGTGAGCTGGAACCCATTGCCGGAATCTGCGCGGCGCTGGACGAGCTGGCCGCCGGCGGAGGCGTGGACGTCCCGGTGCACGTCGACGCCGCCAGCGGCGGGTTCGTGGTGCCGTTTCTGCATCCCGAACTGATGTGGGACTTCCGGCTGCCCCGCGTGGTCTCGATCAACGTCAGCGGGCACAAGTACGGCCTGACCTACCCGGGCGTCGGTTTCGTGGTGTGGCGCAGCAAGGAGTACCTGCCCGAGGACCTGGTGTTCCACGTCAACTATCTCGGCGGCGACATGCCGACGTTCACGCTGAACTTCTCCCGCCCGGGCAACCAGGTCGTCGGCCAGTACTACAACTTCCTGCGGCTGGGCCGCGAGGGCTACACGCAGGTGATGCGGACGCTTTCGTCGACCGCCCGCTGGCTCGGCGAGCAGCTGCGCACCGGGGAGCATTGCGAGTTGATCTCCGACGGCACCGCGATCCCGGTGGTCAGCTTCCGGCTCGCCCGCGGCCTGGGTTACACCGAGTTCGACGTCTCGCACGAGCTGCGCGGCTACGGCTGGCAGGTGCCCGCCTACACCATGCCCGACAACGCGACCGACATTTCGGTGCTGCGCGTCGTGGTGCGCGAGGGCTTGTCCGCCGACCTGGCCCGGGCGCTGCACGACGACGCCCGCAGCGCGTTGGCGTCGCTCGACAAAGTCAAGCCTGGCGGGCACTACAGGGCCGAGCACTTCGCGCACTGAGCCTTGTCGCCACACCGGTGGCATTGCGCCTCGGGCGTCACACTGGCCACGGTGTTCCCGGCGCGCAGGGGTGGGTTAATTGCCCGCCTCTGAGCGACAAAGGCAACTCTGCGGCTGTTCGTCGCACGGGTTCGCCCGACTGGCCGCGCGACTGCTCACCCAAGCCCGCGCTCACCCGAGCCCGCGCCCGGCTGTTTGTCGCGAAGAGGCGGGCACGAGCATGTGCGCCCGGAGCCGGGGCGCATGTGGCCGCTGTGACCACTGCGACGGTGTCGCGCGACGACATCCACCGCCCGAGCACACCCCGCCGCCGTCAGCGAACGGAGTGCGCGACGCGTTCTGGGACAATGGCGGCTGCAAACGACACATACACGACTGGAGCGCGACTTCCGTGGCCGTTACGCCGATATCCCTGACACCGGGCGTCCTCGCCGAGGCCCTGGTCGACCTGGGCGCGATCGAGCACAACGTGCGGCTGCTGTGCGAGCGGGCCGGCGGTGCGCAGGTGATGGCCGTGGTCAAGGCCGACGGCTACGGACACGGAGCGCCGCAGGCGGCCCGCGCCGCGCTGGCCGCGGGGGCCACCGAGTTGGGCGTCGCCACCGTCGACGAGGGTCTCGCGCTGCGCGCGGCCGGAATCACCGCGCCGGTGCTGGCCTGGTTGCACCCGCCGGGCATCGACTTCGGGCCCGCGCTGCTGGCCGACATTCAGATCGCCGTGTCCTCGCAGCGTCAGCTCGACGAGCTGCTGGACGCGGCGCGCCGCACCGGCCGGACCGCGACCGTCACCGTCAAAGCCGACACCGGGCTGAACCGCAACGGGGTACCGCCGGCGCAGTACCCCTCGATGCTGACCGCGCTGCGCCGGGCCGGCGCCGAGCAGGCCATCGTGTTGCGCGGCCTGATGTCCCACATGGTGTACGCCGACCAGCCCGCCAATCCGGTGAACAACCTTCAGGCGCAACGGTTCGGCGAGCTGCTCGCCCAGGCGCGCGAGCAGGGTGTGCGTTTCGAGGTCGCGCACCTGTCCAACTCATCGGCCACGATGTCCCGTCCCGACCTGGCCTTCGACATGGTGCGTCCCGGTATCGCGATATACGGGTTGAGCCCGATGCCCGAGCGCGGCGACATGGGTCTGGTGCCGGCGATGACGGTGAAATGCACTGTGGCCCTAGTGAAGTCGATCCGCGCGGGGGAGAGCGTGTCCTATGGCCACACCTGGACCGCGCAGCGCGACACCAACCTCGCGCTCATTCCGGTCGGCTACGCCGACGGCGTCTTCCGGTCGTTGGGCGGCCGGCTAGAGGTCATGATCAACGGCAGGCGCCGACCGAGCGTCGGGCGGATCTGCATGGACCAGTTCGTCGTCGACCTCGGCCCGGGACGCACCGACGTGACCGAAGGCGACGAGGCGATCCTGTTCGGCCCCGGCGCCAATGGTGAACCCACGGCGCAGGATTGGGCCGATCTGCTCGGCACCATCCATTACGAAGTGGTGACCAGCCCGCGCGGGCGAATCACCAGGACCTAC
This sequence comes from Mycobacterium sp. 94-17, assembly GCF_035617725.1. Classification (NCBI taxonomy): domain Bacteria; kingdom Bacillati; phylum Actinomycetota; class Actinomycetes; order Mycobacteriales; family Mycobacteriaceae; genus Mycobacterium; species Mycobacterium sp. 94-17. Next base: position 256,164 of record NZ_JAPIYN010000002.1, read on the forward strand.
CGCGAGGCGCGAGCCGTTGAGTCCCGATAAACTCCGCAGGCGCCGCAAGAGCAGGGCGTGGCTTGCGGGAGGGGCGGGAGTGACCGCCGTCGCCACCATCATCGGAGCCTCGGCCCGCCGGTCGATGACCCAGCGCGCCACGGTCGAAGACCCCTACGCCGATGAGGATTTCAACAGGCTCGAGGACGACGCCAGCAAGGTGGTGACGACACCCGACGGGATACCGCTGGCGCTCCGCGAGGCCGGTCCGGCCGACGCGCGGCTGACGCTGGTGTTCGTCCACGGATTCTGTCTGCAAATGGGCGCCTTTCATTTTCAGCGCACGCGGTTGCCCGACCAGTTGGGTCCTGGCGTGCGGATGGTCTTCTACGACCAGCGCGGCCACGGCAGATCCGGCGAGGCGGACCCCGAGACCTACACGCTGACCCAGCTCGGCCGGGACCTGCAAACCATACTGAACGTGGCGGCGCCGCGGGGAATGATCGTGCTGGTGGGCCACTCGATGGGCGGCATGACGGTGCTCTCGCATGCCCGCCAGTTCCCGGAGCAGTACGGGCGCCGCATCGTGGGCGCCGCTCTGATTTCCTCGGCGGCCGAGGGTGTTTCGAGATCACCACTGGGCGAGATATTGAAAAACCCTGCGCTGGAAGCGGTTCGGGTGGCCGCGCGGTCGGCGCCCAAGCTGATGCATCGCGGCCGCAACGTGTCCCGATCGCTGATCGGTCCGGTGCTGCGGGCGGCGTCCTACAGCGACCTGCAGGTCAGCCGGACCCTGGACGCGTTCTCCCAGCGAATGATGAACAGCACCCCGATCCCCACCATGGTGGGCTTCCTGGATGCGCTGGAAACACATGACGAGACCGCCGGGCTGTGGACGTTGCTGCGCATCCCGGTCCTGATCGCATGCGGCGACCACGACCTGCTCACCCCGGACGAGTATTCGCGCAAGATGGCCGCCAGCCTGCCGCAGTCCGAGCTGGTCATCGTCGCCGGGGCCAGCCACCTGGCGCTGCTGGACAAGCCCGACGCCATCAACGGCGGGCTGGTCCGGCTGGTCAGGCGGGCCACCCCGGGCAGGTCGGCGCTGTGGATGCGACGGATGCGAGAACGGTTGCGGCGCCATGGCTGAGATGTACAGCGGCACCGCGACGCTGGAGCGCCCCGAGGACACCATGGCGCTGGGGTCGCGGCTCGGCCAACACCTGCGGGCGGGCGACGTGGTGGTGCTCTCCGGCCCGCTGGGCGCGGGAAAGACCGTGCTGGCCAAGGGTATTGCCGCAGCGATGGACGTCGACGGGCCGGTCACCTCGCCGTCGTACGTGTTGGCGCGGGTGCATCCGGCGTGCCGGTCCGGCAGCCCGGCGATGATCCACGTCGACGTCTACCGACTGTTGGACGCCGGCGGAGTTGACCTCGCGGGCGAGATCGATTCGCTCGACCTGGACACCGATCTGCAGGACGCGGTGGTGGTGGTGGAGTGGGGCGAGGGCTTGGTGGAACGCCTCGCCGAGCGGCACCTGGACATCCGGCTGGAACGCGTCAGCCACTCCGACGTCCGGATCGCGACCTGGGAGTGGGTGCGCTCGTGATCGTCCTCGCGCTGGATACGGCGACGCCCGCGGTGACGGCGGGCATCGTGCGTCGCGAAGACCTGTGTGTGCTCGCCGAGCGGGTCACCGTCGACGCCCGGGCCCACGCCGAACGTCTCACCCCGAATATCGTTGCGGCCCTAGATGATGCGGGACTGACGATGGCCGACTTGGCCACCGTCGTGGTGGGCTGTGGCCCGGGCCCTTTCACCGGTCTGCGGGCCGGTATGGCCACCGCCGCCGCCTACGGGCACGCGCTGGGCATCCCGGTGCGCGGCGTGTGCAGCCTGGACGCCATCGGCGTGCGAACCGCGGGGGAGACGCTGGTGGTCACCGACGCCCGCAGGCGCGAGGTGTACTGGGCCCGCTACCGCGACGGCGTACGCACCCACGGACCCGCCGTCAACACCGCGGCCGACGTCGACCCGGGCGCCGCCGCGGCGGTCGCCGGCTCACCCGAACACGCGAACCTGTTCGGGCTGCCGGTGTGCGGGCCGACCTGCCCGACGCCGGCGGGATTGGTTGCGGCGGTTCAGGATTGGTCCGTCGATCCCGAGCCGCTGGTGGCCGTGTATCTGCGCCGGCCCGACGCCAAACCGCTGGCGGCACGCCAATGACCGCCCACAGCGGGGCCGTCACCGTCGGTGGACTGACCCGCGCCGACGCGCGACGCTGCGCGGAGCTGGAGGCGCAGCTCTTCGACGGCGACGACCCGTGGCCTGCGGACGCCTTCCACCGCGAATTGGCCAGTGCCCACAATCATTACGTGGGCGCGCGGGTCGGTGAGACGCTCGTCGGTTACGCCGGCATCTCGCGACTGGGCCGCACCCCGCCCTACGAGTACGAGGTGCACACCATCGGCGTGGATCCCGCGTATCAGGGCCGGGGGATCGGCCGTCGCCTGCTCGACGAGCTGCTCGCCTTCGCCGACGACGGGGCCGTCTACCTCGAGGTCCGCACCGACAACGAGGCGGCCATCGGGCTGTACACCAGCGTGGGGTTCGAGCAGATCGGCCTGCGCCGCCGCTACTACCGCGTCAGCGGCGCCGACGCCTACACGATGCGCAGGAGTGGCGCAGATGACTAACATCCTCGCGATCGAAACCTCTTGCGACGAAACGGGAGTCGGCATCGCGCGGCTGGATGCCGACGGCACCGTACAGCTGCTGGCCGACGAGGTGGCGTCGAGCGTCGACGAGCACGTGCGGTTCGGCGGTGTGGTGCCCGAGATCGCCTCCCGCGCGCACCTGGAGGCGCTGGGTCCCGCCATGCGCCGCGCGCTGTCGACCGCGGGCCTGGCCAGGCCCGACATCGTCGCGGCCACCATCGGGCCCGGGCTGGCCGGCGCCCTGCTGGTGGGAGTCGCTGCCGCCAAAGCGTATTCGGCTGCCTGGGGCGTGCCCTTCTACGCGGTGAACCACCTGGGCGGGCATCTGGCCGCCGACGTCTACGAGCACGGGCCGCTGCCCGAGTGTGTGGCACTGCTGGTCTCCGGCGGCCATACCCACCTGTTGCGTGTGCGTTCGCTCGGCGACCCGATCGTCGAGCTGGGCAGCACCGTCGACGACGCCGCCGGCGAGGCCTACGACAAGGTGGCGCGCCTGCTGGGGCTGGGTTACCCGGGCGGCAGGGTCCTCGACGAGCTGGCCCGCACCGGTGATCGCGACGCGATCGCCTTCCCGCGAGGCATGACCGGGCCGCGCGACGACCCGTATGCGTTCAGCTTCTCCGGGCTCAAGACGGCCGTCGCGCGCTATCTGGAAAGCAACCCGGACGCGGTGAACGCCGATGTCGCCGCCGGATTCCAGGAGGCCGTCGCCGACGTGCTGACCCGCAAGGCGGTGCGCGCGGCCACCGACCTCGGAGTCTCGGCATTGCTGATCGCGGGCGGGGTCGCCGCGAATTCGCGGCTGCGCGAGCTGGCCGAGCAACGCACCGCGCAGGCGGGGCTGACGCTGCGGGTCCCCAGGCCCCGGCTCTGCACCGACAACGGGGCGATGATCGCGTGCTTCGCCGCGCACCTGGTCGCCGCCGGTGCTGCGCCGTCGCCGCTGGATGTGCCGAGCGATCCGGGGCTGCCGGTGGTGAAGGGGCGGCTGCCGTGACGGCTCAGAGGTGGGGCACCCACTGGACGGTGCCGTAGCCGGTCTGCCGGGTGACGATCAACAGGTTGTTACTGGTCGACCAGGCCTGGGTGAAGGTGTTCATCGGGATCTGCTCGTCACGGCCGTTCGGGGTCCCGCTGTCGTTGAGATGCACGATGTCGGCCGCGGTGTCGACCCCGGTGACGACGACGGCGTGGTCGGCATTCGTGCGCTGACCCTGACCGGCGGGATAGTTCCAGATGGTCTCGGCGTTCAGCGCGGCGATGACCTTGTGGCCGCCGCTCAAATAGCCCTCGATCCCCTGCATGGCGTTGCCGGTGGTGATGTCGGACTGGACGCCGTAATGCTGCAGCAGCATGACCATGTCCTGCGGCGACGTGCCGTCGAAGAAGTAGACGTCTCCGCCGTGCGACTCGCTCGGAGTGAAGATGCCGCGCAACTCGATGCCGAGTTGGCTGGGCTCTCGACCGGTGAGCTGGCCGACGACGTCGGCGACGGCCATCAGCCCGCAGTCCTCCTGGTGCTGGTAGCGCCAGTAGGTCGCGGCGGTTTGCGGGTCTCCGAACATCTGGCCGCCGGGGTCGGCGTGCGCGATTCCGCTCAATCCGATCAACGCCGCGGATGCGGCCGCCACGACAGCGGTCCATCGCCGCGCGCCGTTCACCCGAAAGATGCCGACGTACATAGTGTGCATTATCCATAAACCGGCGAAATCGGCCGCGCGGCGCGCCGCACGGCGTATCCGCCGGAAGGAAGCAGCGGGGTGCCCTTGAGTGCTAGCACTCTCGTGTATAGAGTGCTAGGTGGCAATCGGCCAAGCCCTGTGTCGGCACCCGCGACGACGGCGCAAAGGCACGGACGGATGCCGAAACCTGATAACTCGGAAGGTTCGGGATCGACCCGTGCCTGCCGTCAACTCCGGTCCGGGACACCCGGATCCGCTACCAACACAGCCCGGGGCAAACGCCCCGGCCCGATCAAACTAGTGGAGGGCTCCAATCGTGGCGAAGGTGAAGATCAAGCCACTCGAGGACAAGATTCTCGTGCAGGCCAACGAGGCCGAGACCACGACCGCGTCTGGTCTGGTCATTCCTGACACCGCCAAGGAGAAGCCGCAGGAAGGCACCGTCGTCGCAGTCGGCCCCGGCCGGTGGGACGAAGACGGCGCGAAGCGCATCCCGCTGGACGTCTCGGAAGGCGACACCGTCATCTACAGCAAGTACGGCGGCACCGAGATCAAGTACGGCGGCGAGGAGTACCTGATCCTGTCGGCACGCGACGTGCTGGCTGTCGTCTCCAAGTAAGTACCGTGTTCCGCCCCGGCGATCCCCGCGTGCTGCGCGGGTGATTTCCGGGGCGGCATGCGTTTGGGGCCAGTGGCGATCGCAAGCGCGGCGTAAGCCGGGCGAAGCGGGTCGCCGCCATTCACACAAGGAGCCTGATGAGCAAGATCATTGAGTACGACGAGACCGCGCGCCGCGCCATCGAGGCGGGCGTGAACACGCTCGCCGACGCGGTGCGGGTGACGCTCGGGCCGCGCGGCCGGCACGTGGTGCTGGCCAAGGCATTCGGCGGCCCGGCCGTCACCAACGACGGCGTGACCGTCGCGCGTGAGATCGACCTGGAAGACCCGTTCGAGAACCTGGGCGCCCAGCTGGTGAAGTCGGTGGCGACCAAGACCAACGACGTCGCGGGCGACGGCACCACCACCGCGACCGTGCTGGCGCAGGCGCTGGTCAAGGGCGGCCTGCGGCTGGTCGCGGCCGGCGCCAACCCCATCGAACTGGGCGTGGGAATCAGCAAGGCCGCCGACGCGGTGTCCGAGGCGCTGCTGAAGGCGGCCACCCCGGTCTCCGGCAAGGACGCCATCGCGCAGGTGGCGACGGTGTCGTCACGCGACCAGCTGCTCGGCGAGCTGGTCGGCGAGGCGATGACCAAGGTCGGCACCGACGGCGTCGTGAGTGTCGAAGAATCCTCGACGCTGAGCACCGAGCTCGAATTCACCGAGGGCGTCGGTTTCGACAAGGGCTTCCTGTCGGCGTATTTCGTGACCGACTTCGACTCCCAGCAGGCCGTGCTCGACGAGCCGGTGATCCTGTTGCACCAGGACAAGATCAGCTCGCTGCCCGACCTGCTGCCCATGCTGGAAAAGGTCGCCGAATCGGGTAAGCCGCTGCTGATCATCGCCGAGGACATCGAGGGCGAGGCGCTGGCGACCCTGGTCGTCAACTCCATCCGCAAGACGCTCAAGGCCGTCGCGGTCAAGGCGCCGTTCTTCGGCGACCGCCGCAAGGCGTTCCTGGAGGATCTGGCTGTGGTGACCGGTGGCCAGGTGATCAACCCCGACGCGGGCCTGCTGCTGCGTGAGGTCGGCACGGAGGTGCTGGGCTCGGCGCGCCGCGTGGTGGTCAGCAAGGACGACACCGTGATCGTCGACGGCGGCGGCGCCAAGGATGCGGTGGCCAACCGCATCAAGCAGCTGCGCGCCGAGATCGAGGCGAGCGACTCCGAGTGGGACCGGGAGAAGCTGCAGGAGCGGCTGGCCAAGCTGGCCGGCGGCGTGGCCGTGATCCAGGTGGGGGCGGCCACCGAGACCGCGCTCAAGGAACGCAAGGAGAGCGTCGAGGATGCGGTCGCGGCCGCCAAGGCGGCTGTGGAGGAGGGCATCGTCGCGGGCGGCGGCTCGGCGCTGCTGCAGACCCGCAAGGCGCTGGAAAAGCTCCGCAAGTCCCTGGCCGGCGATCAGGCACTGGGCGTCGGCGTCTTCTCCGAGGCGTTGGCCGCGCCGCTGTACTGGATCGCCACCAACGCCGGTCTCGACGGCGCGGTCGCGGTGCACAAGGTGACCGAGCTGCCCAAGGGGCACGGGCTGAACGCGGACAAGCTGACCTACGGCGACTTGATCGCCGACGGCGTCATCGACCCGGTCAAGGTCACCCGCTCGGCGGTGCTCAACGCCGCGTCGGTGGCCCGGATGGTGCTGACCACCGAGACAGCTGTGGTGGACAAACCGGCTGAGGCCGACGAGCACGCCGGGCACCACCACGGCCACGCGCACTAGCTTGTTGTCACGAAGCACCCCGGGTCCTGTTGGGCCGGGGGTGCTTCGTTTGTTGTTCCAGTATCGCTGAAGCCGGCCGACGCGCTGGCCGCGTCGACCGAGTCCGCGCCCGATCGCCGGCGAGTTGACGCACAAGTAGATCGCGTCTGGGATGCCTTCTGGTCGAGTGGGATCTCCAGTCCTCGGAGCGGACATCGTGCGGGTCACTCAGGCCCGGGCTAGATCGATGGCGACAGGGACCGGGTTGCTGACCAAGTCGCGAACGGGCGAGTAGCGGGTGAGGCTGGCGAGCTCGGCGAGCTGATTGTCATCGAAGTCGCCGGTGACCTTGATCGTGACTCTGATCTGCTCGTACCCAGGGCGCACACTGTCGTTGAGCCCGAGGACGCCCTGTGCGTCCAGGTCCCCTTGGATGGTGGCTTCTAGACCCTTCAGTGCTATACCGCGAGCGGCGGCGTGGAAAACGATCGTGCCGGTAAGACAGGCCGCAAGGGCGTGGAGGACATACTCGCTGGCGTTGGGCGCCCTGTTTTCACCGAGCAGGACCGGCGGCTCGTCGGAATCCACAGTGAACGACGTTGTGCGGGAGGCGTCTTCTTGGCCGACGCCGTAAAAGTCCTTGATCGTCGTCCGGCTGTAGCTTCCGTCGATCCACTCGTGACGAGCACGGAATTGAAACCGTGCTAACGCGGGGTTGGCGGTGACGGCGTCCATAGTTCCGGAGAGCTGGTCGACGTCGAGGCCATTGAGGGTGGTGGCTGCGTGCATGATGAACTCCTTTAAATAAATTAGCACGATCGGTCGTGCTATCTGGAAGAGTACGACCGATCGTGCTATCTTGTCAAACATGGCGGCCGAAATGATTCAGCACAACCGTGTACGACGACAGCCGCGTGCCGACGGCGAACGAACCCGCAGCGCGATCCTGCGCACCGCCGCCTCGCTGGCCACCGTCGACGGCCTGGAGGGCCTTTCTATAGGGAACCTGGCCGCCGCGACCGGCATTAGCAAGAGCGGCCTGTACGCCCACTTCGGTAGCAAACAGGAGCTCCAGTTGGCCACCGTGGAGGAAGCGGAGCGCATCCTCGACGCGGAAGTCATACAGCCCGCGATGGGTGCCTACCCAGGCCTAGCCCAGCTGGCAGCGTTGTGCGAAGCGTTCTTCGACTACCTGCAGCGCCGCGTCTTTCCTGGCGGCTGCTTCTTCGCTGCCACGGCGCTGGAGATGGGCACCCGCCCAGGTCCCGTCAAGGAACGGATCGCCGCCTTCCAGGACGAATTCGTGGCGATGCTGCGAGATATTGCGGTCACCGCGGTTGAGCAGCACGAACTTCCAATCTCCGAGGACCCCGAACGGCTCGCATTCGAACTGCACGCGTCGCTCCTGGCCGCCGACGCCAGGTTCGTACTGCACGACGACCCTGCAGTCCTTGGCCTGGCCCGACAGGTCGTCCGCCGGCGGTTAGGACTGGTCAACGACCCAACGCACACCGACGGCGGACATAGCCCGGCGTCCAACGATCCGGCCACAGGGAAGTCGGCCCCATCCACGTTGCGTGGTACATCTAGCACTACCGAGACTGCGGTGGTGGACAAGCCCGCCGACGAGGAGGACCACGGCCACGGCCACGGTCATCACCACCACTGAGCGAGCGGTACACAAAGCACCCCCGGTCCGTCGGCCGGGGGTGCTCCTATGGCGGCATGGATCGCATCTGTGCATCGGCGTGCGCATCGCTTCGCCTGACTCATGGCGCCACCGCGCGCACGAACGCCTCGGCGAACACGTCGCAGGCGGTGTCGATATCGGGCATCGACCACCCGCGGACACCCGGCAGTACCGGCCGGGTGAGGGCGTGGATCATGATGGGGCCCAACAGTTGCTGGGCCAGCAGTGGCAGGGGCAGGTCGCGGATGTGCCCGGCACCGATTTCGGCGTCGAACCAGCGGCCGAGCACCGCGAGCAGGCGCGGGGGGCCGTAGGCTGCCAGGGATTGCACCGCCGGGCTGGTTGGCCGTGCGAAGCCCTCGGCGAAAATCGCTGGGGCAACACGTGGTTCGCGGCCCAGTGCGTCCGCCACGGTTCGGTAGAAACCCCGCACCATTTCCGTCAGGTCGCCGCCGGCACGCGCAAGGTATTCCTCGATGTCGATGATGGGGCTGTGCTGCTCGAAGACGGCCCGCATCAGCTCGTCGCGCCCGCCGAACGCCGCGTGGAGGCTATAGACCGAGCAGCCCGCGCGGATCGCCACGGCTTCCAATGTTGCTGCGGCAAGACCGGATTCGCTGATCAATGTCGCGGCCGCGGCGATGGCCCGGGTGTGGACGGGGGGCAGGCCGCCGGGGTCGACTCCGGCGGCGCGCACGGCGTCGTTCAGGGCGCTGCGCGAACCGCCGAACCGCCGCAGCAGGGTGCTGCGCGAGATGCCGGCCTCGGTGGCGATCATTGCGACCGGAACGTCGGCGACGTCCCTGCCCAACTTCTTCGCGGCACGTAGTGCGGCCTCGACCACCTGAGGCGTCGACAGCTGGCGGGCCATTCCGCCTCCTTCCGATTCGTGATACGTTACCTTATGTATGCTGCAATTGTATTCCACAATGCGTGAGGAGTTCCGACGATGCCGCAGGTGATGGAGACCCAGGTGTGCGTTGCCGGCGGCGGTCCTGCCGGAATGGTGCACGCCCTCCTGCTCGCCCGTGCCGGGATTCGGGTCGTTGTCCTGGAAAAGCACAACGACTTCCTGCGCGATTTCCGGGGCGACACCGTGCACCCGACCACCCTGCGGATCATGGACGAACTGGGGCTCATCGACGAGTTCCTGCGACTGCCGCACACCAAGATCGACCACGTGGCCTTCGACACCGACGGCTCGATTCGCACCCTCGGCAACTTCAGTGTGCTCAAGCTGCTCGGCTTCCGGCAGCCGTACATCGCGATGATGCCGCAGTGGGACTTCCTCGACTTCCTCGCCGAAAAGGCTTCTGCCTACCCGGAATTCACCTTGGTCCGCAACGCGGAGGTCACCGACCTGGTCTTCGACGGCGATCGGGTGGCCGGGGTGCGCACGCCAGACCTGGAGGTGCGGGCCGAGCTGGTGATAGCCGCGGACGGGCGCAAGTCTGCGGTGCGCGCTGCGGCGGGGCTGCAGACCGCCGCGTCGCACTCCCCGATGGACGTGCTGTGGTTCCGGCTGAAATGGCGCCCCGGCGACCCGCGGGAACTGTTCGGGGTGCTGCGTAAAGGCTTGATGATGGCCATGATCTACCGCGGCGACTATTGGCAGGTCGCCTACCTGATGCCGAAGGGATCAAATCCCCGGGGCGGGTCACTGCGGGAGTTCAAAGACCGGATCGTCGCGGCGCAACCGCGGCTGCGTGAGCACGTCGATGACCTGAACTCGTGGGACGACACCAGCGAGCTCGATGTCCGGGTTGATCGACTGCAAACGTGGTGGCGGCCCGGCCTGCTATGCATCGGCGATGCCGCACATGCCATGTCGCCGGCCGGCGGGGTCGGCATCAACCTTGCCGTTGCCGACGCGGTGGCCGCGGCCAACATCCTGTGCGGCCCGCTGCGCGAGGGCCGGCCGAGCGACGCCGACCTGGCCAAGGTGCAGCGTCGGCGGGAGCTGCCCACACGGATCATCCAGGCATTCCAGGTGCTGCTGCAGGACAAGGCGATCGCGCCGTATTTGAGCGGTGACCTGTCGCCGATCCACATGCCGAGGATCGTGGGTTTCGGCCCACTGCAAGCGATTCCGCCGATTTTCGTCGGGCGCGGCTTCCGCCCCGAGCATGTCCGCACCCCGGACGTGCACACCGTCTGAAACGTCGGTCGTCGTCAGAGCCCGGCGATGACGATGCCGACGCCCGCCACGATGGACAGCGAGAGGGACACCAACAAGTTGATATTCCCCTTTTCGGGGTGCCCGCGACGAGGTCGGCGACGAAGATCGCACCCATGGGCACGCCGAAATTCGCCGTCACTCCCGGTTATGGGGATCGCCAGTTGCGGGAGTTCCACTATTCACAGGTGGTCCGGTACGGGGACCGGGTGGAGACCGCCGGTCAAGGGGGCTGGGACGAACACTGGCGCTATCCGGAGTCGATTCGCGACGAGATCATTCAGGCCTTCGACAACGTCGAACGGACGTTGGCGACTGCCGGGGCCTCCTGGCGCGACGTCGTGCACGTGCACTCGTACCACCTGCCGGACCCGGACGGCCACATCGGGCGCGAACACCTGGACACCATGGTCGAACAGTTCCGCCGGCGCATGGGCGAGCACGCACCGTTGTGGACGTGCATCGGCGCCGCCGCGTTGGCGGGACCGCAGATGCGCGTCGAGATTCAGGCCACCGCGGTCCTCGCGGACGACGACTGAGCGGCGCGAGACCTAAGCCGAGCGGCGGATGGTACGCCCGCGGCCGATGTCGCCCTTGAGCAACAGCTCGCGCTCCGACTCCGACAGGCCGCCCCAAACTCCGTAGGGCTCACCGACTTCCAGGGCGTGCGAGCGGCACTCCTGGATCACCGGGCACTGCCGGCACATTTCCTTGGCGCGTTGCTCGCGTTGCATGCGGGCGCGGCCGCGCTCGCCGTCCGGGTGAAAGAACATCGAGGAATCGACGCCGCGGCACAGGCCCTGCAGTTGCCAGTTCCAGATGTCGGCGTTGGGTCCAGGTAGCTGCTCCGGCTGTGGCATTGGTTCCTTCCCTCTCCGCACCGCCCGCTCGAGTTCGGGTTCGGGTTCGTGAAAGCGATTGGGTGCAACTTAAATTAAGCGGGGTGGGGTCACCGATGACTACCCGTCATGCGTAGACGTTAGGGGTGGCGCTGAATTTCCGTCAATAGCCAGTTAGCCCGGCAAAGTATGTACCCATTGGAGCAGAATTAACTTCGCGTTCATCTCGATTGATAATGAGAAACCGATGCCGTGCTACCAGGCAGTTGTCCGAAACCGAAATTCCCAGCTCAGCGGGCAGGGAAGGGGGGAGGCGAAATTATCCATGGGCTATAGTGTTTAACGGTTCGGTAACATGAAGACCACAAAGTGTTTACTACATCATTGTGATTGAAACTCGTCACACTTCCTTGATTGGTCGGCAGTTGGCCGACGCCGCCTTCGGCGACCGGCCCGGCAGCTGGCCGTTGCCCTCGGCGAGCACGCCGGAACACCTCTGGCTGCGCGCCGTCGCGGCCGGGGGACAGGGGCGCTACGGTGCGGCATTCCGCGATCTCGCGGTGCTGCGGGGCGGCGCGCCGTCCGGCCGGCTGGCGTCGCTGGGCATGAGCACGCGGGCGTCGTTCCTCCGCCAACTCGGTTGGCACACGGTGGCGCGGGGATGGGACGGGCGGGCCGTCGCGCTGGCCGCGGGCGATCCCGAGGCAGGCGCCGACGCCCTCATCGGGCTGGCGGCCGACGCGCTGGGCGTCGGGCGCTTCGCGGCCGCGGCGACGCTGCTGGCGCGCGCCGACCCGCTGCTGGCGACGCGCGATCCGGACGCGGTGCCCGACCGGCTGCCGGTGCGCCGCCGGTGGGTCGCCGCCGAGCTCGCGATGGCCCGCGGCGACGGCGCCGCCGCCGTCCGCCATGCCGGCGAAGGGGTCGAGTTAGCGGCGGCGATGGCCGTCGGGTCGCCGCGGCACCGGATCAAAAGCGATGTGGTGCTGGCCGCGGCGCTGTGTTGTGCGGGCGATCTCGGGCGCGCCCGCACGGTCGCCGACGCCGCGCTGCAGACCACCGGCCGGTTGGGGCTGCTGCCACTTCGTTGGGCGCTGGCTTGCTTGCTGATCGATATCGGAAGTGTCACGTTGCGGCCACATCAGCTGCACGAAATCCGAGATGTCTGCGCAGGCCAGGTGCGGCGCGCCGGTGGGACGTGGCGTTCCGCCTGAAACGGCCCTCCGCCCGTTATCGTCAATTCGTCAGTTAGCCCGGCTGGCCCGCGATGTGTCCGCTTCGTAACGTTGGAGATATCACCGTCGATGACAATTCCAGCAGGGGAACGTCTCGACGCCGTGGTCGCCAAGGCCGTGACCGGAGACCACAACGCACTGCGGGAGGTGCTGGAGACCATTCGTCCGATCGTCGTGCGATATTGCCGGGCGCGTGTCGGCACCGTCGATCGGGGTGGCCTGTCAGCGGATGACGTGGCACAGGAGGTGTGCTTGGCGACTATCACGGCGCTGCCGCGTTATCGCGACCGCGGGCGCCCATTCCTGGCCTTCCTGTACGGCATCGCTGCCCACAAGGTCGCCGATGCGCACCGGGCTGCCGGACGCGATCTCGCCTATCCCACCGACACGCTTCCCGAGCGGTGGTCGAACGACGCCGGGCCCGAACAGCGTGCGATCGAAGCCGAGTCGGTGAGCCGGATGAGCGAACTGCTCGAGATCCTGCCCGCCAAGCAGCGCGAGATCCTGATCCTGCGCGTTGTCGTCGGGCTGTCCGCCGAGGAGACCGCCGCCGCCGTCGGCAGTACCACCGGGGCCGTCCGAGTCGCCCAGCACCGCGCACTGTCGCGGCTCAAGTCCGAGATGATCGCGGCAGGTGACTGTGCCTGAACCCCTGGACGAATTCGCCCGCACCGACCTGCTGCTCGATGCGCTCGCCCGGCGCAGGCCGGTGGACGTCGACGACCCCGACGACCCCGACTTCGGGGTACTGACCACCCTGCTCGAGGATTGGCGCGACAACCTGAGGTGGCCGCCGGCCAGCGCGCTGGTGACGCCCGAAGAGGCGGTCCACGCGCTGCGCACCGGTTTGGCCGAGCGCCGCCGGGGCCATCGCGGCCTGGCCGTCGTCGGGTCGGTCGCCGCCACGCTGATCGTGCTCAGCGGCTTCGGCGCCATGGTGGTCGAGGCCCAGCCCGGCGCCAGCCTGTACGGGCTGCACGCGATGTTCTTCGACGAGCCCCAGGTGCACGGCAGTCAGGAGATGCTGGCCGCCAAAGCCGACCTGGCCAAGGTCCAGGAGTCGATCGACCGGGGTCAGTGGGACCAGGCCAAGAGTCAGCTGACCGAGGTGAGCAGCCTGGTGCAATCGGTCGACGATCCGGCCAGCAAACAAGACCTGATGAACCAGCTGAAACTGTTGAACGCCAAGGTCGATGCGCGCGACCCGAACGCCACGCTGCCGGTCGCAACGCCCCCGGCGGCTCCGCCCGCACCGGCGACCCCGATTCCGGCGGCACCGCCCGCCCCTGTCGCACCGCCCGCCGCCTCGATCGCCCCGGCCCCGGCGGCGCCCCCCGTACCGCCCGCGCCGCTCAGCCCGCCGAGTCCATCGGTGGGCAAGCATCACCACCACGGCAAGACGCCACCCCCGGTGGCGCCGTTAGCTCCGGATCAGTGACAGGTCAGTGCCTGCGGTGAAAACCGTCGGCGTCTGACGTCGCCTCGTTGAGCGACGCGTCGGCGTAGCCGCGGCAATAATCCCACGTGACGTAGGCGTCCGGCTCGGGATCGTAGGCCGGCTCGTGCGGACGGACGCTGCCGTCGATCAACAGCTGTAGCAGGTTGGCGCGCAGCATGTCCCAGTCGTGGTAGTGGTCCTGCTGGCATTCGTCGCAACACACCACGAGTCCGCGAATACCCTTGTGTGCCAAGAGCGCTTCGTACACGGCCAGATCGGCGAGGTCGGCCTCGACGGCCATCCGCTCTTGCTGGTCCAGCGGCTGGCCCGGCTCGACGGCTTCCAGTGCCGCCGACGGATCACAGGGGTCGTCGGCGAAGGGGTCGGGCGGCAAACCCGGTGGGAGGTGGTCGCGCACGCCCCTAGCCTACGCAGCCCGCCCGGGATAACGCCAGCAGGCAACCACCCGCCGTTTCCGTGCCGCGCGGGGCGCACGGGCGTCATCACCCGGTTTCTCCCCGCGCCGGCACGGCGCGCATCGCCGTCGGGCGAAAGCGAGCCGATAGGATGGGTCTCTCACGCCGCATCGTATGGAGGGCCCCACTGATGACCCGTGGCACGTCCCACCTGGAAGACAGCTCTGACCTCGTCGGCAGTGCCTACGTGCGGGTCGGTGGCCTGGTCGATGACCCGGTGCCCACCGGAGGCGACAACCCGCACAAGATCGCCATGCTCGGGCTGACGTTCGACGATGTGCTGCTGCTGCCCGCGGCCTCCGACGTGGTTCCGGCCACCGCCGACACCTCCAGCCAGCTCACCAAGAAGATCAGGCTCAAGGTGCCGCTGGTGAGTTCGGCGATGGACACCGTCACCGAGTCGCGGATGGCCATCGCGATGGCCCGGGCCGGCGGCATGGGTGTGCTGCACCGCAACCTGCCCGTCGCCGAACAGGCCGGCCAGGTCGAGATGGTGAAACGCTCCGAAGCCGGCATGGTCACCGACCCGGTCACCTGTCGGCCGGACAACACCCTGGCCCAGGTCGACGCGATGTGCGGGCGGTTCCGCATCTCCGGGCTGCCGGTGGTCGACGAGTCGGGCGCACTGGTCGGCATCATCACCAACCGCGATATGCGGTTCGAGGTGGACCAGACCAAGACGGTCGCCGAGGTGATGACCAAGGCCCCGCTGATCACCGCGCAGGAGGGCGTGTCCGCCGACGCGGCGCTGGGCCTGTTGCGCCGCCACAAGATCGAGAAGCTGCCGATCGTCGACGGCCACGGCCGGCTGACCGGGCTGATCACCGTCAAGGACTTCGTCAAGACCGAACAACACCCGCTGGCCACCAAGGACAGTGACGGCAGGCTGCTGGTCGGCGCCGCCGTCGGCGTCGGCGGCGACGCATGGGTGCGCGCGATGATGCTGGTCGACGCCGGGGTCGACGTGCTGATCGTGGACACCGCGCACGCGCACAACCGGCTGGTGCTCGACATGGTCGGCAAGCTCAAGGCCGAGGTGGGCGAGAAGGTCGAGGTGATCGGCGGCAACGTCGCCACCCGCACGGCGGCCTCGGCCCTGGTCGCCGCCGGCGCCGACGCGGTGAAGGTCGGCGTGGGCCCGGGCTCCATCTGCACCACCCGGGTGGTGGCCGGGGTGGGCGCACCGCAGATCACGGCGATCCTGGAGGCGGTCGCGGCCTGCGGGCCCGCCGGCGTGCCGGTGATCGCCGACGGCGGGCTGCAGTACTCCGGTGACATCGCCAAGGCGCTGGCCGCCGGCGCGTCGACGGCCATGCTGGGCTCGCTGCTGGCCGGCACCGCCGAGGCCCCCGGCGAGCTGATCTTCGTCAACGGCAAGCAGTTCAAGAGCTACCGGGGCATGGGGTCGCTGGGCGCCATGGCCGGCCGGGGTTCGGGCGGCGGTAAGTCGTACTCCAAGGACCGCTACTTCGCCGACGACGCGCTGTCCGAAGACAAGCTGGTGCCGGAGGGCATCGAGGGCCGGGTGCCGTTCCGCGGCCCGCTGTCCTCGGTCATTCACCAGCTGACTGGCGGCCTGCGCGCGGCGATGGGCTACACCGGCTCGCCGAGCATCGAGGCGCTGCAACAGGCGCAGTTCGTCCGGATCACCGCGGCGGGCCTGCGGGAAAGCCACCCGCACGACGTCGCCATGACGGTCGAAGCCCCCAACTACTACGCACGCTGAGGCCCAGATGGTCGAGATCGGGATGGGCCGCGTCGCCCGTCGCAGCTATGAACTGAGCGAAGTCAGCATCGTGGCCTCGCGCCGCACCCGCTCCTCGCAGGACGTGTCGACCGCCTGGCAGTTGGACGCGTACCGGTTCGAGATCCCGGTGCTGGCGCACCCGACGGACGCGCTGGTGTCGCCGGAGTTCGCGATCGAGCTGGGCAGGCTCGGCGGTCTGGGCGTGCTCAACGGCGAGGGGCTGATCGGGCGGCACGCCGACGTCGAGGCCAAGATCGCGCAGCTGGTCGAGGCCGCCAGCAAGGAGCCGGAGCCCTCGGCGGCGATCCGGTTGCTGCAGGAGTTCCACGCCGCGCCGCTCAACCCGGACCTGCTGGGCTCGGCGATCGCCCGGATCCGCGATGCCGGGGTCACCACCGCGGTGCGGGTCAGTCCGCAGAACGCCCAGGCGCTGACGCCGGTGCTGGTGCAGGCGGGCATCGACCTGCTGGTCATCCAGGGCACCATCGTGTCGGCCGAGCGGGTCGCCAGCGACGGCGAACCCCTCAACCTCAAGACCTTCATCTCCGAGCTGGACGTCCCGGTGGTCGCCGGCGGGGTGCAAGACCACCGCACCGCGCTGCACCTGATGCGCACGGGCGCCGCCGGCGTCATCGTCGGCTACGGCGCCACCAGGGGCGTGACCACCAGCGACGAGGTGCTGGGCATCAGCGTGCCGATGGCCACCGCGATCGCCGACGCCGCCGCCGCCCGCCGCGAATACCTCGACGAGACCGGCGGCCGCTACGTGCACGTGCTGGCCGACGGCGACATCCACACCTCCGGCGAACTGGCCAAGGCGATCGCGTGCGGCGCGGACGCGGTGGTGCTGGGCACGCCGCTGGCCGAGGCCGCCGAGGCGCTGGGGGAGGGATGGTTCTGGCCGGCCGCCGCGGCGCACCCGTCGCTGCCGCGCGGGGCGCTGCTGCAGATCGCCGTCGGCGAGCGCCCGCCGCTGCACCAGGTGCTGGGCGGTCCGTCCGACGACCCGTTCGGCAGCCTCAACCTGGTCGGTGGGCTGCGCCGGTCGATGGCAAAGGCCGGCTACTGCGATCTCAAGGAATTCCAGAAGGTCGGCCTGACCGTCGGCAGCTGAGTCCGTCATCGGCGAGTGCCCGGCAGGCGGGCGTTGGACGCCGACCGCCCGGCCAGCCGGGCGACGGCGTATCCGAAGGTCGCTGCTGGCTTGTTACCCGCCGGTAAGGCCATACTGGTGCGATGAAGCCGGATTACGACGTGCTGATCATCGGTTCGGGTTTCGGGGGCAGCGTCAGCGCGTTGCGGCTGACGGAAAAGGGTTACCGCGTCGGCGTCCTGGAGGCCGGACGCCGGTACTCGGACGAGGAATTCGCCGAGACGTCCTGGGATCTGCGGAAGTTTCTGTGGGCACCGAGGCTGGGCTGCTACGGGATCCAGCGCATCCACCCGCTGAAGAACGTGTTGATCCTGGCCGGCGCCGGGGTGGGCGGCGGCTCGCTGAACTACGCCAACACCCTGTACGTGCCGCCGGAACCGTTCTTCAAAGACCAGCAGTGGTCGCACATCACCGACTGGCGCGATGAGCTGATGCCGCACTACGACCAGGCGCGGCGGATGCTGGGCGTGGTGGAGAACCCGACGTTCACCGACGCCGACCGGATCGTCAAACAGGTCGCCGACGAGATGGGCTGCGGCGACACGTTCGTGCCGACGCCGGTCGGGGTTTTCTTCGGTCCCGACGGCGCCAAGGCCCCGGGCAAGACCGTGCCGGACCCGTTCTTCGGCGGCGTCGGGCCGGAACGCACCGGCTGCCTGGAGTGCGGCGCCTGCATGACCGGCTGCCGCTACGGCGCCAAGAACACCTTGCTGAAGAACTATCTTGCGCTCGCGGAATCATCTGGCGCACAAGTGATTCCGATGACGACGGTGAAGCGCTTCGAGCAGCGCCCCGACGGGTTGTGGGAGGTGCGCACCGTGCGGACCGGCAGTTGGCTGCGCCGCGACCGACGCACCTACACCGCCAAGCATGTGGTGCTGGCCGCGGGAACCTGGGGAACCCAGCATCTGCTGTTCAAGATGCGCGACGAGGGCCGGCTGCCCCGGCTGTCCAACCGCCTCGGCATGCTGACCCGCACCAACTCCGAGTCCATCGTCGGCGCCGGGCGACTCGACGTGTCGCCGGATCTGGACCTCACCCACGGCGTGGCGATCACGTCGTCGATCCACCCGACGCCCGACACCCACATCGAGCCGGTCCGCTACGGCAAGGGCTCCAACGCGATGGGGCTGCTGCAGACGCTGATGACCGACGGTCCCGGCCCCGAGGGCACCGACGTGCCCCGCTGGAAGCAGTTGCTCGAGACCGCCCGCGAGGATCCCCGCAGCATGATGAGGCTGCTCAATCCGCGGCAGTGGAGCGAGCGGACCATGATCGCGCTGGTGATGCAGCATCTGGACAACTCGATCACCACCTATACCAAGCGCGGCAAGCTGGGCATCCGCTGGTACACCAGCAAGCAGGGCCACGGCGAGCCCAACCCGAGCTGGATTCCGGTGGGCAACGAGGTCACCCGCCGCATCGCCGCCAAGATCGACGGGGTGGCCGGGGGCACCTGGGGAGAGCTGTTGAACATCCCGCTGACCGCGCACTTCCTCGGCGGCGCGGTGATCGGCGACAACGCCGGCCACGGGGTGATCGACCCGTATCACCGGGTCTACGGCTACCCGACGCTGCTCGTGGTGGACGGCGCGGCCATCTCGGCCAACCTGGGCGTCAACCCGTCGCTGTCGATCACCGCCCAGGCCGAGCGGGCCGCGTCGCTGTGGCCGAACAACGGCGAAACCGACCAGCGCCCGCCGCAGGGCGAGCCGTATCGCCGCCTGGAGCCGATCGCGCCCAACGCGCCCGTCGTCCCGGCCGCGGCGCCGGGCGCGCTGCGCTGGTCGCCGGCCACTCCGGTCCGTTCGACCGCCGATGCCGGCTAGGAGGCGACGGCTTGTAGCGGTGCGCCGCTGACCACCCGGCTGCGTTCGCCGTGCACGTTGACCGGCACATCGCCCATCAGCGTGACGCGGTGCATCAGCCGGGGCTGGTCGTCGTAGTCGTCGATGGCGCGGTGCTGGGTCGCGCGGTTGTCCCACATGGCGACGTCGCCGTGCGTCCAGTTCCAGCTAATCGTGTTTTCCGGCACGGTGATTCGCTGCTGCAGCAGTTCCAGCAGGGCGCCGGACTCGTGGCTGTCCAGCCCGACGAAGCCGCGCACGAAATCGCCGGCCAGCAAGGCGCGTTCACCGGTCTCCGGGTGCACCCGCACCACGGGATGCTCGGTGCGGAAGTCCGGCTTCTCGAACGCCTGCCGGAACGACCGCTGGGCGTCGTTCATCGCCGCTTCGGTGCCCACGTAGTCGTGGCGGTTGGTGTGTAGCGCCCAGAGGTTTTCCACCAGGCATTTGAGTGGCTCGGGCAGGTGCTGGTAGGCGGCCACTGTCGACGCCCACAGGGTCGAGCCGCCGTAGGGCGGCAGCGTGACCGCGCGCAGGATCGAGGCCGCCGGATAGTTGGCGGCGAACGTCACGTCGGTGTGCCAGCGGTTCGCCTTGCCGTACTCCGAGTCGATCGGGGTGATCACCGGGACGTGCCTGTCGGCCAGGGCGCCGGCTGCCGGATGGCCGATGGGTGTGCCCAGCAGCCCGGCGAACGCGAGCTGCTGCTCGTCGTCGAGGTGGTGCTGGTGGCGGAAGAAGATCACCTTGTGGGCCAACAGCGCCCGGTGGATCTCCTCGACCGCGTCCGGGTCGAGGTCGCCGCCGAGGCGAACGCCGTCCACCCGGGCGCCGATGCGGCTGCCCAGCTTGGTGACGGTTATCTGACCTGTCATTGTCGTTTCCTTTGGCTCAAAAACCGGTGTAGTCAGCTGACTACATTTGGTAGTGTAGTCATGTGACTACAAGTCCCGCAACCGGCCGCCGCGGGAAAATGCCCACCGGGCGCGCGGAAGTGGCCGCGGCCATCCTGGAGGCCGCCACCGACCTGTTCGCCGAGCGCGGGCCGGCCGCGACGTCCATCCGCGACATCGCCGCGCGCTGCAACGTCAACCACGGGTTGGTGTTCCGCCACTTCGGCACCAAGGAGCAACTTGTCGGCGCCGTGCTCGATCACCTGGGCGCCACCCTGAGCGCCCTGCTGAACGACGACGCGCCCGAGGCCGTGCTGGAGAGTTTCATGGACCGGCAGATGCGGGTGATGGCCCGCACCGTCCTGGACGGCTATCCGGCGGGCCAGCTACAGAAACGTTTCCCCAACATCGCGGCGCTGCTCGACGACGTACTACCGCGCTCCGAGGACGAGGCCAAGGCCCGGCTTGCGGTCGCCAATGCCCTTGCGCTGCAATTCGGTTGGCGGCTGTTCGCGCCAATCCTGCGCTCGGCCACCGGGATCGAAGACCTGACGGAGGCCGACATACGCCAGGCCGTCGGCGCCGAGGTGCGGCGGATTCTGCCGCCGGGCGACACTCACTGATCCCGGGACAGCGCCCGACGGTGCATCGGCTCGCGGCCGGGCGGCTGGTGCGGCGGCGGCAGCAACGCCTCGCGGGCACATACCGGGACCGTCGTCGCGGATTCGGTGCTCAGCTCCAGCTCTTCGCCGGAGTGCCGGATCGTCAGCTCCCCGCCGGGACCGTCGCGCAGCGTATAGGTGACGTCGGAGTGGTTGACGTCGACGGTGACCCGGAAATCTCGCCACCGCAGCCGGAACCGAAGCCGCGAAATGCCGTCGGGCAGTTGGGGATCCAGAGACAGGACGCCCTCGTCGTCGCGAAGGCCGCCGAACCCGGACACCAGGGCGGTCCAGGCTCCCGCGAGCGAGGCCATGTGCAGACCGTCGCGGGTGTTGTGGTGCAGGTCCCGCAGGTCGATGAGGGCCGCCTCGTAGGCGTAGTCGTGCGCGAGGTCCAAATGCCGCACCTCGGCGCACATCACTGCCTGGGTGCAGGCCGACAGCGACGAGTCGCGCACCATCCGCGGCTCGTAATAGTCGACGTTGCGGGCCTTCTGCTCGGGCGTGAACGCGTGGCTCTGCCAGTGCATCGCCAGCACCAGGTCGGCCTGCTTGATCACCTGCGCAGGGTACAGCCGCACGTAGGCCTCGTGCAGCAGCAGCGGGTAGGTGGTGTTGCGTTCGAAGTCCCATTCGGCGAAGGTGGTGAACCCCTCGCATTGCTGATGGACCCCCAGACCGGAGTCGTACGGAATGTTGGCGGCCTGGGCCGCGTCGCGCCAGGACGCAGTCTCCTCGGTGGTGACTCCCAGCATCTTGGCCACCCCGGGGTGGCGGTTGCAGGCGTCGACGGCGACGCGCAGATTATTCGCGGCCATCAGGTTGGTGAAGACGTTGTCGCGCACGATCGCCGTGTACTCGTCGGGCCCGGTGACGCCGTCGAGGTGCCAGACGCCGTGCCGGTCGTGATGGCCGAGCGACATCCAGAGCCGGGCGGTCTCGACCTGCACCTGCAGGCCGCACTCGGCCTCCAGATCGCTGTCGCCGGTGACGATGCGGTACCGCTCGAAGGCCATCGCGATG
This sequence comes from Mycobacterium sp. 94-17, assembly GCF_035617725.1. Classification (NCBI taxonomy): domain Bacteria; kingdom Bacillati; phylum Actinomycetota; class Actinomycetes; order Mycobacteriales; family Mycobacteriaceae; genus Mycobacterium; species Mycobacterium sp. 94-17. The sequence continues at coordinate 278,077 of NZ_JAPIYN010000002.1, forward strand.
TCGGCGTTGATGTGCCAGGCCGCCGTGCCGGCCGGCCAGTACGCCGAACACTCCTGCCCTCGGATGGTCCGCCACGGGAACGAGGCGCCCTCCAGGCCCAGCTCGGCCGCGCGCTCCTTGGCCAGATCCAGGGTGGAGGCGCGCCAGCGCAGCGCGTCGGCGACGGTGTGCGGCGCGGTGTAGGTGAGCACCGGCAGCACGTACCCCTCGGTATCCCAGAAGGCGTGGCCGTCATAGCCGGTCCCGGTCAGCCCCTTGGCGGCGATCGCGCGGCGTTCGGCGCGGGCGCTGGCCTGCAGCAGGTGGAAGAGCCCGAACCGCACGGCCTGCTGGGACTCGGAGTCGCCCTCGACCTCGACGTCGGCGCAGTCCCAGAATTCGTCGAGATAGGCCCGCTGCGAATCCAGCAGTCCCTCCCAGCCGGTGTAGCGGCCGCTGTGCAGCGCTGCGGCCACTTGATCGCGCAGCGCGGGACGCGAACGCATGCTCGACCAGCCGTACGCGATGTATTTGACGATGCGCAGCTTCTGTCCCTGGCGCAGACCGCAGATGATCGTGGTCCGCGCCAGATCGGCGCGCGCGTCGGTGCTGACCTCGACGCGCCCCGGAACGTCGACCTCGTGATCCATGCCCGCGGCCATCATCAGCGCGCTGCTGCGCGTCCGGTGCATGAGAACCGCACCGGTATCGGTGTTTTCGTGATCGATCTCTTCGAGGGGGTTCTCCAGGATGGCCGCCACCCGCGGGTCACCGGAAGTCTGCGGCTGGTCCTCGTTGGTGACCAGCTCGGACTGCACCGTCACCCGGACGAACTCCTCGACCGCTTCCACGCAGTATTCGATGGCGGCGAGGCCACGCTGAGCCAACGACACCAGCCGGGTGGAGACCACCTTGACCTCTTTGCCCGCGGGCGAGCGCCAGTGCGCCGCCCGGGTCAGCGTTCCGGCGCGCAGATCCAAATCCCGCTCGTGAGAAAGCAATTCGCCGTAGCGGACGTCGAACGGCTCGTCCTCGACCAGCAATCGGATGATCTTGCCGTTGGTGACGTCGACGAGCGTCTGGCCGGCTTCGGGGTAGCCGTAACCGGCCTCGGCGTAGGGCAGCGGGCGGATCTCGTAGAAGGAGTTCAGGTAGGTGCCCGGCAGGCCATACGGCTCACCCTCGTCGAGGTTGCCGCGCAGCCCGATGTGCCCGTTGGACAGGGTGAACAGCGATTCGGACTGCGCCAGCAGATTGAGGTCGAGCTCGGTCTCGCGCACGTGCCAGGGCTCTACGGGGAACGATTCGTCGGTGATCATGACTGCAGCAACTCGGCGAGGTCGGTGACCACCACGTCGGCGCCGTTGCTGCGTAAGTCCTCGGCCTGGCCCACCCGGTCGACACCCACCACGAACCCGAAGTTACCGGCCCGCCCGGCCGCCACCCCGGACAGGGCGTCCTCGAACACGGCGGCCGCGTCGGCGGGGACGTCGAGTAGCTGCGCCCCGCGCAGATACGAGTCGGGGGCCGGCTTGCCTGCGATGTGTTCGTCGCGCAGGGTGATGCCGTCCACCCGCTGCTGCACGAACCGGTCCAGGCCGGTGATCTCGAGGACGTCGCGGGTGTTGGCGCTCGAGGACACCACCGCGATCGCCAGCCCGGCGTCCGTCACCGCCTCGAGGTAACGCCGCGATCCGTCGAACACCTTGACGCCGTCCTGCTTCAAGACCTTCTGGAACATCTCGTTCTTGCGGTTCCCCAGGCCGTAGATCGTCTCGGCGTCGTCGGGGTCGTCGGGGCTGCCGTCGGGCAGGTGGATGTCGCGGCTTTCCAGGAACGACCGGACGCCGTCCTCGCGCTTCTTGCCGTCCACGTATTCGCGGTAGTCGGTGGCCGCGTCGAAAGGCACGAACTCGTCGCCGGTGCGCTTGGCCCGGTCCGACAGGTAGGCGTCGAACATGGTTTTCCAGGCTTTGGTGTGCACACTGGCGGTATCGGTCAGCACACCGTCGAGGTCGAACAGGCAGGCACGCACTTTCTCGGGCAGACCCAGCGCTGAACTCACCGGCGGTCCTCGCTTCCTGGTGTGGGGGCTGGTTTAACCGATACCCACTCCACCACGCGGCTATGTCTGTGGCCAAGTGCCCACCCGCCGATTGCCACCGCGACGCCCTGGATCGCGCGAAGCCTCCCGTCCGCCGACGCCCGGGTGAGGTTTTCGGCCTTGCGGCCAGAGTCGGTGACGAACGCGTGCAGGCAGAGCGGCCGGGCCTGCACCGCCTGCATGAGCGCGCTCCTGGTCGGTGAGGCCGTTCCGGCGGTGACGAGAGCCCACAAATCATCGGGGACCACCGGATCGCCACCGTCGAGTGTGTCGGCTTGTGGCAGTGGAAAGCCCGGCGCGCGCTGAATCACCAAAAGGTGATGTCCCACAGTGCAAGCCGCCCGCCATCGGTCAATACGCGGCGTGCGTCGCTATACAGACGCGTTTTGTTGGCATTTCCACACCTTCGCCCATGCGGTGATCATCGGCGGCATCGCGATGAGGGCATCGGCCTCGCGCGCCTCCTGACGGAATCGTTCCACGAAGCCGTCGATGTCGGCCAACTCCTCGATGGCGAAGCCGTGTTGTTCGGCGACGGGGGACACCAGTCGCCAGACTTCGGCGGCATAGGCCAACAGGTCTGTGTTATCGGCGGTGCCGATCGGCGTGCCCTGGGTGAGGCGCGGGGCGCCTAGTCCCGCTTCGGCGAAGACGGCATGCAGGGTGTTTCCGAACGCGGCGCTGAGCCCCAACGTCTCGAACGCTCGCACGATCCTCGCGGTGACCTGGCTGAACAACGGTAGGTTCGGGATGCTGCGCGTCGCCGTGATGTCGTTCTCGGAGAACGCGACAACGCCGCCGTGGCGCACGAACGAGCTGAGGTGCCGCAGCGTTGCCGCCGGGTCCGGCAAATGCATCAGGATCAGCCGGCCGACCACCGCGTCCACCGGTTCGTCGAGCGCGATCGTGTCAATCACGGCCTGTGTGAAACGCACTGTGGACAAGCCCTTTTCGGCGGCTCGGCGGCGGGCGAGCTTGACCATCGCGGGTGCGGCGTCGACACCGAGAACGGTTCCCGTTGGACCGACCAGCCGCGCGGCGACAAACGACACATCCCCCGGCCCTGACCCGATATCGAGCACCCGCATGCCCGGTCGCAGCCCGGCCAGCCGCAGCGCGTGCTCGGTGTAGTGGTCGTACAGCCGTCCCTGCAGGAGCAGCCGCTGCACTTCCGCGTCTGCATGACCCAGCACATAGGTGCTGCCTTGTGGTGTGGTGCTCATCGGAGTGTCCTTTCCTGTTGACGCGCGGGTTCCCTGGCCGGCAGAAACCAGCCGACGACGATCGCGGCGCCCAGCGCGATGCCCGCGCACACCAGCGAGCTCACCTGCATGCCGTCCAGGAAGGCGCGGTCGACGATGCCCCGGACGTAGCCGGCTCGTTGCGTGGGGAGTTTCGCTATCACGCCGTGCGCCAAGGCCATTGAGTGACGCATCGCATCGGCGGGCAATCCCGCCAGCGCGGACGTGGCGCCGAGGCGCCCGGAGTACACCGATGCGAAGATGCTGCCGGCGATGGCGACGCCGAGGGTGCCGCCCAGTTCGCGTGTCGTGTCGTTGACGGCCGAGCCCACGCCGGCCTTGTCGGCGGACAGCGATCCCATGATGGCCTCGGTGGCCGGCGAAACCGTCAGGCCGAGCCCGCCGCCCAGCAGCAACATCTGCATGGCGATCTGGCTGTACGGCGTGGCGGCGTCCGCCGTGGACGCCCAGGCCAGGCCGGCGGCGAACACGGCGAGGCCGGCCGCGACGACGACGGTGGTGCCGGCCCTTTGCACCAGCCACGGGCCGGCGATGCTGGCCAATGCGATCGAGGCGGCGACCGGCAGCAACCGCACGCCGCTCTCAAAGGCGGTGTAGTTCTTGATGAATTGGAAGTATTGGGTGATGACGAAGATGAAGCCGAAGAGCGCCAGGAACCCCGCCGTCACCGCCAGGCTGCCACCGGAGAATCGGCGGTTGATGAACACCGAGACGTCCAGCATCGGATGACTGCTGCGCCGCTCCCACCAGGCGAACACCGCGAGAGTGGTTGCGGCCGAGACAAACCCGGCTGTGGTGCGGATGTCGGTCCATCCCCAATCGGGCGCTTCGATGACCGTGTAGACCAGCGTGGTGATTCCGGCCGCGGACAGCAGCAGGCCGCCGACGTCGACGCGGGGCGCGGCCGGGTCACGCGAAGTGGGAACGAATGCGGTGCCCCCGATGATGGCCAGGGCCGCGATCGGAATGTTCACCATGAAGATCGACCCCCACCAGAAGTGCTCGAGAAGCCAGCCACCGCTGATCGGTCCCACGGCCACCCCGACGCCAACCATGGCCGCCCACAACCCTATTGCCTTGGCGCGCGGCACCGGGTCGGTGAAGATGTTAGTGATCAGTCCCAGGGTGGTCGGGAATATCACCGCTGCGCCCACGCCCATGGCGGCGCGCGCACCGATGAGCTGGTCGGCGGAATTCGCTTGTGCCGCAATTCCTGAAGTCAGCGCGAACAGCGCGAGACCGGAATTCAGCCAGCCCCGCCTGCCGTAGTGGTCGGACAGGCTGCCCGCCGACAGCAGCAGGCCCGACATGACCAGGGTGTAGGCGTCGACGATCCATTGCAGCTGTGGGGTGTCGGCGCCGAGTTCGCGGGACAGGGTGGGCAGCGCCACGTTGACGATGGTGGCGTCGACGCTGATGACGAAGACACCGAGGCAGATGACGGCGAGCGCAGCGATGGGGTGATTCCGGAATGCCGGGTCGGTACGCATGGACAAAACAGTAAATCCATCAGACAAACAAATCAAGTATTAGGTTGAAAAAAATGTCTATCGCGAGGTAGGGTGGGGTGGTGGCGCCCCGCAGGAACTACAACCAGAACTGCCCGATTGCCCGCGGGCTCGATGTCCTGGGCGAGCGGTGGACCCTGCTGATCGTGCGGGAGCTGGTTGGCGGCGTGCGCCGCTACAGCGACCTGCGTGCCGCGCTACCCGGTATCGCAACGAATCTGCTGGCCGAGCGGCTCAAGGAGCTGCAGGACGCCGGGATCGTCGACCGCACCGACCTGCCGGCCCCGATCGGCCGAACCGTCTACACGCTCAGTGACCTCGGTTGGCGGCGCGTGCTGCCGATCCTGCAGAGCATCGCGTGGTTCGGGGTGGACCATCTGGACCCGATCGGCGACGCGCAGGTATCACCGCTCAACGGCTTCCTGGCCGGCATCCTGCTGGGTTTCAAGTCGGGGAGGGCGGCCGGGTTGGAGGCGACGTGCCGTATCGAGATCGACGGTCGCCGTTTCGAATTCGCGGTGACACAGGGACACCTGGCCGGCCCCCGCGGCGAACCGTCGGTGACTGTCACCGCCAGTGCGGCGGATCTTGTCACCGCCCGGCTCGGGACGGACGACGGCGAGCGCAACGCGGCGCTGGAGCGAATCGAGTTCAGCGGCGGCGCGGCTGCCGTCGACGCGCTGCGCACCGCGTTTTCGCTGTAGGCCTCCGAGGCGGCGGTGACACCGGCGACCACTAGACTTTCGGGCGTGGCCGAACCCACCGATAGCCCTGACATCGAGATATCCGAGGCGTCCGGAGCGCCGGCCCGGCCGGTGCTCGTCGTGGACTTCGGCGCGCAGTACGCGCAGCTGATCGCCCGCCGGGTCCGGGAGGCGCGGGTGTTCTCCGAGGTCGTCCCGCACACGGCCACGATCGAGGAGATCAAGGCCCGCGACCCGCTGGCGCTGGTGCTCTCCGGCGGGCCGTCCAGTGTGTACGCCGACGGCGCCCCCCAGCTCGATCCGGCGCTGTTCGATCTCGGCGTCCCGGTGTTCGGCATCTGTTACGGGTTTCAGGCCATGGCGCAGGCCCTGGGCGGCACAGTCGCGCACACCGGCACCAGCGAATACGGCCGCACCGAGCTGAAAGTCCTTGGCGGCGAACTGCATTCGGGATTGCCGAGTACGCAGCCGGTCTGGATGAGCCATGGCGACGCCGTCACGGCCGCACCGGACGGGTTCGAGGTGGTGGCCAGCAGCTCCGGGGCTTCGGTGGCCGGCTTCGAGAATCGGCAGCGACGCCTGGCCGGCGTGCAGTACCACCCGGAGGTGATGCACACCCCGCACGGGCAGCAGGTGCTCAGCCGGTTCCTGCACGACTTCGCCGGGCTGAGCGCGGACTGGACGGCGGCCAACATCGCCGGGGTGCTGATCGAGCAGGTGCGCGCGCAGATCGGCACCGGTCGGGCGATCTGCGGGCTGTCCGGCGGCGTGGACTCCGCGGTGGCCGCCGCGCTGGTGCAGCGGGCCATCGGCGACCGGCTCACCTGCGTCTTCGTCGACCACGGGCTCCTTCGCGCCGGGGAGCGCGCGCAGGTGCAACGCGACTTCGTGTCCGCCACCGGCGCCAGGCTGGTCACCGTCGACGCCGCCGATACCTTCCTGGACGCGCTCGCGGGAGTGACCAATCCCGAAGGCAAACGCAAGATCATCGGCAGGCAGTTCATCAGGGCATTCGAGGGCGCGGTGCGAGACATCGTGGGAGACGTTGGCGGAGAAGGGGATTCGTCCGGTGTCGACTTCCTGGTGCAGGGCACGTTGTATCCGGACGTGGTGGAATCCGGCGGCGGCAGCGGCACCGCGAACATCAAGAGCCACCACAACGTCGGGGGCCTGCCCGGCGACCTGAAGTTCACCCTCGTCGAGCCGTTGCGGCTGCTGTTCAAGGACGAAGTGCGCGCCGTCGGGCGCGAGCTGGGCCTGCCGGAGGAAATCGTTGCGCGCCAACCCTTTCCGGGTCCGGGTTTGGGGATCAGGATCGTCGGCGAAGTCACCGCTGATCGGCTGGACACCCTGCGCCGCGCGGACTCGATCGCGCGTGAGGAGCTGACCGCGGCGGGCCTGGACACCCTGATCTGGCAGTGCCCGGTGGTGCTGCTGGGTGACGTGCGCTCGGTCGGCGTGCAGGGCGATGGCCGCACCTACGGACACCCGATCGTGCTGCGGCCGGTGTCCAGTGAGGACGCCATGACCGCCGACTGGACCCGGGTTCCCTACGAGGTACTGGAGCGCATCTCGACCCGCATCACCAACGAGGTGGCCGAGGTCAACCGCGTGGTGCTGGACATCACCAGCAAACCCCCCGGCACCATCGAATGGGAGTGACGGGCCAGTCCCCGGTCCCGGAAAAAATGTGGCCACATTGCGCCCATCAGCCTCACCAGTACCGATCGCATAACGCTGCCCCTCGCGTCGCTTGACGGTTGTCGGAGGGCGGGTGTTTACTGCGAAATGTATCGAACATACATTCGAAAACTTTCCCCGGAGCTGGTGCTAGGAGGCTGTCATGACTGCGGCTTTTGCCTCTGGTCACCGCGAGGAAACCCGCGCTGAGCAGCTGGAATCGCTCCGGCGGCGGATGGCGGGCATCGCCGGGAGGAGGGGCGCGCCCGCGGCCGCCGCGCCCACCGGGGACCTGCTGCCGGACTCCGAATCCCGGCTGGCCCTCCCGCCGTGGCTGGCCGAGCTGCTGCCCGTGCCGGTGCCGCGGGGGACGGTCGCGGTGCTGTCGGGTGCCCGGTCGCTGCTGTTGAGCATGGTGGCCGCCGTCACGGCGGCCGGTGGCAACGCCGCAATCGTCGGCCAGCCCGACATCGGACTGCTGGCCGCCGCGGAGATGGGGGCGGATCTGAGCCGGCTCGCGGTGATACCGGATCCCGGCACCGATCCGGTGGAGGTGGCCGCGGTGCTCGTCGACGGCATGGATCTGGTGGCCCTGGGGCTGGGCGGGCGCCGGGTGCCGCCCAGCCGGGCGCGGGCGGTGGTGGCCCGCGCCCGGAGCAAGGGCTGCACCCTGTTGGTCACCGGCGGCGATTGGCAGGGGGCGCCGACGCGCCTTGCCGCCCGGGTCTGTGGCTATGAGATCGCCCCGGGCTGCCGGGGGGCGCCCGTCCCCGGGCTCGGCCGGATCGGCGGGGTGCGGCTGCAGGTCAGCGGGACGTGCGCGGGGCGGACGGTTGGCCGGGCCCGCGCCGGGTGACTCCGGGGTGAGCCCGGCGGCCTCCCGCGTTCTGGCGATCTGGTGCATGGACTGGCCCGCGGTCGCGGCGGCGAAGGCCGCCGGCCTGCCCGCGACCGCCCCGATCGCGGTCACGCTGGCCAACCGCGTGATCGCCTGCTCGTCGGCCGCCCGCGCGGCGGGGGTGCGGCGGGGCCTGAGACGCCGGGAGGCGGCCGCCCGATGCCCACAACTGCACGTCACCGCCGCCGACGCGGACCGCGACGCCCGCTTCTTCGAAGCGGTGATCGCGGCGGTGGACGACCTGGTGCCCCGCGCCGAGGTGCTGCGGCCCGGCCTTATGGTGTTGCCGGTGCGCGGGGCGGCCCGCTATTTCGGGTCCGAGGCCACCGCCGCCGAACGGCTGATCGATGCGGTGGCCGTGAGCTCAGCGGCCGGCGCCGAGTGTCAGGCCGGGATCGCCGACCAGTTGTCCACCGCGGTCTTCGCGGCGCGTGCGGGCCGCGTCATCGAGCCGGGAGGCGACGCGAAGTTTTTGTCGGCGCTGTCCATCCGCCAGCTTGCCACCGAGCCGAGCCTGTCCGGCGCCGGCCGCGAAGAACTGACGGACCTGTTGTGGCGGATGGGGATTCGCACTATCGGGCAGTTCGCCGCGCTGTTGCGCAGCGACGTGACTTCCCGATTCGGCGCCGACGGGGTGACCGCGCACCGGTTGGCCCGCGGCGAACCCGAACGGCCGCCGTCGGGCCGGGAGCCGCAGGCCGAACTCGAGGCCGTGCTGGACTGCGACCCGCCGATCGACCGGGTCGACGCCGCGGCATTCGCCGGGCGCTCACTGGCCGGCAGGCTGCACCAGACGCTGATGGCCGCCGGCGTGGGATGCACCCGGCTGGCCATCCACGCGGTCACCGCCAACGGCGAGGAACTGCACCGGGTGTGGCGGTGTGCCGAGCCGCTGACCGAGGACGCCACCGCCGACCGGGTGCGCTGGCAGCTCGACGGATGGTTGAGCAGCCGCACCGCCCGCCATCCCCGTCCCACCGCCGCGGTGACCCTGTTGCGGCTGGACGCGGTGGAGGTGGTCTCCGCCGAGGCGCTGCAGTTACCGCTCTGGGGCGGCCTGGGCGAGGAGGACCGGCTGCGGGCCCGCCGGGCGCTGGTGCGGGTGCAGGGCCTGCTCGGCCCGGAGGCGGTGCAGGTGCCGGTGCTGTCCGGCGGACGCGGCCCGGCCGAGCGCATCACGCTGATCCCGCTCGGCGACGAGCCGGTGCCGCGGGCAGATCCCGATCCGCCGTGGCCCGGCCGGCTGCCCGAGCCGTCACCGGCGGTCCTGCTTGACGACCCGGTGGAACTGCTTGACGCCCAAGGGAACCCGATAAGGATAACCGGCCGGGGGCTGTTCTCCGCAGATCCCGCGCGCCTGGTCGGCGGCGGTGACCCCGGCCGCGACGAGCGGCTGTGCTGGTGGTCGGGGCCCTGGCCGGTCGACGAGCGATGGTGGGATCCCGAATCGAGCAAGGGGCGCACCGCCCGCGCCCAGGTGCTGCTGGAGAGCGAACGCGCGCTGCTGCTGTGCTATCGCCAGCGGCGCTGGTACGTGGAGGGCAGTTACGAATAGCCTTGCGCGCGAACGTATTCGAATGCCGCGGTCAATAGCGCCCGAAGGCGATGGCGACGTTGTGCCCGCCGAAGCCGAACGAGTTGTTGATCGCGTACTCGTAGTTGCCCCGGCGTGGTTTGCCGGCCACCACGTCGAGGTCGATTTCGGGGTCGAGGTTCTCCAGGTTGAGCGTGGGCGGGACCACCTGGTCGCGCAGGGCGAGCACGGTCAGGATGGATTCCACGGCGCCGACGGCGCCCACCGAGTGCCCGAGTGCGGCTTTGGGGGCGTAGACGGCCGGTTTGTTGCTGCCCAGCGCGTTGTTGATGGCCTTGCTCTCGGCGACGTCGCCGACCGAGGTGCCGGTGGCGTGGGCGTTGACGTGACCGATGTCGGACGGGGTGAGCCCGGCGAGCTGGATGGCGCGGCTCATGGCATGCCCGGCGCGTTCGCCGTTGGGGTCGGGGGCCACCATGTGGTAGCCGTCGGAGGTGATGCCGGCGCCCATGATGCGGGCCAGGATGTTGGCGCCGCGGGCTTTGGCGTGTTCCTCGGTTTCGATCACCATGAGCGCGCCGGCCTCGCCGAACACGAAGCCGGTGCGGTCACGGTCGAACGGGCGGCAGGCGCCGGCCGGGTCGTCGTTCTTGGTCGACATCAGGTCGCACATCTGGGCGAACGCCGCAATCGGCACCGCCTCGATCTTGGCCTCGACGCCACCACAGATGGCGATGTCGGCCTCGCCGAGCACGATGCTGCGCCAGGCCTGCGCGATGCCCTCGGAGCCCGACGCGCACGCCGACCCCAAGGTGATCGCACCTGCCCCGGCGTGCCGCTCCAGCGCCACCGTCGCGGCGGCGCCGTTGGGCATGAATCTCTGGATCCCGAGCGGGTAGACGGCCTTCAGGCCACGCGCGCGCATGTCGTCATAGCTGAAGACCAACTCTTCCGATGGACCCAAACCGGTGCCGACGGACACCAACAAGCGGTTGCAATCGACCTCGGGTGAACCGATGTTCTGCCAGACCCGCCGGCCCAGGACGATGGACATCCGCTGCAGGTGAGCGGTCCGACGCAGCTCCACGCGGGTCAACTGGCTGTCGAATTCCTCGAGCAGGTGTCCGCCGATGCGCACCGGCAGGTCGAACTCCCCGACGAATGGGTCCTCGAGTCTGCGGATACCACTTTGTCTGTCCAGCAACAGCTTCCAGGTGGTCTCGGCATCGGTGGCCAGGGCGGTCGTCATCGCCACGCCAGTGACGACCACATCAGGCAGCGTCTTCCCGGTGACCAGCTCCACCACTCAAGAAACCCTTTCCCCTGCTCAGAGCCCCTTAACACCTGACGCGCCCCCGCGCGTCACTCCTCTACAAAATCATCAACCGAGCGCTCCTGCCACAGACACGCCTACGGGCTTTCGACTCTTCGTTTGGTGGCTGACCTTTCGCTTTTGCGGAGTCATCGCAGCAACGTTCGTGCAAACGGTCCCACCCGTTCGATGAACCGGTCGAAGAACGCCGCAGCGTCCACGTCAATCCCGATGAGCGCGTTGGGTTCTCGACGGCCCGACCAATCGGTCACCGTCATCGCGCGGGTCAGGGTCCCGGTCAGCTCGATGCCCACGGTCGCCGGGCGCGTGCTGACCAGCCCGGGATCCAGCGCGACGGCGGCGGCCAACGGATCGTGCAGGTGCGCCCGATAGCCGTGGCCGAGCTCGTGATAGGCCTCCAAATAGAACCGCATCGCGTCCTCGATCACCCGAATCAGCGGGTTCGACGCGCCCGACCGGGTTCCGGGCGCGTCGTGTTCGCTCAGCGGCGTCGTCGTCGACTCCGCGGCCGCCGCCAGCCGTGCGAGGTGCTCGGGCGCCATCGCCACCTTGCGGGTCAGGTCCAGGCCGCACAGGATAGGAAGTCGCTGTCGCCCAACGCTTTCGGGGCACCAGGCGGCCAGCACCTCGGCCGCCGCCTCGGGGTCTACGCTGATGTTCCACTCCGCCACCGCGGTGGTGTTGCCCCGGTGGTCGTAGGAACCGCCCATGATCACCAGCCGCCTCAGCAGTGTGGGCAGCGCGGGCTCGGCGCGCAGCGCCAGGGCCAGGTTGGTCAGCGGGCCGGTCGCCACGCCGAGCAGCTCACCGGGAAAGGCGCGCGCCGCGCGCACCCAGGCCCCGGCCGCGTCGTGGCCGGTGAGCGGCTCGGAGCCGGGCGGCAGGTCGGCGTAGCCCAATCCCCTGGGGCCGTGGACTTTTGACGGCAGCCGCAGCGGCCCGGTCAGGGTCTGCGCGCAACCGCGGGAAACCGGAATGCCGGTGCGCTCGCACAGGGCCAGCAAGCCCAGGTTGTTCTCGCAAACCTGTTCCACCCCAACGTTTCCCCCGGTCGAGGCGATGCCGACCACCTGGGCGTCCGGGCTGGCGAACAGATACACCAGCGCCAGCGCATCGTCCACGCCGGTGTCGACATCGACGAACACGGGTGAGCTCATTCCCTCCAAGATACCGGCGACTAGGCTGGCACGATGCCATCAATGTCGGAGCCCCCCGAGGGGACAGATTTGAGTCCGCACTTCGACGATGTGCAGGCCCACTACGACCTGTCGGACGAGTTCTTCCGGCTATTTCTCGACCCGACCCAGACATACAGCTGCGCCTACTTCGAGCGCGACGACATGACGCTGGAAGAGGCACAGATCGCCAAGATCGACCTCGCGCTCGGCAAGCTCGGCCTGCAGCCGGGCATGACGCTGCTCGACGTCGGCTGCGGCTGGGGGGCCACCATGATGCGCGCGGTGCAGAAGTACGACGTCAACGTCGTCGGCCTCACCCTGAGCCGCAACCAGGCCGAGCACGTCGAACAGCTGATCGCGCGGTCGGACAGCCCGCGTTCGGCACGAATCCTGCTGGAGGGCTGGGAAAAGTTCGACGAGCGGGTGGACCGGATCGTCAGCATCGGCGCCTTCGAGCACTTCGGCCACGAGCGCTACGACGCGTTCTTCACCCTGGCACACGACCTGCTGCCCGACGACGGCGTCATGCTGCTGCACACCATCACCGGCCTGCACCCGACGGAGATGGCAGAACGCGGCATGCCCCTCTCGTTCACGTTCGCCCGATTCATCAAATTCATTGTCACCGAGATCTTTCCGGGCGGGCGGCTGCCGTCGATCCCGATGGTCGAGGAGCGCGCGACCGCGAACGGGTTCACGGTCAGCCGCGTGCAGTCGCTGCAGCCGCACTACGCCAAGACGCTCGACATCTGGGCCGCCGCGCTGCAGGCCCACAAAGACGAGGCCATCGCGGTGCAGTCCGAGGAGGTCTACGAGCGGTACATGAAGTACCTGACCGGGTGCGCCGACGCGTTCCGGATCGGATACATCGACGTCAACCAGTTCACGCTGCAGAAGTGATCACCAGTGCACGCCCGGCACCAGGCGGACCAGCCGCTTGACCGGACGGGGCGTGCGGATGCCGCGGGTGACGGCGCGCACGGGCCGGCCGGGCTTGCGCCGAGCGGTCCGCGGGGCGGGCGCGGGTTCGGCGGACAGCCCGCGCGCCGCAGCCGAATCGGGATAGCCCAGGTAGAGCTGGTGCAGCACCCGCCGCGAGGTCCTCGGGGCGAAGTAGTTGCCGGCCTCGGCGAGCGTGCCCAGCGGGGTGTCTATGCGGGCCGGCTTTTCCACCAGCCCGCGCACCACCATCGCCGCCGCGCGCTCGGGGCTGATCGCAGGCACCGGGTTGAGCCGGTGCGACGGCACGATCATCGGGGTGCGCACCAGCGGCATGTGGATGTTGGTGAAGGTGATGTGGTCGGACAGCACCTCAGAACCGACCACGTCGGAGAACGCGTCCAGCGCGGCCTTGGACGGCAGGTAGGAGCTGTATTTGGGGTTGCGTGCCTGCACGCCTGCGCTCGACACGTTGACGACGTGGCCGAACCGGCGCTCGCGCCAGTGCGGTAGCAGCGCCAGCACCATCCGGACAGCGCCGAAGTAGTTGACCGCCATCACCCGTTCGTAGTCGTGCAGCCGGTCGGTGGAATTGACCACCGAGCGGCGGATCGACCGTCCGGCGTTGTTCACCAGGTAGTCGACGTGGTCGAAGCGTCCCAGGATGTCCTTGACGGTGTGTTCCACCGACGCGGAATCGGTGACGTCGCAGGTAAAGGCATGGGCGGCACCGCCATCGGCGCGAATCTCGGCGACCAGCGAATCCAGGGCCGCGCCGTTGCGGGCCAGCGCGAACACCGTGGCGCCGCGCTCGGCGATCGCGACGGCCGAAGCCCGGCCGATGCCGCTGGACGCGCCGGTGATGATGACGTGCCGGCCCCGCAACGGCTCCCGCGGGTCGTCGCGGCGTGCGCGATCCGGGTCGAGGTGCTCCGCCCAGTACCGCCACAGCCTGGGCGCGTACCCGGCGAACTCCGGAACCTCGATGCCGGTGCCCTGCAAAGCATTTCGCGTCTTCTCGCTGACGAAAGTGGGCGCCAGGTCGACCACGTCGAACACCTCGGCGGGAATGCCGAGCTGGGTGGCCGCCATGTTGCGCATCACCCGGGCGCGCCCGCGCACCGCGAGCACCGGGGCGGCCACCGCGCGGGGCAGCGAACCGCGCAGCGGTGGCAGCCCGGCCGCCTTGGCCACGCCACGGTAGATGCCGCGCAGGCCCACCGTTTTCTCGGCGGTCAGGTGGAATGTCTGCCCGTCGCGGCCGTCGGCGTGCATCAGCGCGACCAGCGCGTCGACCACGTAGTCGACCGGGACGATGTTGGTGCGGCCGGTGTCGGGCAGCAGCATCGGGGTCAACGACGGGAGCACGGCCAGCTTGGCCAGCACGCCGAAGAAGTAGTACGGGCCGTCCACCTTGTCCATCTCGCCGGTGCGGGAATCGCCCACCACCACCGCCGGGCGGTAGATGCGATGACGCAGTCCCGGCGCCGAGCGCACCAGCAGCTCGGCCTCGAACTTGGTCTGGTGGTACGGCGTCGGCAGCTGCTGGCCGACGTCGAAGTCGTCCTCGGTGTATTCGCCGGCGAAGTCGCCGGCGACGGCGATCGACGACACGTGGTGCAACGTGGCGCCCAGCCGCTGTGCCAGCGCGATCACCGCGCGGGTGCCCTCGACGTTGCCGGCCCGCTGCTCGGACTCGCCGGCGGTGAGGTCGTAGATCGCCGCGCAGTGCACCACGTGATCGATCTCGCCCAGCTCGGCGAGGACCTCGTCGCTCAGCTCGAGCTCCGGCAGCTCACCGACCAGCGGTTTTACCCGCCCGTCCCAGTGTTCCGCGAGCCGCTCGAATCGGCCCAGCGACTGCCGTCGCACCAGCACCCAGACCCGCGCGTCGGGGCGGGCTTCCAGAAGACGAGACACGACACGGCGACCAATAAACCCGGTACCGCCGGTAACGACATACCGCATGAAGACATGGTGGCCGCGTCGGCCCCGCCCGTCAACTACCGATCTCGCGGGGGTGGACGTACGTACGGCCCACGCTCGGCGCGCGTCGGCCGGCCTAGTTGCGGAAGTCGCGGATCCCGTCCCAGTCCACCAGCGTCCAGCCGGTCATCGGGTTACCGCTGATCACCACCCGGCCGGTGTTGGGAAGCGGGTGGCTGTCCATCAGGCTGCGCTTGGCGTTCTGCGTATTCAGCAGCGTCCACACCATGATCGCGTTCATGTGTGAGAACACCACCGGATTGTGATGGCCGCTGTTGTAGATCTTGTTGACCGCCCCGGTGAACTGGTCGTTGAACTGTTTGCCGCTGATCGAGCCGGGGATGGTGTCGGATACGTCGCCGTTGAGCCAGTTCACCGGCGCCAGCATGTACGTCGACTTCGCCATCGACTCGGGTTTGCCGTTGAACCAGCCGGCGTCGATCTCCTGGATGCCCGGCAGCACCTCGACCTGCTTGCCGAGTTCGGCGGCCAGCGGTGCGGCGGTTTGCTGCGCCCGGGTCATGGTGGAGGCGTAGACGCTGTCGAAGTCCTTGCGGCCGAGCTGGTGCGCGAGCTGTTCGGCCTGTCCCTTGCCTTCCGGGGTCAGGCCCGGGCCCGGCACCTCGGTGTCGATGATTCCGCTGGCGTTGGCCTCCGACTGGGCGTGCCGGATGAAGGTCACGGTGATGGACCGAGCCTGCGGTGAGCCACCGCAGCCGGCGACGATCATCGTGGCGGTCAGCGCGGCGAGCGCCGCCGCGGCTGTGCGGATCATGCTGCGCATGGGCATGTCGATAGCCTGCCCTGCCGACGGCCCCGGTGGGAAGGGTTTGCGCTGGTTTGTTACCGCGCGGCCTGCGGCCGTCTCACTCCCCGAGGGCCGCAGCGACCGCCATTTCGCCGGATGCCAGAGTGGACCGAGGATCCCTACTCACCGATCAGGAGACTTCCATGGCGATTGATCCGAGTGCCGTCGGCGCGGTCACCGAACCCATGCAGTTCGAGTGGACCGACCGGGACACGCTGCTCTACGCGCTCGGTGTCGGCGCCGGGATCGACGACCTGTCCTTCACCACCGAGAACAGCCACGGGATCGACCAGCAGGTGCTGCCCACCTATGCGGTGATCTGCTGCCCGGCCTTCGGCGCGGCCGCCCTGGTCGGACGGTTCAACTGGGCCATGCTGTTACACGGATCCCAAAGCATCCGGCTGCACGCACCGCTGCCGCCCGCGGGCAAGCTCTCGGTGGTCTCCGAGGTCGCCGACATCCAGGACAAGGGCGAGGGCAAGAACGCGATCCTGGTGCTGCGCGGCCGGGGAACCGAGCCGGACTCCGGGCAGCTGATCGCCGAGACGCTCACCACGCTAGTCATCCGGGGCGAGGGCGGCTTCGGCGGCATGCCGGGGCAGCGGCCGATCGCGCCGGAATTCCCGGACCGCGAGCCCGACGTGCGCATCGCGCTGCCCACCCGCGCGGACCAGACGCTGATCTATCGGCTGTCCGGCGACCGCAACCCGCTGCACAGCGACCCGTGGTTCGCCCGCGAGCTGGCCGGCTTCCCCAAGCCGATCCTGCACGGGCTGTGCACCTACGGGGTGTCGGGGCGCGCGCTGGTGGCCGAGCTGGGCCAGGGCGTCGCGGCCAACGTCACCTCGATCGCGTCGCGGTTCACCTCGCCGGTGTTCCCCGGCGAGACACTGACCACCCTGATCTGGCGCACCGAGCCGGGCAAGGCGGTGTTCCGCACCGAGGCGTCGAATCCGGACGGCTCCGACCCCCGGGTGGTGCTCGACGACGGCGCGGTGGAATACGCCTAGCCGCGCGTACGCGCCTGAGACGGAGCGTGCGGCAACTGATCCGCCAGCCGGTCGGTGAACTCGGCGGCCTGGGCGGGGCTGTCCAGCGCGAACAGCGCGGCGGTGGCGCGGTCGCCGTCGTCGGTGTGCCGCACCAGGATTGGCACGCCCGGGACAGGCCCGCCGCGCACCGCGTCGAACGCGTCCTCGTCGGTGATGTCGTCGCCGAGGTAGACCGGGGTCAGCGAGCCCGACCCGGCCTCGTGCAGGTGATCGATCACCCAGCGCAGCGTTTTTCCCTTGTCCCAGTCCAGGTCCGGGCGCAGCTCCATGACCTCGCGGCCGGTGGTGACCCGAAGCCCGTCGCGGCGGCCCACGGCGCGCACCGCCGCCAGCACTTCGCCGACGCGGTCGCGTTGGGCGTTGCGGTAGTGCACGGCGACACCGAAACGCTTGTGCTCCACCACCACTCCGGGCACCGCGCCGAGCTGGTCGCGCAGCTGACCGGCCGCCTCCTCGAGCAGCGGGATGGCGGCCGCCGCGTCGTCGTTCTGGTGGTGTGTGCCGTCGGGCGCGGTCAGCTCGAAACCGTGGCTACCCCCATACCAGATACCTTGCACCCCAACGCGTTTGGTGACGTCGGCGAGGTCCCGGCCGGACAGCACCGCGACCGGGCACCGCGCGGCCAGCTTGTCCAGCGCCTCGGTGGCGCCCGCAACGGGCCGCGCCGAGTCCGGGTCGTCGACGATGTCCGACAGCGTGCCGTCGAAGTCGAAGAACACGGCCGGTCGCCGATCGGCCAGCCCGGCCGCCAGGGCCCGCGACGCATCGGGCAGCTGCGACATCCGGTGGTCCCCGGTCCGCACGGTCACGTCGCGCAGGCCGGCGACCACCGCATCGGCGCCGCGCAGCGCATCGCCCGGCCCGGCCGGATCGACGGCGATCACCAACGCGAATCCCGCGGCGCGCGCCGCCTCGACGCCCGCGGCGTCCCCGGCGACCACGACGCAGCGGCCCGGGCGCACCCGTAGCCGGTCGGCCGCCGGCACCGGACCATCCGCCGAAACGGCGGCCGTGCCCACCCCGGCCTCGCGCAATTGCGCGGCCAGCGGGGAGCCCAGCGCGGCGTCGGCGTCGAACAGCACCGCGTCGTGGCGGCGGGGATCGATGACCACCGATTCCGACTTGGGCACGACCAACCCTCTCACGGGGGGCGGGTGCGGTGGGAGCGGGTCAGTAGGCGGACGGGTGCGCCCGCGGCACCCGGCGGGGCAGCGCGCGCGGGGAACGCCTGCGTTTGAACAGCAGCACGGAGTCGTCGCCGAGGGCCACCAGCCGTGCCATGCCCAGCTCGATGCCTGCGGCCAGCTGCTTGACGTCGAACGTGTCGCGGTGCTCGGCGGTGATCCCGAAGACCAGCTCGTCGCCGTAGCTCAACACCGCGACGCCGGTGTGCAGCGCCGTGGCGGTCGGCGGGATCGGCAGCAGCCGTTCCAGCGTCTGGCCCATCACCCGAAGGTGACGGCGCGGCCCGGGCACGTTGGTGGCCAAGGTCACGACGGCGCGCTGCGGGAGACGGGATAGCAGTTGTAACGTATTGCTGCGCAACACGTTCGGCAGGAATCCGATCGCCGACTCCACGATGCCGGCCGGTCGCGGCTGGGCGCCCTGCTTTGCCTGCCACCTGGCGTGCACCGTCTGCAACCGCCGCACCGGGTCATCGTGTTCGACGGGCAGGTGCGAGAGCATCGCCGAGCGGACCGGCATCGGCGCCAGGGTGCGCAGCGAGTCCCGCCGCGGTTCCTCGCCGCGGCCGAGCAGCGCGGTGCGGAAGCCCTCGGTGATCGCGGCGAGCGCAACGTCGTTGGCGCTGACGCCGAATTTGCGGCAGACGCTGTCCACGTCGGCGATCGGGACCCGCACCGTGCTGTAGCGCCGCGAGGCTTTGACCGCGTCGGCGCACACGGCGGGCCACACGGCGCCGGCCAGGGCGCCGGCGGCCGACGAAGCCCGCCACAGCGCGTCGACCCAGCCCGGCTTGCGCCCGACGGGCGGCGAAACATGTTTGGCCGCGGCGCCGTTGGCGAAGGTATCGGCGTCGGCGTCGTCGCAGAGCCTGCTGATCAGGCGGGCGGCCGAGTTGCCGTCGAGCAGGCCGTGGTGGGTCTTCATCAGGATCGCCCACCGGTTGCCCTGCAAGCCCTCGATGACCCAGCACTCCCACGGCGGGCGGTCCAGGTCGAGGGGCCGTTCCAGGGCGTAGGCGATGGCCCGGGACAGCTCGGCCTCGTCGCCGGGGCGGGGGAGGGCCGCCCGGCGCAGGTGGTGGGCCAGGTCGAAGTCCGGGCACTCGATCCACTCCTGGCTCAGCGGATGCGCCCGCAGCAGCTGTGTGCAGCGTGGAATCGGCTGGATGCGTTCCGCCAGCAGGCTTTTGAGCGTTTCGTAGGCGGGGGCGGTGCCGTCGACGATGGCGACCGCCCCGATCGACAGGCTCGCGTGCTGATCCGGATCGTGGGCTTGTAGGAATGCCGTATCCAGTGTCTGTGCCATGCCGGTCCCCGCCGTAGTCCGCTTTTTTGAACTTGTACCAGTGTGTGTGCAGCGCGTGATCCGCGATAGTGCCGCAGCGTTAAGACCTTGTTTAGGAGTTGAAGATCGGTTTAACAACAGTTGGACTGAGCCGAGATTAAATCGAACATCAGTTCGATATACTCACGGGGTGGGCTGGTTCAACGGGCCGCCGAGCTGGGCGGAAATGGAGCGGGTGCTCGACAGCAAGCCGCGCCATGCCGGGGAATCGCCGGGCCCGGAATCCGACGGCCCCCTGTCGCGGCGGCGGGCGACGTACCGGCCACCGGACGACGGCCGGGCGTCCCGCTCGTCCGTCGCTCATTCCGTTTCGTACGCCGAGCTGCATGCGCATTCGGCGTTCAGCTTCCTGGACGGGGCGAGCACGCCCGAGGAACTGGTCGAGGAGGCGGCCCGGCTGGATTTGCGCGCCCTGGCGCTCACCGACCACGACGGCTTGTACGGGGCGGTGCGGTTCGCCGAAGCGGCGGCCGAGCTCGACATGCGCACCGTGTTCGGCGCCGAACTCTCCCTCGGCCCGGGTGCGCGCACCGAGCAGCCGGATCCGCCCGGCCCGCACCTGCTCGTACTGGCCCGCGGCGCGGAGGGGTACCGGCGGTTGTCGCGGCAACTGGCCGCCGCGCATCTGGCCGGCGGCGAGAAGGGCAAGCCGCGCTACGACATCGACGCGCTGGCCGAGGCGGCGGGCGGGCACTGGCACATTTTGACGGGCTGTCGCAAAGGGCATGTCCGGCAAGCACTTTGCGAGGGCGGCCCGGCGGCGGCGGAGCAGGCGCTGGCCGATCTGGTGGACCGGTTCGGTGCGCACCGGGTGAGCGTCGAGCTGACCCATCACGGCCAACCGCTCGACGACGAACGCAACGCCGCGCTGGCGGCGCTGGCCCCACGCTTCGGGGTTGGCGTCGTCGCCACCACCGGCGCGCATTTCGCGGGGCCGCCGCGGCGCAGGCTGGCCATGGCGATGGGCGCCATCCGGGCGCGGCAGTCCCTGGACGCGGCGGCGGGATGGCTTGCCCCGCTGGGAGGTTCGCACCTGCGCTCCGGCGAGGAGATGGCCCGGCTGTTCGGGCATGTGCCTTTCGGGGGCACTGATGTGGTGGCCGCGGCCGCCGAGCTGGGCGAGCAGTGCGCGTTCGGGCTGGCGCTCATCGCGCCGCAGCTGCCGCCGTTCGACGTGCCCGCCGGGCACACCGAGGACAGCTGGCTGCGGCAGCTGACCATGGCCGGGGCGCGCGACCGGTACGGATCGGCCGAGAACGCCCCGCGCGCGTACGCCCAGATCGAGCGTGAGCTGAAAGTCATTGCCCAGCTGACATTTCCGGGCTACTTCCTGGTGGTGCACGACATCGCCCGGTTCTGCCGGGACAACAACATCCTGTGCCAGGGCCGGGGGTCGGCGGCCAACTCCGCGGTCTGTTACGCCCTGGGCGTCACCGCGGTGGACCCGGTGGCCAACGAGTTGCTGTTCGAGCGTTTTCTGTCGCCGGCCCGCGACGGGCCGCCCGACATCGACATGGACATCGAGTCCGATCAACGCGAAAAGGTCATCCAGTACGTCTACGACAAATACGGTCGCGACTACGCCGCCCAGGTCGCCAACGTCATCACCTACCGGGCAAAGATCGCGGTGCGCGACATGGCCCGCGCCCTGGGGTTCTCGCAGGGGCAGCAGGACGCGTGGAGCAAACAGATCAGTCACTGGAACGGGTTGGCCGACTCCCCGGATCCGGCTGTTCTAGAAGGCATCCCGCCACTGGTGGTCGACCTGGCGAACCAGATCCGGAACCTGCCGCGGCACATGGGTATTCATTCCGGCGGCATGGTGATCTGCGATCGCCCGATCGCCGACGTGTGCCCGGTGGAATGGGCGCGCATGGAGAACCGCAGCGTCCTGCAATGGGACAAGGATGACTGTGCGGCAATCGGTTTGGTGAAGTTCGACCTGCTCGGGCTGGGGATGCTCTCGGCGCTGCACTATGCCATCGACCTGGTGGCCGAGCACAAGGGCATCGAGGTGGACCTGGCCCGCCTCGACCTCTCCGAGGCCGCGGTGTACGAGATGCTGGCCCGCGCCGATTCGGTCGGGGTGTTCCAGGTGGAGTCGCGCGCGCAGATGGCCACCCTGCCGCGGCTGAAGCCGCGGGTGTTCTACGACCTGGTGGTGGAGGTCGCGCTGATCCGCCCCGGCCCGATCCAGGGTGGGTCGGTGCACCCCTACATCCGGCGGCGCAACGGCCTGGATCCGGTGGTCTACGACCACCCGTCCATGGAGTCGTCCCTGCGAAAGACGTTGGGAGTGACGCTCTTTCAGGAGCAGCTCATGCAGCTCGCGGTCGACTGCGCCGGTTTTACCGCCGCCGATGCCGATCAGCTGCGCCGCGCCATGGGGTCCAAGCGCTCGACCGAACGGATGCAACGGCTGCGTGGCCGGTTCTACGAGGGCATGCGCGAATTGCACGGCGCCTCCGACGAGGTGATCGACCGCACCTACGAAAAGCTGGAAGCCTTCGCCAATTTCGGCTTCCCCGAAAGTCACGCGCTGAGCTTCGCGTCGCTGGTGTTCTACTCGTCGTGGTTCAAGCTGCACCACCCGGCGGCGTTCTGCGCGGCCTTGCTGCGCGCTCAGCCGATGGGGTTCTACTCGCCGCAGTCGCTGGTGGCCGACGCGCGCCGGCACGGCGTCACGGTGCACGGCCCGGACGTCAACGCCAGCCTGGCACACGCCACCCTGCAGAATGCCGGGACCGAGGTCCGCCTCGGCCTGGGTGCTGTCCGCCACATCGGCGACGACCTGGCCGAACAACTCGTCGGCGAGCGAAAAGCCAACGGCCCGTTCGCTTCTCTGCTGGACCTGACGACCCGGCTGCAGCTGTCCGTGCCGCAGGCCGAGGCGCTGGCGACGGCGGGGGCGCTGGGCTGCTTCGGGATGTCGCGACGGGAGGCGTTGTGGGCCGCCGGGGCGGCGGCCACCCAGCGGCCGGGCCGGCTGCCCGGGGTGGGAGCCCACGGGGCCGATGGGTCGCACATCCCGGCGCTGCCCGGAATGAGCGAGCTGGAACTGGCCGCCGCCGACGTGTGGGCCACCGGCGTCTCCCCGGACAGCTACCCGACACAGTTCCTGCGGGCGGATCTGGACGCGATGGGGGTGGTGCCCGCCGAGCAGCTGGGCTCGGTGCCCGACGGCGACCGGGTGCTGATCGCTGGCGCGGTCACCCATCGGCAGCGGCCGGGCACGGCGCAGGGGGTCACGTTCATCAATCTCGAGGACGAGACCGGGATGGTCAACGTGCTCTGCGTGCCCGGGGTGTGGGCGCGCCATCGCAAGCTGGCGAACTCGGCGCCGGCGCTGCTGGTGCGCGGGCAGGTCCAAAACGCGAGCGGCGCGATCACCGTCGTCGCCGAGCGGCTCGGCCGTATCACATTGGCGGTCGGCTCCAAGTCCCGCGACTTCCGCTGACTCGGCGAACGGCCGGCGATCAGCCGCCTCGGTAGTCTCCAAACATGACCCTCAACTTGTCCGTCGACGAAGTCCTCACCACGACCCGCTCGGTACGCAAGCGTCTCGACTTCGACAAGCCGGTAAGTCGCGACGTGCTGATGGAATGCCTCGAACTGGCGTTGCAGGCGCCCACCGGGTCGAATGCGCAAGGCTGGCAATGGATTTTCGTCGAGGATGCCGAGAAGAAGAAGGCGATCGCCGACATCTACCTGGCCAACGCCCGCGGCTATCTGAGCCTGCCGTCCGCCGAGTACCCCGAGGGCGACACCCGCGGCGAGCGGATGCCCAAGGTCAAGGACTCCGCGATCTACCTCGCCGAGCGCATGCACGAGGCGCCGGTGCTGATGATCCCCTGCCTTCAGGGGCGGGTGGAGAAGGCGCCGCTGGGACTGAGCGCATCGTTCTGGGCATCGCTGTTCCCCGCGGCGTGGAGCTTCTGTCTGGCGTTGCGTTCACGCGGGCTGGGCACCTGCTGGACCACGCTGCACCTGATCAACGACGGCGACAAACAGGCCGCCGAGGTGCTCGGTATCCCGCACGACGAGTACAGCCAGGGTGGGCTGTTCCCGATCGCCTACACGAAGGGCACCGACTTCCGCCCCGCCAAGCGGTTGCCCGCCGAGCAACTCACGCATTGGAACAGTTGGTAGGTGGCTGAGAGCGATTGTTCCGTCGGAATCATCCGGGTTGCTTCTTGGCCGATATCGGTGGAACCCGCCAAGCCGGCCGCGACGTCCAAACCGACGCCGTTGCCGAAACGAGTCGACCCGTTGCCGGTCGCCACAACCGTGCCGGCGCCGAGAAAACCGCGCAAACATCACCACGACGACGGTGATCGGCTTGCGCCACAGATTGTGGTGGTGGATATGTTTCTCCCACAGTTCGAGGAAACCTGCTCTGCAAAAACGACAGGGAATGTATGCCGCGGAGAGGCGAACTTGGTGGCCGGTACAACTTCGCAGGTGGATGCGCTACGTCATGGAGGCGAGCATGCTCCTGGCGTCGGGCAATGACGCCTGAAACGCGTCGCCACTGATTCCGCAGTAATCCATGAAAGCCCCCGTGTGGGTCGACGGGTTGAACAGCGCAATCCATGTTCCATAGGCCGGCGCCGTGCCCTGCTGCAGTTGCACTTGAGCCGTGTAGTTGATCGACAGTTGCTGCTGAAAGTGGTTGCCCTGCACCGTCTGTGCCTGCGGCTGGGGCTGTTGCTGCACGTCGATCAGCCGGCGGGCTTTGATGTCCTGACCGATCATCCGGGTCGCTTCTTGGCCGATATCGGGCGCGCCCGCCGCACCGGAGCTGGCGTCCAACTGCGCCCCTTGACCGTATTTGACCAGGTTGGCATAACCATGTCCCTGGTCGTGGATCGACCATCCGGGAGCCAGCTTCAAGACCACGCCGTTGCCGAAATCGACCGTCGATCCGTCACCGGTCGATTTCGGCGCCAGTCCCACACCCACGCCGAGGCCCAGGGACAGCGCAAGCGTCACCACGATGGTGATCGGCTTGCGCCGCAGATAGGAATCGTGAATGTAGGTGCGATATGGCCCATGCGTCGTCGGCCGATTTGGACTTTGCACCGGTTTCTCCATTCCTGGGAATGACTGTTCATTGTTAGTACGCACTACGGCTTCTCGATGTGGCCGCGTGCAATTCCAGAAGATCCTGCGTTGCAAAAGCGACAGAAATTATATGTCGAGAAATAGGCACGCCAGCTCGATTGCGTGCGCGTTCTCGGCGATGATCTTCCCGACATGACGCTGCAATTCGCGTAGGGATTTGACCGCGTCCGCTCGAGCAAGGTCGGGCGGAGCTGCTCCTGGCTGTCGTCCGCGCGACCGAACCTGATCAGGTGTGCGCTCAGAATGATTTGGATGATCTGGTGTCGCTGCCCGCACGTCAACGGGACCGGCTCGGGGCGCGGTCGTCGACCAGTCAGACCGCCCCGGTGTAGCCGTGTTGGCGCCAGGCTTCGTAAACGGCGATCGCCGCCGCGTTGGACAGGTTCAGGGAGCGCCGGCCCGCCAGCATCGGGATGCGCACCTGCGCGGTGACGTGCGGGTCGGCCAGCGTGGCGTCGTCCAGCCCCGTCGGTTCGGGGCCGAACATCAGCACGTCGCCCGCCCGGTAGCCCACGTCGGCGAACGACGTGGGCGCGTGGGAGGTGAAGGCGAACACCCGCCGCGGGCACAGCGCCGCCCAGGCGGCCGCCAGCGAGGCGTGCACGGTGACCGACGCGAGGTCGTGATAGTCCAGCCCCGCCCGGCGCAGCTTGGGTTCGGACAGATCGAAGCCCATCGGCTCGACCAGATGCAGTTCGCAGCCCGTCGCGGCCACCGTCCGGATGGCGTTGCCGGTGTTGGGCGGGATCCGCGGGGACACGAACATCAGCTTGAACACAACGCCGATAATGGTCGCATGGTCGAGCCGAGCATCTGGATGCAGAAGGTCGCCGCCGATCCCGGGCATTCGGATTGGTACATCGAGCGTTTCCGCGCCATGGCCCGCGCCGGCGATGACCTCTTCGGTGAGGCCCGCCTGGTGGACGCCATGGTCCCGCGCGGCGCGCGCATCCTCGACGCCGGCTGCGGGCCCGGGCGCCTCGCCGGGTATCTGGCCGGGGTGGGCCACCAGGTGGTGGGCGTAGACGTGGACCCGGCGCTGATCGAGGCGGCCGAGCAGGATCACCCCGGCCCGCGCTACCTGGTCGGCGACCTCGCCGACCTGGACCTGCCCGCGCGCGGCATCGCCGACCCGTTCGACGTCATCGTGTCCGCCGGCAACGTCATGGCCTTTTTGGCCCCTAGCACCCGGATCCAGGTGCTGAGCCGGCTGCGGGCCCACGTCGCCGCCGACGGCCGGGCGGCGATCGGCTTCGGCGCAGGCCGCGACTACCAATTCTCTGAGTTTCTCGGCGACGCGGCCGCCGCGGGCTTCGCGCCCGACCTGCTGCTGTCCACCTGGGATATGCGGCCGTTTTCCGACGACTCCGATTTCCTCGTCGCGCTCCTTCGCCCCGCCTAGACGCGGGTTGCTTCCGGTGTTTGCCAGCGGTGACCGCGCCGGCGCGGCTCCACCTTGGAGGGACCTGTCTGCTCAGTAACGATTCTGGTGGCATGCGCCGCGGGCTGTCATACTCGTCGGATTGCCACATCTACACGCACACGCGTATCTGGCGCGGGGGCGGGCGACATAAAGCAGGAAGTTCCATGAGCCTCTCGTTTCCTTCAGCGCTCAGCGTCAGCGCAGCGGCCGGTCGCGCGGCCGCGATGACGTGACCATGTTCACCCGCCCGGCCAAACCGGCCGAGGCGGATGTCGCAGCGCCCGCACCGGACCGCGGTGCCGAGGCCGCGCCGGTCAAACGCCCGCCGGCCTGGTCGCCGAGCAACTGGCCGGTGCGCTGGAAGGTGCTGGCGATCGTGCTGGTCCCGCTGATTTTGGCGACGGTCTTCGGGGTGCTGCGCATCCACGCCGCCATGGCCAACGCGGCCGGCCTGCGGCTGGCCGCCACCCGCGCCGACGTGGCGCCGGTGATCACCAAGTACATGTCGGCGCTCGACGTCGCGCTGCTGGCCGGCTCCACCGGCCGCGACGTCGAGGGCGCGAAGAAGAACTACGAGGCGCGCAAGTACGAGCTGCAGTCCCGGCTGGACGACACCGACGTCAGCGACGACGTCCGCTCGGGGGTGAATAACCTGCTCGACGGCGGCCAGCTGCTGGTGAACAAGGCGGCCGACCCCGGGCTCGGTTTGCGGGAGCGGGTGACGCTCTACGCGCCGATCCTGCTGACGGCCGAGGACGTCATCAACGCCTCGGTCCGCATCGACGACGAACACATCCGCGCTCAGGCGCAGGGCCTGAGCCGGGCGCTCGGCGCCCGCGGGCAGATGACGATGCAGAAGATCCTGATCACCCGCGGGGGCGAGCTTCCCGAGCCGCAGCTGCGGACCTCGATGGCCACCCTGGCCGGCACCGAACCGTCGACACTGTTCGGCATGAGCGAGGTGCTCGGCGCCGGGTCGCCCGAGGCCAAGACGCTGCAGCAGCAGATGGTCGGCCGGATGGCGATCATGTCCGATCCGGCCAGCGTGCTCGTCGACAACGCCGACCTGCTGCGGTCGATCCAGACCACCGACGACATCGCCGACCACGTCATCAAGAACGCCACCGCGTCGGTGATCAAGTCGGTGCACGCCCAGGCCGCCGAGCGCCGCACCGCCGCGATCCTGGACACCGTCCTGGTGCTGGCCGCCATCGTGATCGCGCTTGCGGTGGTTCTGCTGGTGGCGCGCGCCCTCGTGCGGCCACTGCGGATCCTGCGCGATGGCGCCCTCAAAGTCGCCCACACCGATCTCGAAGAGGAGATCGCGCGCGTGAAAGCCGGTGGGGCCGAACCGGTTCCGAGTCCGCTGCCGGTGTACACCACCGAGGAGATCGGCCAGGTCGCCCACGCGGTCGACGAGCTGCACACCCAGGCCCTGCTGCTGGCAGGCGACGAGGCGCGGTTGCGCCTGCTGGTCAACGACATGTTCGAGACCATGTCGCGGCGCAGCCGCACGCTGGTGGACCAGCAGCTGGCGCTCATCGACCGGCTGGAGCGCAACGAGGAGGATCCCGAGCGCCTCGAGAACCTGTTCCGGCTCGACCACCTCGCGGCGCGGCTGCGCCGCAACAGCGCCAACCTGCTGGTGCTGGCCGGCGCGCCGCTCGCCCGCGACCAGCGCGACCCGGTGCCGCTGGCCACCGTGATCAACGCCGCGGTGTCCGAGGTCGAGGACTACCGCCGCGTCGAAGTCGCCGGGCTGCCCGAGTGCGCGCTGATCGGCGCGGCCGCAGGCGGCGCGATCCATCTGTTCGCCGAGTTGATCGACAACGCGCTGCGCTACTCGCCGCCGACCAGTACCGCCCGGGTCTCGGCGTCGCGCGGCGGCGACGGGGGAGTCGTGGTGCGAATCGCCGACTCCGGCCTGGGGATGAACGACGCGGACCGGCGGATGGCCAACATGCGGCTGCAGGCCGGGGGCGTTCAGGACGAAGCCAGTCTCGACCCGACCCCCGACAACGCCCGGCACATGGGTCTTTTCGTGGTCGGCCGGATCGCGGCCCGGCACGGCATCCGGGTGGGGCTGCGCGGCCCGGCGCCCAACGAATCGGGCCCGGGCACCACCGCCGAGATCTACCTGCCGCCGTCGGTGCTGGCCGGGGCGGCCGGCGCCGACCCGGCGGCGCCCCGCCACATCCGCGCGGTGTCCTCGCCGAGCGCCAAGCTGGCCAGCGCCAACGCCGCCAACGCCGCGAACGCCGACGCCGGCGCGAGCAGCGCCAACGCCGACGACCGCGGCCGCGGCGACCGGGAGCCGGCGGGCACCGCCCCGGATGCGGACGGGCCGTCGGTCACATTGCTGCCGCGCCGAAACCCGGGCTCCAGCGGCATCACCGAGGTCCCCGCGCCGCCGGCCGAACAGCAACCCGGTCGCCAGCGCCGCGAGCTGGCGACCCCGTGGTGGGAGAAGGTCCCCAAACCCGCGCCCGCCCCCGAACCCGCCCCGGAACCGAAACCGGCGCCCGCGCAGCCGGCCCGGGCGGCGTCGGACACCTCGGCCTTCTTCTCCGCCCGCTCCCGCGAGGCCGACCGGCGCACGGAGCCGCGGCAAGAGCCGCAGGCGCCGCCGGCCGCGGCCGCGTCCATCCCGTCGGCCCCGAAGGCGCAGGCGGCCGACGACGACGTCATCTACCGGCGGATGCTGTCAGAGATGCTGGGCGACCCGCACGACCTGGTCAACAGCCCCGACCTGGATTGGCAGTCGGTCTGGGATCGAGGCTGGACGCTGGCGGCCGCGGCCGAGGACAAGCCCGTCGAGGCGCACACCACCGACCACGGCCTGCCGGTGCGCACGCCGGGCGCCCGGCTGGTCCCCGGCGGTGCCAACGGCCTCGAGACCGGCGAGCCGGCCGAGCCCGACCAGGAGCCCGGCGGCCCATCGCCGTCGCACCGGGAGCCACAGCACGCGGCCACCGGACCCGTAGCCCGCGACCCCGAGGCGGTTCGCGCCTCGTTCAGTAGCCATTTCGGCGGCGTGCGCACCGGACGCTCGCACGCCCGGGAAACCGACCAAGGATCCGACCAACAATGACGTCACCCGACAACTCCCTGGACTGGCTGGTGACCAGGTTCGCCAGCGAGGTCCCCGGCGTCGCGCACGCGCTGCTGGTGTCCGTCGACGGGCTGCCCATCGCCGCCAGCGAGCATCTGCCGCGGGAACGCGCCGACCAGCTCGCGGCCGTGGCATCCGGGCTGGCCAGCCTGGCCACCGGCGCCGCGCAGCTGTTCGAGGGCGGCCAGGTGCTGCAGTCGGTGGTCGAGATGCAGAACGGCTACCTGCTGCTGATGCGCGTCGGGGACGGCTCGCACCTGGCCACGCTCGCGGCGGCGTCGTGCGACATCGGTCAGATCGGCTACGAGATGGCCGTGCTCGTCGAACGGGTGGGCGGCGTGGTCCAGTCGATCCGCCGGTCGGCCGCGCAGCACTCGCCCAGCCGGTGAGCCGCGATGGACACCTCCGACACCTCGCCGGCGCACCGCAAGGGGAATCTGGTCCGCCCGTATACCCTGACGGCCGGGCGGACCGACACCGACGTCGACCTTCCCCTCGAGGCGCCCATTCAGACGCTGCAGGCAGGGCTGACGCACCGCTGGCCGCCGAACGACCCTAGAGGCAGGATCGTCCGGCTGTGCGTCGACAGCCCGTCGGTCGCCGAAATCTCGGCCCGGCTGGATCTGCCGCTCGGCGTTGCGCGCGTCCTGGTCGGCGATCTGGTGTTGTCGGGCTACCTTCGAGTGCATAAGACGCTGTCCGAGCGTTCGACCAGAGATGAGCGCCACGAACTCATAGGAAGGACACTGCGTGGCTTACGCGCACTCTGACGTGCAGGCTGATTCCGGAGCCCACGCTTCGACGAAGATCGTCATCGCCGGCGGATTCGGAGCCGGAAAGACGACGTTCGTCGGGGCGGTGTCGGAGATCATGCCGCTGCGCACCGAGGCGATGCTCACCGACGCCTCGACTGGCGTCGACGTCCTCGAGGCCACCCCGGACAAGCGGACCACCACCGTCGCAATGGATTTCGGCCGGATCACCCTGGCCGAGGATCTGGTGCTCTACCTCTTCGGCACGCCGGGGCAGCGCCGCTTCTGGTTCATGTGGGACGACCTGGTGCGCGGCGCGATCGGCGCGGTCGTGCTGGTCGACTGCCGCCGTCTGCAGGACAGCTTCGCCGCGGTCGACTTCTTCGAGCACCGCAACCTGCCGTTCCTCGTCGCGGTCAACGAGTTCGACGGCGCGCCGCGGTATCCCGTCGCGGAGGTGCGCGAGGCGCTCACGCTGCCCACGCACATCCCGGTGATCACCGTCGACGCCAGGGACCGGCGGTCGGCCACCGACGCCCTGATCGCGGTCAGCGAATACGCGCTGGCCAGCCTGGCGGCCAGCTGACTACGAGTTGGGTCGACCGGGAATTCGAAGGCCACGACTTCACCGACGACGACCTCAGCCGCTTGCAGACCGAGCGGGTCGTGTTCAGCGAATGCAACTTCAGCGGCGCCAACCTCGCCGAGTCGGAACATCGCGGCTCGGCCTTCCGTAACTGCACGTTCCGGCGGACGTCGTTGTGGCACAGCACCTTCTCCCAGTGCACCATGCTGGGCTCGGTATTCATGGAGTGCCGGTTTCGCCCGATCACCTTCGACGACGTGGATTTCACGCTGGCCGTGCTTGGTGGCATCGACCTTCGCGGCGTTGACCTGAGCGGGTGCCGGCTGCGGGAAACCAGCCTGGTGGAGGCCGACCTGCGCAAGGCCGTGTTGCGCGGCGCGGACCTGCGTGGCGCGCGGACCGTCGGCGCCCGGCTGGACGGCGCCGACCTGCGCGGC
Source organism: Mycobacterium sp. 94-17 (assembly GCF_035617725.1). NCBI lineage: Bacteria > Bacillati > Actinomycetota > Actinomycetes > Mycobacteriales > Mycobacteriaceae > Mycobacterium > Mycobacterium sp. 94-17. Next base: position 309,005 of record NZ_JAPIYN010000002.1, read on the forward strand.
AGCACCGTGGATCCGACGCTGTGGACCATGGCCTCGCTGGCCGGCGCTCGCGTCGACGTCGACCAGGCTGTGGCGTTCGCACTCGCCCACGGGTTGCGGCTCGACGGCGATCGCTGAAGGCGCTCAGCGGGCGAGCCGGAGGCGCCAGCGCACCAGCGCCGCGTAGCCGACGGAAAGCACCCCGAGCATGCCCATGTCGAACAGCCAGGCCGCGGCCGTGTGCCGGAAGTGGCTGTCCCGGGGGCTCTGCGGGCCGGGCGACACCGCCCACAGGTCGACTGTCGAGCCCTGCGCCGCGTAGCCCCACCGCGAGGGCACCAGCCAGGACAGCTGGTCGAGGAAGACGCGGTGGGTGACCGGCACCATGCCACCGCACAGCACCATCTGCAGCATCAGCGAGACCACCAGCAGCGGCATCACCTGCTCGGACGTGCGCGCCAGCGCCGAGAGCAGCAGGCCCAGCATCGCCGCCGCCACGCACGTCGCCGCGACCCCGGCGAACAGCTCGAGGGTCGCCGCGAAACCGGACGTGCCGAGCAGCACCGCCGGCCGCGTCGGTGCCCCCTTGCCCAGCACCACGATGACCGTGGCGATGGCGGCCTGGACGACCGCGAACGTGCAGAACACCGCGACCTTGGCCAGCAGGTAGGCCGTGCCGGACAGGCCGACGGCCTGTTCCCTGCGGAAGATCGGCCGCTCGCCGACCAGGTCGCGGATGGTCAGCGCGGTACCCATGAACACGGCCGCCATGGTGAGCAGTGTCAGGATCATCCCGGCCTCGCCGGCCGACTCACTGAGCGGATCCGCGTAGCCGAAGCCTGCGCTGCCGGGAACCGTCAGCGACAGCGCGCCCATCACGAACGGCAGCACCGCCAGGAACAGGAAGTAGGCGCGGTCGGCGACCACCAACCGGACCTGACGGCGCGCGATCGTGGAGAACTGGCGCAGCTTGCCGGTGTGCGGCGTGACACCCAGCTCGGCGGGCGCCTCGGTCCGGGTGGGCGGCTGTGGCCCGTTCTGGGCTTCCGCGCGGGCCCTGAAGCGGCGGTTGGCCTCGTCGGGGTCGGCGCCCACCTTGGCGAAGATCTGCGCCCAGTTGGTGGTTCCCATGGCCGCGCCGATCTGGGCGGGCGGGCCCAGATACGCCGTCTTGCCGCCCGGCGCCATCAGCAGCACCTGGTCGCAGACGTCGAGGTAGGTCAGCGAGTGGGTGACCACCAGCACGACGCGGCCGGCGTCGGCGAGTTGCCGAAGCATGGTCATCACCTGCAGGTCCAGCGCCGGATCCAGGCCGGAGGTCGGTTCGTCGAGGATCAGCAGCGACGGCCCGGTCAGCAGTTCCAGCGCCACCGATGCCCGCTTGCGCTGGCCGCCGGAGAGCCTGTCGACCCGGGTGTCGGCGTGCTCGGTCAGCCCCAGCTCGTCGAGCACCTGAGCCACCACCTGCGCCCGGTCGGCCTTGTTGGTGTCGGGGGGCAGGCGCAGCTCGGCGGCGTAGCCGAGCGCCTGGCTGACGGTGAGCTGGCGGTGCACGACGTCGTCCTGGGGGACCATCCCGATCCTGGTGCGCAGCGAGGCGTACTCGGTGTGGATGTCGTGGCCCTCGAAGGTCACCGAGCCCGACGTCGGCGTGGCATACCCGGCGATCAGCCGCGACAGCGTGGTCTTACCTGCACCTGAGCCGCCGATCACCGCGGTCAGGGTGCCGGGCCGGGCGACCAGCGAGATCCGCTCCAGCAGGTTCTTCCCGTCGACGCCGAAGCTGACCTCGCGCACCTGCAGGCCGCCGGTGCGGGTCGCGGCCTCCTGACGGCGGACCAGTATGCCGTCGTGGAACACCAGGTCGACGTTGCCGATCGTCACCACGTCGCCGTCGGACAGCGACGCCGACTCGACCTTGACCCCGTTGACGAACGTGCCGTTGCTGCTGTTCGCGTCGCGGATCTCGGCGCCGTTCGGGGTCGGGCACACGAAGGCGTGGTGGCGTGAGGCCAGCACGTCGTGCACCACGATGTCGTTGCTGAGCGCGCGCCCGATCCAGGCGGCGCGGCCGCCGGCCGGCGGACGATCGGACCCGCGGCCCGCAATCTTGACCCGGGTGGTCGGGAACTCGGCGGCGGCGTCGGTCGCGCCGGGCCGCGGCGGCGGGTTCGCCCCGGACGGCGGCCCGTACTGGGGCACCGCGCGCGTCGCGGCGTCCGGCCGGACGATCGGAACCGCGGTCCGGCGCTGGGCTTCCCGCGGCCCCACCGGCCCGGCCGGTCGCGGGGTGTGGATCAGCGGGACCGAGTCGGTGGGCGGCAGCAGGCCGACGCTGCCGGTGTGGCGGCCCACTTCGAAGGTGAGCCGCGGACCGTCGGGTTTGCCGATGTTGATCGTCTGGCCGTCATGGATGTCGACGACCGGCACCCGCCGCCCGTCGAGGTACATCCCGTTCAGCGAGTTGTTGTCGACGGCGAGCCACCGGCCCCGCTCGAAGCGCAGCAGCACGTGCGCGCGGGCGATCAGCGGGTGCGCCACGCGCAGGTCGGCGCGCAGGTCGCTGCCGACGACCACGTCGCGACCGGCGGCGAAGCTGCCTTCGGAGCGGTCAGACCGAGCCGTCAGCACGGGCCGCGCAGGTCGAGTCATCTCATCCAGGCCAGAAGGGGTGCCGGGCTAGCGTTTCAGCCGGATGTGCCACCGGACGTAGCCGGTGTAGCCGATCGACAGCGCCGCGAGCATCGCCATGTCGAACACGAAGATGTGTTTCGAGTGCTGCCAGATCGGGTCGTTGGTCGGGATCTGCTTGACCTTGACCAGCGACGGGAAGTCGATCGAGGACGCCCCCGCCGCGTAGCCCCACCGGGCGGGCGTCAGCCACGCCATCTGTTCGAGACCGATGCGCTGATACACCGGGATCATGCCGCTGGAGAACACCAGCTGCGACATGATCGACACCACCAGCAGCGGCATGATCTGCTCGTTGGACTCCGCCAGGGCCGACAGCAGCAGGCCCAGCATGGCCGAGGCGACGCAGGTGCCCGCGACGGTGACGAACAGCGAGAAGGTCGAGTTGCCGAAGAACTGGGGATGCGCCGTCGGAGCGCCCTTGCCCAGCCGCACGATGATGGTCGCGATCGCCGCCTGGGCGGTGGCGAACACACAGAACACCGCGATCTTGGCCAGCAGATAGGCGGTGGTGGACAGGCCGACCGCCTGCTCTCGTCGGAAGATGGCGCGCTCGCCGATCAGGTCACGGATGGTCAGCGCGGTGCCCATGAAGACGGCACCGATGTTGAGCAGCACCATGATGTACTGCGGCTGCGTGGGCGCGGGGCCGAACGGGTCGGCCGGGCCGAGCCCGGGGTGCGGGCCCTTCACCGTCAGCGACAGCGCGCCGATCAGGAACGGCAGGATCGCCAGGAAGATCGTGTAGCCGCGGTCCGACACGACGAGGCGAACCTGGCGCCGGGCGATCGTGGACAGTTGCCGCAGCAGGTCTGTCTGGGGTGGTTCACCCAGGTCCGCCGGGCTCTGCGGGTTCGGTGGCGCTGACGACTGCTGGTTGCGCTCCTTGAAGCGGCGGTTGGCCTCGTCCGGGTCCGCGCCCACCTTGGCGAAGATGTCGGCCCAGTTGCGGGTGCCCATGGCCGCCTCGACCTGGTCGGGCGGCCCGCAGAACGCGGTCTTGCCGCCGGGTGCGATCAACAGGATCTGATCGCACACGTCCAGGTAGGACACCGAGTGCGTCACCACCAGGACCGTGCGGCCCGCGTCGGCGAGCTGGCGCAGCATCAGCATCACCTGACGGTCCAGCGCCGGGTCCAGGCCCGACGTCGGTTCGTCGAGCAGCAGCAGCGACGGCTGGGTGAGCAGCTCGAGCGCGACCGACGCGCGTTTGCGCTGGCCGCCGGAGAGCTTGTCCACCCGGGTGTCGGCGTGCTGGGTCATGTCGAGTTCCTCGAGCACCTGAGCGACGACCCGGGCCCGTTCCTCTTTGCTGGTGTCGGGGGGCAGGCGCAGTTCGGCGGCGTAGTTCAGGGCCTGGTTGACGGTGAGCTGGCGGTGCACGACGTCGTCCTGGGGGACCATCCCGATCCGGCTGCGCATGGATGCGTACTCGGTGTGGATGTTGTGGCCCTCGAAGGTCACATTGCCCGCGGTCGGGCTGGTGTAGCCGACGATAAGCCGCGACAGCGTGGTCTTGCCGGCACCCGAACCACCGATGATCGCCGTCAGCGTTCCGGGCCGGGCGGTCAGCGAGATGTGGTCGAGCAGCTGCTTTCCGTGGTCGACGGTGTAGCAGACGGAGTTGACCTCCAGGCCGCCGGAGCGCGTCGCCGCCTCGGTGCGCCGCACCAGGTTGCCGCCGGCGAACACCAGGTCGACGTTTCCGATGGTGACCACGTCGCCCTCGGTCAGCACCGCCGAACCAACCCGCACGCCGTTCACGAACGTCCCGTTGACGCTGTGCGCGTCGCGGATCTCGGTGCCCAGCGGCGTCTGGATCAGGAACGCGTGGTGGCGCGAGGACAGCACGTCCTGGATGACGATGTCGTTGTCGGTGGCCCGTCCGATCGTCTGCGAACCGGCCGGCTTCTGGATCGCACCCGACCGCGACGGCAGCAACGCCTGGAACACCTTCGTCGCCAGGTTCGCCACCTCGGGCGGCTTGGCGGACGCGGGGGCCATCTGGGTGTGCGGGACGCCCGAGCCGGCGGCCGGCATCTGCGCGATGGGCGGCGCGCTGTGCGGCGGGGGTGGCGGCGGGCCGGGCGGGAACGCGGGCGGGCGCCCACCGCCGCCCCCGTACATGGGTTGGGCCGGCGGCGCCTGCCGCTGCACGGGCGCGGGTTGCGGGCGCCGCGGCGGCGCGGCCCAGTTGGGCGCGCGGCCGGGCGGGGGAGGCGGTGGGGCTGCGACGGGCGGAGCGGGCTGTGCCGACCACGCCGCGGCCTGCGGTGCCGCCGCCACGGGGATGCCCATCGATTCCGTTCGCGGCGGGCGCCCGGCCATGCCCTGGTGGCGGCCGACGTCGAACGTCAGCAGCGGCCCGTCCGGGTTGCCGATGTTCAGGGTCTGCCCGTCGTGGATCTCGACCACCGGCACGCGCCTGCCGTTGACGAAAGTTCCGTTGAGCGAACCGTTGTCGATGGCCAGCCACTTGCCCTGTTCGAAACGCAACAGCAGGTGGGCGCGCGAAATCAACGGGTGCGTGATACGCATGTCCGCTCGAAGATCGCGTCCGACCACCACGTCGTGGCCCGCTGCGAAGGTGCGTTCCGATCCCTCGTGATGGACGGTTAGCGCTGGCGCGGCTGGTGCTGACATCGCCACAACTGTAGCTTGCAGCACTGTGGTTTTACGGTTGAGCGTCGGGCGCGCCGGTGACCACGCAGTGCGTGCGGGTGTAGATCGTGGGCATGCACCGATTGCAGTGCGTGCACGCCGAATGCACGTGGTGCTCGGCGCCCTCTGCGGCGATCCGGTTGATCAGATCCGGCTCGGCCAGCAGCGCCCGGGCCATCGCGACGAACTCGAATCCCTCCGCCATCGCCAGGTCCATCGTCTCCCGGTTGGTGATCCCGCCGAGCAGGATCAGGGGCATCGTCAACTCGTTGCGGAACAGCTTGGCGTCGCGCAATAGGTAGGCCTCGCGGTAGGGGTACTCGCGCAGGAACTTCTTGCCCGTCATGCGCATGCCCCAGCGCAACGGCGGCTTGAACGCACCGGCGAATTCCTTGACCGGGGCATCGCCGCGGAACAGGTACATCGGGTTGACCAGTGAGCTGCCCGCGGTGAGCTCGATCGCGTCCAGGCCACCGTCTTCCTCGAGCCACTTGGCCGTCTGCAGCGACTCATCCGTGCTGATGCCGCCGCGTACCCCGTCGGCCATGTTCAGCTTGGCGGTCACCGCGATGGGCGTGCCTTCCTTTTCCACCGCCCGCCGGACGGCCATCACCATGCCGCGGGCCACCTTGGCCCGGTTTTCCAGCGAGCCGCCGAACTCGTCGTCGCGCCGGTTGATCAGCGGGGACAGAAAGGAACTCGCCAGGTAGTTGTGGCCCAGGTGGATTTCGACGGCGTCGAAGCCGGCCTCGATGGCCAGGCGTGCGGCGTTGGCGTGCCCCTGGATCACGTCGGAGATGTCCTCGCGGGTGGCTTTCTTGGCGAACCGCATCCCGATCGGGTTGAAGAACCGGACCGGCGCCAGGGCCTTCGCCTTGTTGGACTTGGCATTGGCCACCGGGCCCGCGTGGCCGATCTGCGCGCTGACCGCGGCGCCCTCGGCGTGGATGGCATCGGTGAGCCGGCGAAAACCGGGCACCGCCTCGGGCCGCATCCAGATCCCATTGCCCTCGGTGCGCCCGCCCGGCGATACGGCGCAGTACGCGACGGTCGTCATGCCGACGCCGCCGGCGGCGGGCTGCCGGTGGTACTCGATCAGGTCGTCGGTCACCAGCGCCTCGGGCGTGCGCGCCTCGAACGTCGCGGACTTGATGGTGCGGTTGCGCAGCGTGATCGGACCCAGCTTCGCGGGGCTGAACACGTCCGGAGGGCTAGACATACCGGGAGCCTAATGGCGATCGCAAGCGCGGCGAAGCCGGGCGCGGCGGGTCGCCACCGTCGGGCACCGTGGCGATCGCAAGCGCGGCGAAGCCGGGCGCGGCGGGTCGCCACCATCGATGTCTGCCAGACTGTCGACGTGGGAGCAATCACGCTGGACGGCAAGGCCACCCGGGACGAGATCTTCGTCGACCTGAAGCGTCGGGTGGCCGCGCTGACCGCCTCGGGGCGCACGCCCGGGCTGGGCACCATCCTCGTCGGTGACGACCCGGGCTCGCAGGCCTACGTCCGCGGCAAGCACGCGGATTGCGCCAAGGTCGGCATCACCTCCATCCGCCGCGACCTGCCGGCCGACATCAGCACCGCGACGCTCAACGAGACGATCGACGAACTCAACGCCAACGCCGACTGCACCGGCTACATCGTGCAGTTGCCGCTGCCCCGGCAGTTGGACGAGAACGCGGCGCTCGAGCGCGTCGACCCGGACAAGGACGCTGATGGCCTGCACCCCACCAACCTGGGCCGGCTGGTGCTCAACAATCCCGCGCCACTGCCGTGCACCCCGCGCGGCATCGTGCATCTGTTGCGCCGCTACGACGTTGAGCTCGCCGGGGCCCACGTGGTCGTCATCGGTCGTGGTGTCACGGTCGGCCGCCCGCTTGGGCTGCTGCTGACGCGTCGCTCCGAGAACGCCACGGTGACGTTGTGCCACACCGGAACTCGCGACCTCCCGGCGCTGACGAAGCAGGCCGACATCATCGTGGCGGCCGTCGGGGTGCCGCACATGGTGACCGCCGACATGGTGCGTCCCGGTGCCGCGGTGCTCGACGTGGGCGTCAGCCGGGTGGACGGCAAGCTCGCCGGCGACGTGCACCCCGACGTGTGGGAGGTGGCCGGCCACGTGTCGCCGAACCCGGGCGGTGTGGGGCCGCTGACCCGCGCCTTCCTGCTGACCAACGTCGTCGAACTGGCCGAGCGGCAATGACCGCGCGCACCGTGCTGCGGGCCCAATGGCCAATCATGTTGGTGGGCTTGATCTTTGCGCTGGCACTCGCCTTGGTGGGGGCCAGCTTCTGGCGGCGTGGCTCGCTGTTGATCGGCATCGGTGTAGGGGTGGCGGCGCTGCTGCGACTGGTGTTGTCCGAGGACCGGGCCGGCCTTCTGGTGGTGCGCGGGAAGGGAATCGACTTCATCACCACCGCGACGGTCGGGGCGGCGATGTTCTACATCGCGTGGACCATCGACCCGCTGGGCACCCGCTAGTTGTACCTGGGTCTAGTACCTGGGCAGAGCCGGAACCTGTCCGGGCATTCCCGTCATGCCAGGGATCTGGCCGGGAACCTGTCCCGGTATGCCGGGGATCTGCCCGGCCATTCCGGGAACCGGCGGCATGGCGCCGGACAGGTTGCCGTTGGCGATGTTTGCGATCTCCTGGGGGCAGTACGTCTGGATCGCGATCGTGGTGAACATGCGGGCCATCATGGGCGACATGCCCCGGCCGGCGACGCTGGACGCGGCCGCGGCGAAATTGCCACCCGGCTGCTCGAGCATCGGGCAGATCGACTCGCCGACGGACATCGCGTTTCCGGGCTCGCCGAAGTCGATGCCGGCGTGGTTGAGCGCGTCGATGAAGTCGTCGCCGTTGCCTTCCGCTTCGGCCGGCGCCGCGAACGCCGAGGCCACGGTCAGCAGGCCGGCGGCCGCAGCCAACAGGCGGATGGTGAGCGGCTGACGACGAAAAACCCAGACCCACTGATGACTTCGTGCCAGTACCCTCAAGCCAATTCCCCGTCCGCCATGGAGTGCGTCTGCGGCACTCGAATCACGTTACGAACTCTGAGCCATGACTGTCTCGTTTGCGACACGGTGGGATAAAGCTTCGCACAATAAGCGTTTCGTGAGGTCTTTGCGCCCGCGACGTCGGTTATTACGCGGTCCGATTGCGCAAGGGTACGCAGACGATCGACGCCACACCGTGACCTGAACACGGCTGTGGGGCTCGCCGAGCTCAATCGCCCGGGTTTTTGGCGTGGCTTCTCAAATAACTTGTGTCACTTAGGCTTCTCTGGTTTCAGCGCGGCGGTTTCTGTCGGTGGCTGGGCATAGTATTTCGAACATGAGTTCGGATGCTCGGGAAGACATCGATGCGGTGTTCGATGCCCTGGAATCCGACATGGACCGGCTCTGCGCGCTGTCGTTTGACACCTTGACCACCCCCGAGCGGTTGCGGAAACTGGAACGCCTCGAAACGCTGGCACGCCGGCTGCGAGCGCCGAGTTATCAGTTGATCAATCAGGTTGGTGAGCAGGCGGATTCGGTGGAGTTGGGTGGCAGGTTGTCCTGGGCGCTGGCCGAGCGGTTGCACATCACCCGCGCGGAGGCCGGGCGTCGCATCGCTGAGGCGGCCGATCTGGGTCCGCGGCGCGCGCTGACCGGTGCGCCGTTGGCGCCGGTGTTGGCTGCGACCGCGGCCGCGGTGCGTGACGGGGTGATCGGGGCCGATCACATCGTGGTGATCCGGCGGTTTTTCCAGCAGCTGCCCGAGTCGGTCGATGTCGAGACCTGCGCGCTGGCCGAAAAGCAGCTGGCGCACACCGCGGCCCGGTTTCGCCCCGATCAGCTGGCCAAGCTGGCCGCCCGGTTGCTGGACTGTGTGAATCCCGACGGCCGCTACACCGAGGCCGACCGGGCGCGGCGGCGCACGCTGGTGCTGGGTAACCAGCACGCCGACGGCATGTCGCCGGTGCGAGGCTGGCTGACCCCTGAGCTGCGCGCCGCCCTGGAAGCCGTGCTGGCCAAGCTGGCCGCCCCCGGGATGTGCAACCCCGAGGACGACACGCCGGTGGTGGACGGCGCGCCGTCCGAGCAGGCGGTGCAGGGCGACACCCGCAGCGCCGCCCAACGCAACCACGACGCACTGGGCGCCGCGCTGCGCGCGCTGCTGGCCAGCGGAGAACTCGGCCAGCACCACGGGTTACCGGCCTGCATCGTGGTGACCACCACGCTGGCCGAGCTCGAGGCCGCCGCCGGCACCGGGCTCACCGCCGGGGGCACCGTGTTGCCGATGTCCGACGTGATCCGTTTGGCCGGCCATGCCCGCCACTACCTGACGATCTTCGACAAAGGCAAAGCCCTGGCGCTGTATCACACCAAGCGCCTAGCCTCACCCGGGCAGCGAATAGTCCTGCACGCCAAGGACCGCGGCTGCAGCGCCCCCGGCTGCGACGTGCCCGGCTTCTACTGCGAAGTCCACCACGTCGAAGACTGGTCCAAAACTCACCGCACCGACATCGACCAACTCACCTTGGCCTGCGGACCCCACCACCGCCTCCTCGACAACGGCTGGACCACCCGCAAAAACGCCCACGGCGACACCGAATGGATCCCACCCCCGCACCTCGAGCGCGGCCAACCCCGCACCAACACCTTCCACCACCCCGAAAAACTCCTCGCGGAAAGCGACGAAGACGACGACGGCGAGTGGTAACTCCCCTCGGCGCCCCTACCCGAGCTGCCCCGCCGCGGGGCGCGACTGGACGAGAGCGCCCGATTCCGTTGTCGCGATTGATTTTCCCCGAAACCCGGAACCGGACTCGGAACCGAAAGCTATGCCTGCGGGCCGACGTTCGCCTCTTGGCATTCGCAGGAGACCTCGTCGACGGGCCGGCCATCGGGGGCCGGCTGCCGGGTTGGCTGCCCCTTGCGCAGGGTGGCCAGTAGTTCTCGGTAGGGACCGACGAGGTAAACGGTGTCGCCCGCAGCGAGCCGGGCATCGCGCCGCGGGTGCAGCAGCACCGGGGCATCGTCGCGAGTGATGGCGATGACGCGAGTCTGCGTCGACACCTCGAACATCTGCATGCCGTCGAGTTCGCTTCCGGGCTGCACGTGCATTCCGCCGATCAAGAACGAACGGTTTCCCACCGAGAACGTTCCCATCACCTGCAGGCCCATCGCGGCGCCGATGAACCATGGCGCGGCCAATTCGACTGTGGACCGGACGTTTTCAAAACCGAACCGCTGTGCGACCGCGGAGCCCAGATCATGGTCGTAGACCCGCAGCACGAGCGGGACCTTTGTCCACCGATTGCCGTCGGGTGTGGGCTGGGCGCCCAGCATCTCGCGAAGCACGATCCCCGTCTCGATGTTGACCATGTCGTCGCGGGTCAGCACCGCCACGGCGCGAGCGGTGTCGACGCGGGCCGCCTCCAGGGTCGGGCGCAGCGTCGCGTCGCCGAAGATGACGGGCACGTCGAGTTCGGCGGTGGTCTGCAGGAACGGGTTGTTCGCGTCGCGTTCGATCACCGCGACGTCATACCCGGCCTCCACCAGGTCGGTGACCACACGAACGCCGAGCGCGCTCAACCCGACGACGATGACGTGATTGCGCAGGTGGCGCGCCCGCGGACGCGCGGACAGCGCGAGGAAGCGGCGAGACAGCAACACGTCGGCGATGAAGGCGACGAGTAGCGCGGTGGTGGTTACCCCGCCCAGCATCAACAAGGCGGCGTACAGCCGCAGCCAGGTTGGCTGTTTGGCGAAGCTGAAGTCGCCGTATCCCGTCGTCGTGATCGTCTCGTTGGTGAAGTAGAACGCGTCGGTCCAGGACATCCCGGGGTGTGTGTACGAGAAATGCAACAACGTTGTCGACCCGATGACCAAGAAGCTCAGGGCGGTGATCACCGGATAGAAGGCGGGGTTGACCTCACTGGGCAGGGCGCGCACCGCATAGAGGATCCGGCGCAGCCGTGACTGGCGCGCACGCATCCTGTCCTGGCCGCGTGGCAGGGTGATGCCGCACGCGGTCACCTCCTCGAGGGTGCCGATCATGGCCGTCCAATCGCCGGCCTTGACGTCCATGTCCCGTCCCGGGCACGGGACCACCTCAGCGGGACCGTCGGCGCCCTCGGCGCCGACCACCGCCGCGGGTGCGAGGTCGCCGTAGATTTCGCGCAGAGAGGCGTCGAAGGGCGCCGGCGCGCCGAAGACGACGAATTCGATACCGGACACCTCGAAGGGGTGCGTGGTACGGGCCAGGCATGCCTCGACGACGACCGGCGCCGCCAGATCGGCGACGCCGAGGATCGTGCTGGGGCCCTGGTCGACGGCGACGGCCTCGCGCAACACGTCGTTGGCGACACGCGCCACCACGCGAATGAGCGGGTTGGCCTTGCGGGCGAGCAAGGCGATTTCCAGGTTCGTCGCATCGTCGTCTCCGGCACAGACCACGGCGACCGCGTCGGCGATCCCGGCCCGGGCGAGCTGGGTCTTGACCCGGTTGCCGGCAAGCTCCGAACCGAGCAGTCTCACGACGTTCGCGCCGGCGCGTTTCAACTCGTCGACGATGGTGGTCGCCAGCGCGTCATCACCACTGACAATGATGCGCTGGCTCATGAAATCCGACTCCTGCTCTGGGGGAGGCAGCGACCGCCGATATGGGTGTATGCCGTTGCAGCCGGTGGACTCCGGCGTCCGCGCGCCACGAATTCACTGCTGGCATAACCACACACCTTGCCGACACTGCCATCACTCGAATGCCGCTCGTTACTCCGGGGGGAAATGGAGATTTCCGCGGCGTTTACAGAATTCTAACAGCAGATTCTGTGTAGCCGCCAAGGTGACAGGCCCATGGTACTCCGGCGGCGCCGGCATCGCGGGCGAGCGATCTCGTCCAAATACCTTGGCAATAACGAGAGCTCAAGTATCTACAATTGAAAATGTAATAATTAGGGCTCCCCGGCCCCGGGGGAGGCTACACGGACCCGTTACCAAAGATGCTGCGGTGCAGCGTATCTAGTGAGTCACGCCGGGGTGCGCGTGCCAACCCGCCGCGACCGGCCGGTGATAAGCGCCTAACCCGCAGCTCAGCGAGCCGTACGGGCGCCGCACAGGAGGCGTGTTCCACAACGGCTTTGGAACGCATCACCGCGTACCGAAACGTTTCATTGTTACGAATGAATGAATTAGCCTGGGAATATCCTGCCAATGTTCCTGGCAATTAGCTGTTTCCAGCTTCGCGGGCGGCATAGGGGGCTCCGCGGCGGTTAGGCTTTCGGCGGACTTTGATGTAGCAATCTCATGACATTCCCCGGGATAAGGAATATTAGGTAGTGACTTCTGTGGCTGACCAAGGGGCTTGCGAGCGCAAGGCCGAGCACAAGGCATGGTCATCTTTTTCTGACGTATGCAAACGCGGCTTCCTCGGAAAGCCAATGATCACGTCCCAGCTCGATCACGAGAAGCTGTCGAACCCCGTCGCGCTCGGGGTGCTGTCGCCGGATGCGATCTCCTCCACCGCCTACGGCTCCGAGCAGATCATGATCGAACTGCTGCCCGCCGCCGGCATGGCGGCGTTCGCGTTGTTGCTTCCGATCACCGGCGTCATCCTGTTGATCCTGGTGCTGGTGGCCGCGTCGTATCGGCAGGTCGTGATGGTCTACACGCGATCCGGCGGGTCGTATGTGGTGGCGCGGGAGAACTTCGGCCCGCGGGTGGCACAGGTGGCCGCGGCGGCGCTGTTGATCGACTATGTGGTCACCGTGGCCGTGCAATGCGCGGCCGGGACGGTCGCGGTGGTTTCGGCGATACCCGTCCTGGGCCCCTACAGCCTCGAGCTGACGGTCGTCGTAGTGCTGGTGATGTGCTACGCCAACCTGCGCGGACTACGCGAGGCGGGGGTGCGTTTCGCGCTGCCCACCTACGCCTTCACGGCCATGGTGTCGCTGACGATCGTCGTCGGGGTCATCCGCGAACTGTGCGGCAACCTGCCCGTCTACGATCCCCGGCACATCGACGGCGCGGTGCAGATCCACCACGGCGGCGGCCTGATCATGGGCGCGACGGTGCTGATCGTGTTGCGCGCGTTCGCCAACGGGGGATCCTCGCTGACGGGCGTGGAGGCCATCTCCAACACGGTCAACAGTTTCCGCAAGCCCGAAGGCATCAACGCGCGCCGGGTCATGACCGTGATGGCCTGCATCCTGGGATTTCTACTGGCGGGCGTGGCGTGGCTGACGCACGTCACCCACGCCACCCCGTACGTCGACGGCTATCCGTCGATGCTGTCCGAAATCGCCCGGGCGGTCTTCGGCGCCGGCGTGCTCGGCAAGACGCTGTACTTCCTGCTGCAGGCATCGACCGCGGCGATCCTCTACACCGGCGGCAACACCAGCTTCAACGGATTCCCCGCACTGGCGAGCTTCGTGGCCGAGGACAGCTTTCTGCCGCGCCCGCTGATGAAGCGGGGGCACCGGCTGGTGTTCTCCAACGGCATCATCGCCCTGACCGTGCTGGCGGTGGCGCTGCTCATCATCACCGGGGGGTCGGTCGACGCGCTGGTGCCGTTCTACGCGATCGGCGTGTTCACCGGGTTCTCCATGGCCGGCTACGGCATGGCCAGGCATTACCTGACGCATCGCGGCCGGCATTGGCGCCGCAAGCTGGCGGTCAACATGTCGGCGGGCGTGTTGTCGACGGTCGTGGTGGGAATCTTCGCGGTGGCCAAATTCACCGAAGGCGCCTGGCTGATCGTCGTGGTCTTCCCATTGCTGGTGTTGGCCCTGATGCGGCTGAACCGGCAGTACCGTGCCGAGGCGTCCGTGCTGGAGATGTCGCGAACCGAGCCGCCCGTCCTGGACCGGTACACCCGGCACCGGGTCTTCGTCTTCGTCGATTCCATCGACCTCGCCGAGATCGAGGCCATGCGTTACGGGAATGGTCTGCGCGCCGACGAACTCACCGCGGTGCACCTGGTGATCGACCATGACCGCGCGGCGCGGCTGCAACGGCGCTGGGAGGTGTTCGAGCACGACACCCCGCTGCGCATGGTCGATTGCCCGGATCGTCACTTGGGCCGTGCCGCACACGATTTGGTGGTCCGGGTGCTCAACGATCATCCGGAGACCAGGGTGACGGTGTTGTTACCGCGGCGAACCTACTCGCCGCTGATCGGCCGGCTGTTACACGACCGCACCGCCGACAAGATCGCCCGCGCCGTCAGCCGCATCCCGGGTGCGGCGGCGCAGATCGTGCCCTACGACATCGAGTCCCGCATCGCCGAGGTTACCCACGCGGGATAGGGGCCATCGCGCCCCAGAACCGAGCCGGGCCGGCCCCGCAACCGCATCGTGTGAGCCCTCGAGGAGGGATCTCAAGGAGGATATTGTGACGGAATCACTGGGCGGGATACCGCTTTCGTTCACCGACAGATGCAAGCGAATCCTGCTCGGCGAGCCGCTGACCACCGATCGGCTGGACGCGGAGCGGTTGTCGAATCCCGTTGCGCTGGGGGCGCTTGCGCCCGACGCGATTTCGTCGACGGCGTACGGCCCCGAGCAGATCATGATCGAACTGCTGCCCGCGGCCGGCATGGCCGCGTTCGCGCTGTTGCTTCCGATCACCGGGGTGATCCTGGTGATTCTGGCGCTGGTGTCGGTGTCGTACCGGCAGGTGGTCACGGCCTACACGCGCCCCGGCGGTTCGTATCTGGTCGCCCGGGAGAACTTCGGCCCGCGGGTGGCCCAGGTCGCGGCGGCGGCGCTGGTGATCGACTACGTGGTAACGGTGGCGGTGCAGCCCGCCGCCGCGACCGTGGCGGTGGTGTCGGCGGTTCCGGCCCTTCGTCCCTACCATCTGGAGATCACGCTGGCCGCCGTGGTGCTCATCTGTCTGGTCAACCTGCGCGGGCTGCGGCGGTCCGGGCGGATGTTCGCGATCACCACCTATGCGTTCGTCGCCATGATCACGGCGACGATCCTGACCGGGCTGGTTCGCGAATTGGCCTGGGGATTACCGAAATACGATCCGCATCACCTCGTCGGCGCGGTGCCGGTCCATCAGGGCGGCGGGCTGGTGATGGGAGCGACGGTGTTGATCGTGTTGCGCGCCTTCGCCAATGGCGGCACCTCACTGACCGGTGTCGAGGCGGTGTCGAACTCGACCAACGTGTTCAAGAAGCCCGAAGGCATCAACGCCCGTCGTGTGCTCACGGCGATGGTGTGCATGCTGGGATTCCTGCTGGCGGGGGTCGCGTGGCTGGCGCACGTCACGCACGCCGTCCCGTACCTCGACGAATACCCGTCGATGCTGTCCGAGATCACCAGGGCCGTCTTCGGCGATGGGGCGATCGGCAAGGTCCTCTACTTCATGGTCCAGGCATCAACGGCGGCAATCCTTTTCACGGGCTGTAACACCAGCTTCAACGGCTTCCCGGCGCTGGCCGGTTTCGTTGCAGAGGATCGCTTTCTGCCCCGGCCGCTGTCGAAACGGGGCCACCGGCTGGTGTTGTCCAACGGCATCCTCACCCTCACCGCGCTGGCCGTGACGCTACTTCTGATCACCGAGGCGAAGGTGAGTGCGCTGGTCCCGTTCTATGCGATCGGGGTGTTCACCGCGTTCGCGATCGCCGGTTACGGCATGGCGAAACATCACCTGACCCGCCGAGGGCCCGGCTGGCGACCCAAGGTGGCGATGAACGTCGCAGCGGGAGTCATGTCGACGATCGTGGTGGGCATTTTCGTGGTGGCCAAGTTCACCGAGGGTGCCTGGCTGATCGTGATCATCTTCCCGCTGCTGGTGCTGGCCCTGATGCGGCTCAACAAGAAGTACCGGGACGAGGCGTCGGTGCTGGAGATGTCGCGCACGGAAATGGTTGACCTGAGCCGCTATCAGCGGCTTCAGGTCCTGGTGTTCGTCGACACGATCGACCTCGCCGAGATCGAGGCCGTCCGCATGGGAAACGGACTGCAGGCCGACGAGCTCACCGCGGTGCACTTCGTGATCGACGCCGACCATGCCATGTCGCTGCGGGAGCGCTGGAATCGTTTCGAGCACGACACCCCGCTGCGGCTGATCAACTGCTTGGATCGGCACCTGAGCCGGGCCGCGCACGAGTTCGTGGTCCGGGTGCTCGCCGAGCATCCGGACTCCAGGGTGACGGTGTTGCTGCCGCGCCGTACGTACTCGCCTCTGTTGGGGCGGATGCTGCATGACCGCACCGCGGACAGGATGGCCCGCGCGGTGAGCCGCATCCGGAACGCGACCGCCATCATCATGCCGTACGACATCGAATCGCGGATCGCGCGCGTCGCGCCCCACGGGTTCGAGCCCGCGCCCGCGAAACCCGTTGAGAATGACCAGGATCACCCGGCCAGCGTCGCCCGGGTGCACACGGTGACGTAGGGCAGCGCCAGGCCGTTCGAGTTGGCCAGCGCCGGATGGGTGGCCAGCAATCGGCGCACCTGGTCAAGTGTCTGGGTGCGCACCTCGGCCGGCGAGGTGATGCAGTAGCTGCGCGACGCGACCAGGTCGATCAGTGCTTGCGGCGTAAGGTAATTCGTCCACTCGACCTGATGGCGTTGCACGTCGGTGAACGGCTCGGGCAATGCCACGTCGACCCGGCCGCCGTCCTCGCTTCCGATGATCTGACCCAGTTCGCGCACCCAGCCGAGCCGCTCGTCGCGGATGTTCCACACCAGACCGAGGCGCCCGCCGGGCCGCAGCACCCGAGCCACCTCCGGAATCGCGCGCTCCGGATCCACCCAATGCCAGGCCTGGGCCACCAGCACCACGTCAACGCTGTTGTCCTCCAACGGAATCTCTTCCGCGGTACCCAGCAGCGCCCGGGTCTCCGGCAGCGAGCTGCGCAACACCTCCAGCATGTCCTGGACAGGGTCGACGGCCACCACGTCCAGGCCGCGCTCCACCAGCCGCGTGGTCAGCTTCCCGGTTCCGGCACCCAGGTCGAGCACCTGGCGCGCCCCGGTCGGCAGCAGCCAGTCGATCGCTTCCGGGGGATACGACGGACGCCCCCGCTCATACGCCGCGGCCGCCGAGCCGAACGACAGGGAGCGGTCGTGTCCGGACTCGGTCACTATCGGCATGCGCCTTCGGCCCCGCCCGGGTGGAGCGCCAGCGCGAGCGTCTTGCGGATCAGATCCCCCACCGCGTCGGACTCCACCAGGAAGCCGTCGTGCCCGTAGATGGAGTCGACGACCTGCAGACCCGCGCAGCCCGGCAGCAGCTCGGCCAGTTCCTCCTGCAGCCGCAGCGGGTAGAGCCGGTCCGACGTGATGCCGCCGACGACCGCGGGCACCGGGCAGGCGCGCAGGGCCTTGGGCACGCCGCCGCGCCCGCGTCCGACGTCGTGGGTGTTGAGCGCCTCGGTCAGCGCCACGTAGCTGCCTGCGTCGAAGCGGTCCACCAGCTTGTCGCCCTGGTACTCCAGGTAGCTCTGCACCGCGTAACGGTCGTCGTCCACCGCCGTGCCGTCGTCCTGCTTGTCGTTGCCGAACCGGGAGTCGAGCTCGACTTCACCGCGGTAGGTGAGGTGGGCGAAGCGGCGCGCGATCGCCAGCCCGCCCTCCGGTGCGAGCCCGGTGCCGTGGTAGTCGCCGTTCTGCCAGTGCGGGTCGGCCTTGACCGCCGCGATCTGCGTGGTCTGGGTGCCGACCTGGTCGGCGGTGGCGCGCGCGCCGACCGCCAGCAGCAGCCCGGCGCGCACCTGGGCCGGGTAACCGACCATCCACTCCAAAGCCCTTGCGCCGCCCATGGATCCGCCGACCACGGCGGCGACCTCGTTGATGCCGAGCGCGGCCAGGGCGGCGACGTCGGCCTTCACCTGGTCGCGCACGGTGATCAGCGGAAATCTTGAGCCCCAAGGCTTTCCGTCTCGGGCCAGCGAGCCGGGGCCGGTGGATCCGCGGCACCCGCCCAGCACATTGGTGGCCACCGCGCACCAGCGGTTGGTGTCGATCGGCGCACCCGGGCCGACCATCGCATCCCACCAGCCGGCCGTGGGGTGGCCGGGTCCGGCGGGCCCGGTGATGTGTGAGTCGCCGGTCAGCGCGTGCAGCACCACCACCACGTTGTCGCGCGTCGGCGAGAGCTCGCCCCAGCGCTGGATGGCGATGGACACGTCGTCAATCACCGCGCCGTATTCGGTATGCAGCGAGCCGATGTGGACGAAGCCCGTTTCGCCCTCGGTGGGCAGGGTTTGGGTGGGGACGTCGAAGATCGTCATGGCGCTGGCCCCTAGAACGCGGCCACGGCTTGTGGGTCGGCGCCGGATGTCCCCGCCGTCGCACCGAATTTGCTTGCCGCGGCGAAGCCGAGCTCCAGGTCGGCGAGGATGTCGTCGATGCCCTCGATGCCGACGGCCAGGCGCACCAGCCCGGGGCTGACGCCGGTGCTCAGCTGCTCAGCCGGGCTCAGCTGGGCGTGCGTGGTGGACGCCGGGTGGATCACCAGCGAGCGCACGTCGCCGATGTTGGCGACGTGGCTGTGCAGCTGCAGCGCGTTCACGAACGCCTTGCCCGCCTCGACACCACCGGCCAACTCGAACGCCAGCACCGCGCCGGTTCCTTTGGGCGCCAGCTTCTTTCCCCGCTCGTGCCAGGGCGAGTCGGGCAGCCCCGCATAGTTGACCGACAGCACGCCATCATGGCCGGCCAGGTACTCGGCCACGCGCTGCGCGTTGGCGACGTGGCGCTCCATGCGCAGGCTCAGCGTCTCGATGCCCTGGGCCACCAGGAACGCGTTGAACGGCGAAGCGGCCGAGCCGAGGTCGCGCAGCAGCTGCACGCGCGCCTTGAGCGCGTACGCCGGTGGACCGAGCTCGGCGAACACCACACCGTGGTAGCTGGCGTCGGGCGTGGTGAACCCCGGGAAGCGGCCCTGCGTCCAGTCGAACGTGCCGCCGTCGACGATGACCCCGGCGATCGCGGAGCCGTGCCCGCCGAGGTACTTGGTGGCGGAGTGCACCACGATGTCGGCGCCGTGGGCGAACGGCTGGATCAGGTACGGCGTGGCGATCGTGTTGTCGACGATCAGCGGGATGCCGTTGGCGTGCGCGACGCCGGAGACCCCGGGGATGTCCAGGATGTCGATCTGCGGGTTGGAGATGGTCTCGCCGAAGAACGCTTTGGTATTCGGCCGCAGCGCTGCCTGCCACGAGTCCAGGTCGTCGGGGTCCGCCACGAAGGTGACCTCGATGCCGAGCTTGGCCAGCGAGTAGTGGAACAGGTTGTACGTCCCGCCGTAGAGCCGCGGGCTGGAAACGATGTGATCTCCGGCACAGGCCAGGTTCAGTATGGCGAAAGTCTCAGCGGCCTGGCCGGAGCTCAGGAAGAGCGCGGCGACGCCGCCTTCGAGAGCGGCGATGCGCTGTTCGACGACGTCGGTGGTCGGATTGCCGATCCGGGTGTAGATGTTGCCCGGCACTTCCAGCCCGAACAGGGCGGCGGCGTGCGTGGTGTCGTCGAAGGTGTAGGACGTGGTCTGGTAGATCGGCAGGGCGCGGGCGTTGGTCGCCGGGTCCGGATGCTGACCGGCGTGCACCTGCCGGGTCTCGAACGACCAGTTCGCTGCCGGATCGGCGGTCGGATCGGCGGTCGGATCGGCTTTGTCGGAGCTCACGGGGGTTGCTTTCTGCTGGTAGGGGAGTTTGCTAGGACGCGGCCGGGACGCCGGAATCCGACGTCGAACCGGCGCCGCGGTTCAGCAGCGACACACGAGGGGGCGAGGAGGGGCCGAGCGACTGCACATCACGTTTTCCCTGTCTACTCAGGGGCCCGTCATGGCGGACCCGCGCTTGCCGGATAGCCGGTCGTGTGGCTACTCAACCTGGTCATCACCCGGGGCACCCCACCGCGGTTGGAGGGTTGCCGGCCAGCAAGCCGGGGCTTGATGCTGGCGCTCATGACCAATACGGAGACTATCTTACTGTGCCGAGCCGGTGCCAACCATCGCGGTGCGCGTGCAGGTCGACACCTGTCCAAACACCCTTGCTAACGTGGCAGTCACACCGCTGAGCCCCGATAATTCGAACCCATCATTGCCGCCGGGAGAGGGACCGTGAGCGCCGAAGAGCCGATCGTCATCTACACACTGACCGACGAAGCGCCGCTGCTGGCGACGTACGCGTTCCTGCCGATCGTGCGCGCCTTCGCCGAGCCGGCGGGCATCGAGATCAAGACCAGCGACATCTCGGTGGCCGCGCGGATTCTGGCCGAGTTCCCCGAGGATCTGACCGAAGAGCAGCGGGTGCCGGACAACCTGGGTGAACTGGGCCGGCTCACCGAGCTCCCCGACACCAACATCATCAAGCTGCCGAACATCAGCGCCTCGGTGCCGCAGCTGATCGCCGCCGTCAAGGAGCTGCAGGGTAAGGGATACAAGATCCCCGACTTTCCGCACAGTCCAAAGACGGACGAGGACAAGGAAATTCGTGCGCGCTACGCCAAATGCCTGGGCAGTGCGGTCAACCCGGTGTTGCGGCAGGGCAACTCGGACCGGCGCGCCCCCAAGGCCGTCAAGGAGTACGCGCGCAGGCACCCGCACAGCATGGCGGACTGGTCGCCTGCCTCGCGCACGCACGTCGCGACCATGCGGCACGGCGACTTCTATCACGGTGAGAAGTCGATAACGCTGGACCGCGCGCGCAACGTGAAGATGGTGCTGCAGACCAAGGGCGGCAAGACCCTCGAGCTGAAACCCAAGGTCGAACTGCGCGACGGCGACGTCATCGATTCCATGTTCATGAGCAAGAAGGCCCTCATCGAGTTCTACGAGGAGCAGATGCAGGACGCCTACGAGACAGGCGTGATGTTTTCGCTGCACGTCAAGGCGACGATGATGAAGGTGTCGCACCCCATCGTCTTCGGTCACGCGGTGAAGATCTTCTACAAGGACGCGTTCGCCAAGCACCAGGCGCTCTTCGACGAGCTCGGTGTCGACGTCAACAACGGATTGGTCGACCTCTACAACAAGATCGAGTCGCTGCCCGCGTCGCTGCACGAGGAGATCATTCGCGACCTGCACGCCTGCCACGAACACCGCCCGGAGCTGGCGATGGTCGATTCGGCCAAGGGCATCACCAACTTTCATTCGCCCAGCGACGTGATCGTGGATGCGTCGATGCCGGCGATGATTCGCGCGGGCGGCAAGATGTGGGGTGCCGACGGGCGGCAGAAGGACACCAAGGCCGTCAACCCCGAGTCCACCTTCTCCCGCATCTACCAGGAGATCATCAACTTCTGTAAGACCCACGGGCAGTTCGATCCGACGACGATGGGCACGGTGCCCAACGTCGGCCTGATGGCGCAGCAGGCCGAGGAGTACGGCAGCCACGACAAGACGTTCGAGATCCCCGAGGACGGTGTCGCCGACATCGTCGACCTCGACACGGGGGAAGTCCTGCTCACCCAGAACGTGGAGGAGGGCGACATCTGGCGCATGCCCGTCGTCACGGACGCGGCGATCCGGGATTGGGTCAAGCTCGCGGTCACCCGGGCGCGCAACTCGGGGATGACGGTGGTGTTCTGGCTGGACACGGAGCGCCCGCACGAGGTCGAGCTGCGCAAGAAGGTCAAGGCGTACCTGAAGGAACACGACACCGAGGGCCTGGAGATCCAGATCATGCCGCAGGTGTGGGCCATGAGGTACACGATCGAGCGCGCGATGCGCGGCCAGGACACCATCGCGGCGACCGGAAACATCCTGCGCGACTACCTCACCGACCTGTTCCCCATCCTCGAGCTGGGCACCAGCGCGAAGATGCTGTCCATCGTGCCGCTGATGGCCGGCGGCGGGATGTACGAAACCGGCGCGGGCGGCTCGGCGCCCAAGCACGTCCACCAGCTCGTCGAGGAGAACCATCTGCGCTGGGACTCCCTGGGCGAATTCCTGGCCCTCGGAGCGTGTTTCGAAGACATCGGCATCAAGACCGACAATGAGCGCGCCAAGATCCTGGGCAAGACCCTGGACGCCGCGATCGGAAGGCTGTTGGAGAACAACAAGAGCCCGTCGCGCAAGACCGGCGAACTCGACAACCGCGGCAGCCAATTCTACCTGGCGCTGTACTGGGCGCAGGAGCTCGCGAAGTCCGATGACACCGAATTGCGGGACCATTTCGCCGCGCTGGCCGAATCGCTGGCCGACGGCGAGGACACCATTGTGTCCGAACTGGCCGAGGCGCAGGGCGAGGCTGTCGACATCGGTGGCTACTACTACCCGGACCGCGAGAAGACGACGGCGATCATGCGCCCGAGCAAGACATTCAACGAGGCGTTGGCGGCTTCCACAGGCTAGGGGACGGGCCAGGGGGCGCGCTGGGCCCGCGGGCAGGAGGCCGGATTCGACATGGCAGGCGAAGCCAAGATCAAGGTCAGGGGCCGCGTCGTAGAGCTCGACGGTGACGAAATGACCCGCGTCATCTGGAAGTTCATCAAGGACAAGCTGATCCTGCCGCACCTCGACATCGACCTGGACTACTACGACCTGGGCATCGAGAACCGCGACCGCACCGACGACCAGGTGACCCTCGACGCGGCCCACGCGATCAAGAAGCACGGCGTGGGTGTCAAGTGCGCCACCATCACCCCCGACGAGGCCCGCGTCCGGGAGTTCGGCCTCAAGAAGATGTGGCTCTCACCGAACGGGACGATTCGAAACATCCTGGGCGGCACCATCTTCCGCGAGCCCATCGTGATCTCGAACGTGCCACGGCTGGTGCCGGGCTGGACCAAGCCGATCGTCATCGGCCGCCACGCCTTCGGCGACCAGTACCGGTCGACCGACTTCAAGGTGGACAAGCCGGGAACCGTCGCCATCACGTTCACCCCCGCCGACGGCAGCGAGCCGATGGTGCACGAGGTGGTGTCCATTCCCGCCGACGGCGGTGTCGTGCTGGGGATGTACAACTTCAGGGACTCCATCCGGGACTTCGCGCGCGCGTCGCTCAAGTACGGTCTCGACGCCAAGTGGCCGGTCTACCTGTCCACCAAGAACACCATCCTCAAGGCCTACGACGGCATGTTCAAAGACGAGTTCCAGCGCGTCTACGACGAGGAGTTCAAGGACCGATTCGAGGCCGAGGGACTCACCTACGAGCACCGGCTGATCGACGACATGGTCGCGGCCTGCCTGAAGTGGGAGGGCGGCTACGTCTGGGCCTGCAAGAACTACGACGGCGACGTGCAGTCGGACCTCGTCGCCCAGGGCTACGGCTCACTGGGGCTGATGACGTCGGTGCTGATGACCGCCGACGGCAAGGTGGTGGAGGCCGAGGCCGCGCACGGCACCGTCACCCGGCACTTCCGCCAGTATCAGGCCGGCAAGCCCACCTCGACCAACCCGATCGCGTCGATCTTCGCCTGGACGCGCGGACTGGCGCACCGCGGCGAGCTGGACCACACCCCGGAGGTGACGGAGTTCGCCCAGACCCTGGAAAACGTGGTGGTCGCCACCGTCGAGAGCGGCAAGATGACCAAGGACCTGGCGATCCTCATCGGTCCTGACCAGCAATGGCAGAACAGCGAGGAGTTCCTCGGCTCGATCGCGCAGAACCTGGAAAAGAAACTGGCTAACTAGCCGGGGGCCGTAGCTGGTCCGGAAGCCGGCCCGCCGCGGCGCGGCAGTCGTCGATGAAGTCGGCGATGACCGCGGTCACCCGCTCGGGCGCCTCGAACATCGGCACATGCCCGACGCCCTCGAGCTCGGTGATCTTCGTCCCCGGAGGCAGGAAGCTGGTGAAGTGCCGATTGAATCGGCTCGCGGGCACCACCCGGTCCTTCTCGCAGAGCACCAGCTGGACCGGCACCGCGGTGTCGGCCAGCTGCAGCAGACCGGGATTGAGCAGCGTCTTGACCAGCAGCTGGAAGTACGCCGGGCAATGGGCGGCGTCGTCGACGACGCCGCACAGCTGCTCCTCGCTGACCGCGTCGGGCGTGGCGCTCAGCGGCAGGGTGGCCAGCCGGCGGCTCAGCGGCAGCCGCAGGGTGCGGGCGCCGAACAGCCGCGCGAGCCCCAACAGGGGCATGCCCGCGATGAACTTGCTGATGACCTCGAATTTCACCGGGCTCCACCGCGTCCATCCGCCCGCGGCGCCGACGCCGGTCACGCTGCGCGCGCGCCCACGCCGCTCCAGCTCGAAGGCGACCCAGCCGCCCAGCGAGTTGCCCACCATGTGGGCGGTTTCCCAGCCGAGCTGGTCGAGCTGGCGTTCGACATGGTCGGCCAGCAGCGGCGTGCTGAGCAGCCAGGTGCCCGCGTAGGGGCCGCCGTTGTGCCCGGCCATGGTGGGGGCGAAGACCTCGAAGCGGCCGGTCTCGGCCAGCCGCGGCGCGACCGGGTCCCACACCGTCTGCGACATCAGGAATCCGTGCAGCAGCAGAACCGGCTCTGCGGAACCATCCGTGGAACCGAGGTGAATCGGCGGACGAGTCGTCATAGCCCGACATTAAAGGCGGTACCGGCGGTACCGCAACCAGGCCGCCGGTCGGTGCAGGCCGGGCGGCTGCGCGTGAAAAGATCGGTGGATCATGAGCACCGCTACCGGATCCGGCCGGCTTTTCTCCGGCGTGCAGCCCACCTCCGACTCCCTGCATCTGGGTAACGCGCTGGGCGCCATCACGCAGTGGGTCGCGCTGCAGGACGACCATGACGCGTACTTCTGCGTCGTGGACCTGCACGCGATCACCGTCGCCCAGGATCCCGAGGCGCTGCGCCGCCGGACGCTGATCACCGCCGCGCAATACCTGGCGCTGGGCATCGACCCGGCCCGCAGCACCGTGTTCGTGCAGAGCCAGGTGCCCGCCCACACCCAGCTCGCCTGGGTGCTGGGCTGCTTCACCGGTTTCGGGCAGGCGTCGCGCATGACGCAGTTCAAGGACAAGTCACTGCGCCACGGCGCCGACTCCACCACCGTGGGACTGTTCACCTACCCGGTGCTGCAGGCGGCCGACGTGCTGGCCTATGACACCGATCTGGTGCCCGTGGGCGAGGACCAGCGGCAGCATCTCGAGCTGGCCCGCGACATCGCCCAGCGCTTCAATGCCCGGTTCCCAGACACTTTCGTGGTTCCCGACGTGCTCATCCCCAAGGCCACCGCCAAGATCTACGACCTGCAGGACCCGACGTCGAAGATGAGCAAGTCGGCCGCCACCGACGCAGGCGTGATCAACCTGCTCGACGACCCGGCCAAGTCCGCCAAGAAGATTCGCTCGGCGGTCACCGACAGCGAGCGCGAGATCCGCTACGATACCGGGGCCAAGGCCGGTGTGTCCAACCTGCTTTCGATCCAGTCCGCGGTCACCGGTGTCGACATCGACACGCTCGTGGCGGGCTATGCCGGAAGGGGTTACGGCGATTTGAAGAAAGACACCGCCGAGGCGGTCGTCGAGTTCGTCGCACCCATCAAGGCCAGGGTCGACGAACTGACCTCCGACGTGGCCGAATTGGAGGCCGTGCTCGCGGCCGGAGCGCAAAAGGCCGACGATGTCGCCGGGAAAACGGTCCGGCGGGTCTACGATCGGCTTGGGTTTCTTCCACAGCGGAGTTAGATCCACAGCGGAATCGGCCCAAAGGAGCCAGTACCGCTTCTCATTGGAGTCGTGCGATGGGCGAGCCGGCCAAGGCGGGCATGTTCGGTCGGCTGCGCGCCCGGCACGGGTGGATCGATCACGTCATTCGCGCCTACCGGCGCTTCGACGACCGCAACGGTGGCTTCTTCGCGGCCGGCCTCACCTATTACACGATCTTCGCGATGTTCCCATTGCTCATGGTCGGTTTCGGGGTCGTCGGGTTCATGCTGGCCCGACGGCCGCAGCTGCTGAGCACCATCGACGACCAGATCCGCTCGCAGGTGACCGGCGCGCTGGGAAATCAGCTGCAGGAGTTGATGAACTCGGCGATCGACGCCCGGACGTCGGTCGGTGTGATCGGTCTGGTCTTCGCGGTGTGGGCGGGGCTGGGCTGGATATCGCACCTGCGCCAGGCGCTGACGGAGATGTGGTGGGACGAACAGATCGAGTGGCCGGGCTTCCTGCGCAACAAGTTCTCCGACCTGCTGGCGATGGTGGGGACATTCGCGGTGATCGTGGCCACCGTCGCGCTCACCACCTTCGGAAACGCCGCGCCCATGGCTGCGTTGCTGAAATGGCTTGGCATACCCCAATTTGTGGTGTTCGACTGGCTCTTCTGGCTGATCTCGCTGCTGATCGCGACGCTGGTGTCGTGGCTGCTGTTCACCTGGATGATCGCCCGGCTGCCCCGCGAAAAGGTCAGCCTCGTCGATTCGATGCGGGCCGGGCTGGTTGCGGCGGTCGGCTTCGAGGTGTTCAAACAGGTCGCCTCCATCTATCTCAGGACGGTGCTGCGCAGCCCGGCGGGCGCGGCCTTCGGGCCGGTGCTGGGATTGATGGTGTTCGCCTACGTCACCGCGTATCTCGTGCTGTTCTGCACCGCATGGGCCGCCACGGCCTCGGACGATCCGCGCAGCCGGCCCGTCGCCCCTCCGGCCCCGGCGATCATTGCGCCGCGCGTGCAGATGGATGAGGGCCTGGGCACCCGCCAGACGCTGACCGCGATGGTGCTGGGAGCCGTTGGCGCGCTGACACTTTCCCGGCTCGCCCGCTTGACCCGCCGCGATCGCTAGCCGAGCAGCTTCAGGCCCGCGACGCAGCCCACGATCCCGCCGATCAGTACCAGCTTGGGCAACGACGCCGGTTCGTCGCCGGTCAGCATCGCGTAGCCGACGGTGAGCACCGCACCGACGCCGACCCAGACCGCATAGCTGGTGCCGACCGGCAGGGTGCGCATGGCGATCGCCAATCCGGTCATCGAAAGCGCCACGGCAACAAGGAATATCAGCGACGGTCCGAGGCGGGAGAAGCCGTCGGATCTACTCAGGGCGCTCGCCCACACGGCCTCGAGGATTCCCGACGCAATCAGGATGAGCCAGGCCATCACGCGCCTTGACGCGGCTGGTCCCGCCAGGCGCCGCGCGCCATGACATTCGCGACATGTAAACGCGCATCCAGCACAACAAGATCGGCGTCGTAGCCGCCTTTGAGTTCCCCCACTCGCCGCAGGCCGAGCGCCCGCGCCGGCGCTGCGGCGGTCGTCTGCACCGCGGTGGCCAAGCCGGACCCGGCGTGCACGGCGCGGAAGAGCCGATCCATGGTGGCGGTGCTGCCCGCGATGGTCGACGTCCCCTGCACCCGGGCGACACCGGCGACCACATCCACGGGCACCGCGCCGAGCCGAAACGCGCCGTCGGGACGGCCGGCCGCGGCGATCGCGTCGGTGATCACGGCGACCCGGTCCGCTCCGGCCGCGGCGATCACCGCCGTCACCACGTCGGGGTGCAGGTGCACGCCGTCGGCGATCACCTCGACGGTCACCCGTGCGTCGCGCAGCAGCGCCAGCGCCGGGCCGGGGGCGCGGTGGTGCAGTGCTGGCATCGCGTTGAACAGGTGCGTGCCCACCGTGGCGCCCAACGCGATGGCGTGTCGGGTCTGCACGTAGGAGGCGTCGGTATGTCCCACCGCCACAACGACTCCCGCGTTCACGAAACGGCGGATCGCCGCGTCGGCCCCCGGCAGCTCGGGCGCCAGCGTCACCATCCGGATCGTGCCGTCGCCCGCGGCCAGCACCGCGTCGATCTCCGCCGCGTCCGGATCGCGCATCTGGGTGCGATCGTGGGCCCCGCAGTGCGCCCGGCTCAGCCACGGCCCCTCCAGGTGCACACCCGCGATGGTGCCGAGCCGGGTGGCCTCGGCCAGCGCGCGCACCCCGCGCAGCAATTCGGCCGGCGCGGCGGTCACCAGGCTGGCCAGCGTGGTGGTGGTGCCGTGCCGCAGATGGAACGCGGCGGCGTCGGCGATGCCGTCGGCGTCGGTGTAGGAGGCGCCCCCGCCACCGTGCACATGCATGTCGACGAAGCCCGGCACCACGGTGCAATCGGCGAACTCGACGTCGGCCGGGCGGGGCGGCGGGCCGGGCGCGCACGCGGCGATGCGTGCGCCGGAGGTCTGCAGCCACCCGGGGCGGCACACCCGGCCGTCGAGCACCATGGTGCCCGCGGCGATCACGGCCATCGGCCGCCGTTCTCCCAGAAGTGGCGGATGTCCTCGAGCTGGCGGCCTTTGGTCTCCGGCGCGTAGCGGTAGACGAAGCCGAACGCGACCGCCGCGAGCACCGCGAACAGCGCGAAAGTGCCTGCGCCGCCCAGGGAATGGAGCAGGCTCAGGAAGACGGCGGCGATGATGGCGTTACCCACCAGGTTCGAGGTCAACATGGTGCTGGACCCGATCGAGCGTAGCCGCGACGGGAAGCTCTCGCTGGCGTACACCCAGCCCAGGGACCCGAAGCCCATGGTGTAGCCGAAGATGAACAGCAGGATCCCGGCGAACCCGCCGATCGTGCCGCCGAAGCCCCGGCCGAACACGGCCACCAGCAATACGTCGGCGACGATCATCATGGCGCTGCCCCACAACAGGATTGGGCGCCGGCCCACCCGGTCGACCAGCGCCAGCGCCGCGCCGACCGCCGCCAGCCCCGCGACCTGAAGCAGCGCAGGCAACCCCAGCAGCGCGAAGTTGCCGGTGAAGCCCATGGCCGCGAAGATGCGGGGGCTGTAGTAGATGATCGCGTTGATGCCGGTGACCTGGATCAGGAAGCCGAGGACGACCACGAACGCGGTGGCCCGCAGGTACGGGGGCCGCAGCATCTCGGACAACCCGCCCCGGGTCCCGGGTGCGGTCTCGCCCAGCGCGCGGCCGATCTCGGCGAGCTCGTCGTCGACCTGCGCGGTGGGTTCCACCCGCAGCAGCGCCCGGCGGGCGTCGTCCGTCCGGCCCTTCAGCACGTACCACCGCGCCGTGTCCGGCATTCGAATCACGGCCGGCAGCAACAACATTGCGGGCACACAGGCCAGCCCCAGCATCCACCGCCAGCCGTGCGCTCCGGCCAGCAGGTAACCGGTCAGATAGCCGACGATCAGCCCGCTGACGATGGCCAGCTGATAGGCCGTCAGCAGCGAACCGCGCACCGCCGCCGGCGCCGATTCCGCCACATACACCGGGACGACCACCACCGTGACACCGATCGTCAGCCCCAGCAGCAGTCGCGCTGTCAGCAACATCGGAAAACTGACCGAGAACGCGGCCAGCAGTGCGAAAACCGCGTAGGCGCACAGGATCAGCACCACCGACCTTTTCCGCCCGATCACGTTGGCCAGCACGCCCGCGCCCAGCGCCCCGGCGATCTGGCCGATCACCACCATCGTCGTCAGCAGTTCCTGCCGGCCCGTGGACAGCCCGAAGTCCTCGGTGACGAACAACTGCGCCCCGGCGATGATCGACAGGTCGTAGCCGTAGATGATGCCCACGCTGGCGGCGGTCAGCCCGACCAGCAGTCCGCGCCGCGATCCGCCTGCCACGAGGCTCAGCGGTGTTGCGGTCGGCGGTTCATCGAGCGGGCCATCATGATCAGCGCGAACACCACGACGGTGCCGATCACCGCCACGCCCACCCGGATCGGCAGGGCGTCCGCGGACGGGATGATCGCGCCGGCCGCGGCGTTGGTGGCGAGCTGGTCCGCGGCGTCGCGCTTGGCCGGCGCCAGGGACGGGTCGGGCGCGATCAGCGAGCCGACCTGGGTGCCCTGCGGGGTGGAGAAGCCGTAGTCCAGCAGGTGCGCGGCCTGTTCCCACGGGGCGATCGGTTGGCGCGTCCCGTGCAGCAGCACCGCCACCAGGCGCCGCCCGTCGCGGTTGGCCGCACCCACGAACGTCTGGCCCGCGTCGTCGGTGTAACCGGTCTTGCCGCCCAGGGCGCCGGGATACTTGTAGAGCAACTGGTTGTCGTTCTCCAGCTCGTAGCCCGGATGGTCGCCATGGCCGGGAAAGTTGAAGGTCCGCGTCGCGACGATGTCGGCGAACGTCGGGTTCTGCCAGGCGTAGCGGTAGAACAGCCCGATGTCGTAGGCCGAGGTGCTCATGCCGGGCGCGTCCAGGCCCGACGGCGACGCCACCCGGGTGTCCTGACCGCCCAGCTTGGCGGCCAGCACGTTGATCTTCTCCAGCGCCTGCTCCATGCCGCCCAGCTGCATGGACAGGGCGTGGGCGGCGTCGTTGCCGGAGTGCATCAGCAGCCCGTGCAGCAGCTGGTTGACGGTGAAGACGCCGCCCTCCTCGACGCCGACCTTGGTGCCCTCGGCCGCGGCGTCGTCGGCGGTCCCGGGGACAGGCTTGTTCAGGTTGAGCGTGTTGAGGGAGGCCATCGCGACCAGCACCTTGATGATGCTGGCCGGGCGGTGCCGCGCGTGCGGGTCCTTGGCCGCGATCACCGCGCCGCTGTCCAGGTCCGCGACCAGCCACGCCTCCGCCGAGACGTCGTTCGGCAGCGCCGGCGTGTTCGGCGCTGCGACGATGCCGCAGCCGCCCAGCGCGTCACCGCCCACCGGCTTGGCGGGCACCGCCAGCGGGATCGGCGGGTCGCCTGCGGTGGGGGCCTCCGACGAATCCACCGCCTTCGGGGTGTTCACCTTGTACGGGCAGTCCGCCGGGGCGGCATTGGGCTCGGCGCCGGGCTCGGCCTGCGCCCGCGGCACCCCCGCCGGGGCGACCGTCAGGAATAGCGCCGCTGCCAGGCACGATGCGGAACGTAACAGGGTCATCGTCTGTGCACAGTAGGCGATCGGCGGCCCGAATCCGGGGAGCCGCGCTGTGACAGGTGAGACGGAAGTTACCGGGCGTTGCCCGCCCGGTCGCGTTACGCTGGCCACGCGGTCGGCCCGGAGGCCATCACCGCACCGGATTCGGGGGTGCTGCCATTTCACGCGATCGGTTCTTCTCGGCCCTGCGGGGCAGTCGTGGCGCGGTCGGCGCCTCTCCCGGCACGGGCCCGCGGCCGCTGAACGACCTGCTCACGCAGGTCGAGAAGGCGACGCAGGTACGGCGTTCCGGGTTCGACCGGGTGCTGGCCGAGCTGCAACTGCACCGCGACGCCTCCGCCGACGCCGAACTGCGGTCGGCGCTGGCCTGGCTGTGCAACGCGGTCACGCGGTTCGGGCGCAACCCGACCCCCGCGCACACCCGCGAGGTGATGATGGCCGCCGACGCGGTCAGGCAGGTGTCCGCCGGTTAGAGCGCGGTGGCCGCCAGGTCCACATGCGCCAGCGCCGGGTAGCTGATCGTGCCCATCCACAGCCTGCCCGCCGCCTCGACCACACCGGTGGCGGAACCGAAGTCCGGACGCTGGGTCCGCAGGCCCGCGACGGCCACGCCGCTGTCCGGATCGAACGCGACGGCCCAGATCTCCGGCTTGATCTTCGGTTGTAGCCGCTCGGGCAGCCGCCACACCAGCTGGCGGATGATCGGGGCCCGCGGGAACAGCGACTCCAGCGCCGGGTTCGCCTCGGCGACCAGCGCGGCCCAGATGCGGCCGTCGGCCCCGGTGGACAGGTTGTCGGGCATGCCGGGCAGGTGCACCGCCAACGGCGTCACCGATCCCGCCCGCGGACCGGTCAGCCAGTACTTCGACAGCCGGCGCGCCAGGGTCTCGGCGAACACCAGCGCCGACCCGTCGGCCGTCGGCGTCACCCCGTTGGCGAAGTAGAGCCCGCTCACCAGCATGGCGACCGTGCCGTCCGCATTGAGGCGGTACAGGCCGCCCGTCGCGCGCGCCTCCACGATCGGTGCGGTGTAGTTCTCGAAATGAAAGTCGCTCGTCGACTCGGTGAAATAGATTGTGCCGTCGGCTGTTTCGGTGACATTCGAGCAGAACTTCAGCCGCCTGCCGCCGACGGATTCCACCAGCACGTCCAGCGTGCCGAGGTCTGGATTCAGCGCGAGCAACCCGCGGTGACTGTCGCAGATCAGGATTCGGCCATCGCGGGCCACGTGCAGGCCGAGGGGGCGCCCGCCGGTGTCGGCCACCACCGTCGGGTCGCCGCGCCCGGGCTCGACCCGCACGATGCGGCCGTCCTCGAGACCCGTCCACAGTCGGCCCGCCGCGTCGCGGACGACGTCCTCGGGACCGTTGCCGGGCAGCGGGACGACGGTGACCCCCGCCTCGGGAATTCTGGGCATGTCGGGCAACGTCGCGACCGGCGGCGGCTGCCACCGCACCGGGTGGATACGGGGTTTGCGCGCCATGGTCTGGACTCTAGAACCGCGCGTGGGCCCGCGTCAGCACCTCACGCACGATGGCTTCGATGGTGTCGAATTCGGCCTGACCACTGATCAGCGGCGGCGCCAGCTGGATGACCGAGTCGCCGCGGTCATCGGTGCGGCAATACAGCCCGGCCTCGAACAGCGCCGCGGAAACGTGGCCGAGCAGTGCGCGGCGTTCGTCGTCGCCGAAGGTCTGCTTGGTCGCCCTGTCCTTGACGAGCTCGATGCCGTAGAAGTAGCCCTCGCCGCGCACGTCGCCGACGATCGGCAGGTCGTAGAGCTTTTCCAGGGTGGCGCGCAGGGCGGGCGCGTGGGTCCGGACGTGGTCGCACAGGCCCTCGCGCTCGAAGATGTCCAGGTTGGCCAGCCCGACGGCCGCCGAAACCGGGTGGCCGCCAAAGGTATACCCGTGCGGGAACATGGTGGCGCCGTCGTTGAACGGTTCGAACAGCCTCTCGCTGGCGATCATCGCGCCGATCGGGGAGTAGCCCGACGTCATCCCCTTGGCGCAGGTGATCATGTCGGGCACACAGCCGAAGTCCGCGCAGGCGAACATCGACCCGATCCGGCCGAACGCGCAGATCACCTCGTCGGAGACCAGCAGCACGTCGTATTCGTCGCAGATCTGGCGCACCCGCTCGAAATAGCCCGGGGGAGGCGGGATGCTGCCGCCCGCGTTCTGCACCGGCTCCAGGAACACCGCGGCCACGGTGTCGGGGCCCTCGAACTCGATGGCCTCGGCGATCCGGTCGGCGGCCCAGCGCCCGAATGCCTTCGGGTCGGTTCCGAACGGTTCGGGGGCGCGGTAGAAGTTGGTGTTGGGCACCCGGAAGCCGCCCGGGGTGACCGGTTCGAACGGCTGCTTGTACTTGGGCAGCCCGGTGATCGCCAGGGCGCCCTGGGTGGTGCCGTGGTAGGCGATCGCGCGCGAAATCACCTTGTGCTTACCGGGTTTGCCGGTGAGCTTGAAGTACTGTTTGGCCAGTTTCCACGCGGTCTCGACGGCCTCGGTGCCGCCGCTGGTGAAGAAGACCCGGTTCAGGTCGCCCGGGGTGTAGCCGGCGAGGCGTTCGGCGAGCTCGATCGCGGGTGCAGTGGCGTATCCCCACAGCGGGAAGAACGCCAGCGTGCCCGCCTGCCGCGCGGCGACCTCGGCGAGTTCGGTGCGGCCGTGCCCGACCTGCACGGTGAACAGTCCCGACAGGCCGTCGAGGTAGCTCTTGCCGTGGTCGTCGAAGAGTGTGACGCCCTCGCCGCGGGTGATGACCGGCGCCCTGAAGTCCGGCCCGTGCCGGGTGAAGTGCAGCCAGAGGTGGTCTGTCATGGTGTGCGCCAGCCTAGCGTTAGGCTTGGCGCCGTGACCTCAGCGCAGCAGGTCAGCGAGTTCGAGTCGCTGCGTCCCCATCTTATGTCGGTCGCCTACCGGATCACCGGCACGGTGGCAGATGCCGAGGACATCGTCCAGGACGCCTGGCTGCGCTTGCACCGGCAGGACTCCGACAAGGCGACGCAGATCAGCGACCTGCGGGCCTGGCTGACCACGGTGGTGGGCAGGCTGGGCCTGGACAGGTTGCGCTCGGCCGCGCACCGGCGCGAGACCTACACCGGCAACTGGCTGCCCGAGCCGGTGGTCACCGGTCTCTCGAATTCTCCGGCGGCCGATCCGCTGTCCGCGGTGGTGGCAGGCGAAGACGCGCGGTTCGCCGCGATGGTGGTGCTGGAGCGGCTGTCACCCGACCAGCGGGTCGCCTTCGTGTTGCACGACGGGTTCGCCGTGCCGTTCGCGGAGGTCGCCCGGGTGCTGGGGACCAACGAGGCCACCGCCCGGCAGCTGGGGTCGCGGGCCCGCAAGGCCGTCGCGGCCGACCCCCCGCCCGAACCCGACCCGGCGCACCACGAGGTGGTCTCGAAGTTGCTGGCCGCCATGGCATCCGGCGACCTGGACGCCGTGGTGGGGCTGCTGCATCCCGACGTGACCCTGACCGGCGACGCGAATGGCAAGGCGCCCACCGCGATCAACGTCATCCACGGCGCGGACAAGGTGGCCCGGTTCTTCTTCGGCCTGGCTCAGCGCTATGGCCCGGCGATGTTCACCGCCTACCAGCTGGGGCTGGTCAACGGCGAGCTGGGCGGCTACACACCCGGCTGCCCGGCCCGCGACGGGTATCGCGAGATGATGCCGCGGATCATGGCGGCCACGGTGCGCGACGGAAAGGTCTGCGCCCTATGGGATGTCGCCAACCCCGACAAATTCACCGGCTCCCCGCTGCGCGGCTGACCCGGCATTGGCGGCGAGCCCGACCCGCAAGGCCCCGGCCGCCTCGCTCGCGGCCTCGGCGAATCGGCCCCCGATGCCGACGAAGTTGAGGTATCCGTGCGGCAGGTCCGCCTGGCGGGTCAGTGCCACGGGGATGCCGGCGGCGCGCAGTTTGTCCGCATACGCCTCGCCGTCATCGCGGACCGGATCGAATCCCGCGGTGGCGACGTAGGCGGGCGGTACGCCGGCGACGTCGCCGCACAGCGGTGACAGCCGCGGGTCGGTCGGGTCGGTCTGCGGGGGGATGTAGTTGGCCATCACCCAATCGATGTTGCGGTCGGTGAACGTCGCCCCGTGGGCGAACAGGTCGCGCGACGGCCGGCGCGTGCTGAAGTCGGTCGCCGGATACATCAGCATCTGGAACACCGGCACCGCACCGCCCCGCCGCGCCGCCTGCTGTGCGGTCACGGCCGCGAGATTGCCGCCGGCGCTGTCGCCCCCGACGCCGATGCGGTGGGGATCGGCGGCCAGCTCGCCGGCGTGGCTGTGCGCGTACTCGAACGCGGCGAGCGCATCGTCTGCGGCCGTGGGGAACTGGTGTTCGGGGGCGCGCCGGTATTCGACCGACAGCACCCGCACGCCGGCGTGCGCGGCCAGGTAGCGGGCGACCGGGTCGTGGCTGAGCCGGGACCCGACCGAGAAGCCGCCGCCGTGGAAGTACACCAGCAGGCCCGACGGCCCTGGCACGTCCTCGGGGCTGTACAGGGTGGCCGCGATGGCGCCGGACGCGACGGGAATGGTGATCTCCCGAGTCTCGATGGGCATCGGTGAGCGGTAGCCGATGAGGAGGGGCAGCTCGTCGTATCGCGCCCGGGCGGCCGCGACAGGGCCGGCGAAAACGTCGGAGCCGGAAAGGTTCTTGAGCCGGATGACCAGTTGCGCGTCGAGCGCCATCTCCTGGCCGTCGGTGCGCAGCGGCGGCCCCGCCAGCGTGCGGCGGACCGGGGCGGGCGCGGCGAACAGAGCGCGGACGACCCCCGCCTTCGCGCGAATGCTCAACGATGACATCAGCTTTCCTCCTCAGTTCCTGTGTGCGAGTTCCTGTGTGCGATGAAGCTCATGACGTGCCCGAGCAGCCGGGACTGCGTGCTGACGTCCAGCCCGTTCCGCGCGCACTCGGCGCGGAAGTCGGCCGGCACCAGTAGGCGATGCGGGGAGCCGTCCAGCCGGTGCAACAGCGTGGCCAGCGGGGTGCGAACCAGGTCGTAGCCGACGAAGACGCCGTTCGGCCGCAACACCCGTGCCACCTCGGCGACCGTGCGCTCCCAGTCGATGATGTGATGCAGCATCAGGCAGCTGACGACGGCGTCGAAGGACTCGTCGGCGAACGGCATCCGGGTGGCATCGGCGGTTGTGCTGAGCGCGTTGCGGAATCCGCTCAGCCGGGCGGCGGACGCCTGCGTCATGTGCGGGTCGATATCCATTGCCGTCCAGGCAAGTTCGGGATCACCCGACAGGATCTCGCGCGCGACCGATCCACTGCCCGCCCCGATCTCCAGGACGTCGTGGCCCAGTCGTTGGGCGCGAAGGTCACGCGCGATCGTTGCGGACGACGAACGCCACAGCGCGCCGCAGCAAAAGGCCCGTTCGGACCGTGACATCACAGGCATGCCTCAAGGGTGCGGTGACACCGCGGGGGAACGCTTGTATGGATCCGTCAGATCAAAGCCTTTTTGACCGCGTCGGCGAGTTCGCTCGGGGTGGCCCCGGTCATCTCCCAGCAGACCTTGTTGGCGTGGGACCCGTCGGCGAACCCGGCCAGGTGGGCGGCGTCGGTGACGGAGCGACCATCGAGCAGATGGCCGATGGCGGCCACCAGTCGCTCCCAGCGAATGGTGGCCGAAAGCGAGACGCCGGTCTGCTGTTTGCACAGCCGCCCGAGATAGTCGGGGGACAGCGCGACGGCACCGGCGACGGAAGCCACGTCGACGTGCTCGGGCACGCGGCTTGCGACGACTTCGATCGCCTGCCGTAGCTGCGGGTGAACGGATCGCGGCCCATCCTGTGCGCCGCACAGACTGTCGATCAGGAAAGCGGCCGCGGCATCGGGGCCGTCGTCGGCCAGCACCGCGGCCGTCGCCGTGGCCAGTCGCGTCCCGTCATCGACGATCCAGATGCCTGGCAGTCGATCGTGCTTGCGCGCCAAGGTGTTCAGCGCGCTGCCCTGCGGTGTCTGCAGCCCGAGGTACAGCGTCAACGCCTGCGAGCCGGAATCGGATCGCACCGCATGACGCGCCCCGCTGGCGATCACCACGAGCCGGCACACGTCGTGCGCGTCGCCGTCCCCGGTCACCGACAGCGCACCGTGCCCGCCGACGGTGATCTGTACCGCGGGGTGGTGGTGCAGTGCGAGGTCGGAGAACCCGCCGGCGACCATCAACCGGCCCGGTCCCAGCTCCCAGACACGCATAAGCCACTTTAGCGCTGCTGCGTGTCCGCCCACGGAACCCGGCAGGCATCACCGGAATTGAAGCCCTGTTCGGTGATGCCCAGCGCGGTGTTCATCCGCGCCCGCATGTTCTCCACCCCGATCTGATAGGTCAGCTCGATCACCCCGGCATCACCGAAACGGGCGCGCAAGTCGGCGACCTGCTCGTCGGTGACAGCGTGCGGATCGGTGGTCACCGCGTCGGCGTAGGCGATGGCGGCGCGTTCGTCGTCGGTGAACGCGGGTGACGTCGCGTAGTCGTCGATCTGCTTGAGGCGCTGGATGTCCAGGCCGTCCAGGCGCTGCAGCATGGACCCGAAGTCGACGCACCACGAGCAGCCGACCGTGCGCGCGGTCCACAACACCGCGAGTTCGCGCACGCTGACCGGCAGCGTCTTGGACGCCCGGTCCAGCATGGTCTCGTGCACGGCGCCGGCGATCATCAGCCCGCGATGGTGCGCGGTGACGGTGAACGGTTCGGGGACTTGCCCGTAGCGCCGCTTGGCGATCCGGTACATGGCCCGGATCAGCAGTCCGGTGCGCTGGGGCGGCAGGGGTTCGATGCGGGTTTTCTGTGTCATACGGGTGAGACGAGACGGTTCGCGAAAGTGTGACGGGGCCGGGGGGCGCCGGGAACCGCCGGGAACCGCCGGGGACCGCCGGGGACCGCCTATGCGTCACGCTGGCGTGACGCTCGGCGTTGAATGCCACGCTGGCGTGACGCTCGGCGACGAGGACGGCCTGGCAGGGAGAGCCGCCGGGCACCGCGGGAGCCGCCGGGAACCGCCTATGCGTCACGCTGGCGTGACGCTCGGCGTTGAATGCCACGCTGGCGTGACGCTCGGCGACGAGGACGGCC